>CAZEIA010000038.1:0-21901 GCA_964512335.1 uncultured Desulfobacterales bacterium
GATCCTGGAAGATATGGCTCCGGATCAGCCGTTTCATGCAGACCTAACGGAAATCCGAAAAGCCGGCGCGCGCTCGGCCGACCTGACCCGGCAACTCCTGGCCTTTGCCCGCAAACAGACCGTGGCCCCCAAGGTGCTGGATCTCAACAAGACCGTTCAAGGCATGCTCAAAATGCTGCAGCGGCTGATCGGCGAGGACATCCATATGGCCTGGATTCCGGGCGGGAAGGTGTGGACGGTAAAAATCGATCCCGGCCAGGTCGATCAAATGCTGGCCAACCTGTGCGTCAACGCCCGGGACGCCATTGCCGACGTCGGTAAAGTGACCATCGAAACCGGCAACACCGTTTTCGATGAGGACTACTGCAGGGTTCATGCGGGTTTTGTGCCCGGAGAATATGTAATGCTGGCCGTGAGTGACAATGGTTGCGGCATGGATGCCGAGACGCTGGCACAAGTGTTCGAGCCCTTTTTTACGACCAAGGAACTGGGCAAAGGCACCGGCCTGGGGCTGGCCACGGTCTACGGCGTGGTCAAGCAAAACAAAGGTCTCATCAATGTCTACAGCGAGCCGGGTCAGGGGACAACTTTCAAGATCTACCTGCCGCGTCACAAGGCCAAGTCGGCCCCGCTGCCGGAAAAGGGCCCGGGCATTCCGAGCGCGCGTGGCCACGAGACGGTCCTGCTGGTGGAAGACGAGCAGGCGATTCTGAAAATGACCACCATGATGCTCGAGCGGGAGGGATATACCGTGCTGGAAGCCGGCACACCGGGGGAGGCCATCCGCCTGGCGACGGAGCATGCAGGTGATATACACCTGCTCATGACCGACGTGGTGATGCCCGAAATGAACGGACGCGACCTGGCGAAAAATATCTTGTCCCTTTATCCCGGTCTGAAGTGCCTGTTCATGTCGGGTTATACCGCCAACGTCATCGCCCACCACGGCGTCCTGGACGAAGGTGTCAACTTCATCCAGAAACCGTTCTCAAAAGAGGATCTGGCCGTCAAAGTGCGGGAGGCGCTGGAATCATGATGGGACTTGAGACAAGCCTTTTTCTCAGCCCGAAGCGAGGGGTGCCGGGCAGTAAGCGCACGTTCCGCGCGATATTTGATATCTGAGAGATGGATCATGAACCAGGATAAGGACAAAGGAAGACAGCTGATACGCAACAGTACGGCTGAGTTTCTGATTTTTACCGGACAGGCGGGCGAACAGAGTATCGAGGCCCGGTACGAGGATGAAACCATCTGGCTGTCCCAAAAGCTGATGGCTCAGCTCTTTGATGTGGATGTGCGTACCGTTAATGAGCACCTGAAAAACATCTTTAAGAGTGGAGAGTTACAAGAAGATTCAGTTATCCGGAAATTCCGGATAACTGCCTCCGACGGCAAAAACTACAACACAAATTTCTATAATTTGGATGTCATCATCTCGGTGGGATACCGGGTCAATTCCGTGCGGGCGACGCAGTTCCGCCAGTGGGCCACCCAGGTTCTGCGCGAGTTCGCCATCAAGGGCTATGTGCTGGACAAAAAGCGCATGGAAAACGGGATGTTCCTCGGTGAGGACTACTTTGAGCGCCTCCTGGAAGAGATCCGTGAGATCCGGCTCAGCGAGCGTCGGTTTTACCAGAAAATCACCGACATTTACGCCACCAGCGTCGATTACAATAAGGATGCGCCAACCACCAAGGCTTTCTTTGCCAAGGTCCAAAACAAGCTGCATTTCGCTATCCACGGCAATACGGCGGCCGAACTGATCATGCAACGGGCGGACAGCACCAAAGCCAACATGGGACTTACCTCATGGGAAAAGGCTCCAGACGGCAAAATCGTGAAACCCGATGTATTCGTTGCCAAAAACTATCTGTCCAAGGATGAGTTGGCATCACTTGGACGTATCGTCAACGCCTATCTGGATCTGGCCGAGGAGCGCGCAAAGCGGAAAATCCCCATGACCATGGAGGACTGGGCCAGGCGGTTGGATATGTTTCTGGAATTTGACGATCGTGAGATTCTGCAGGACAGCGGAAAGGTGACTGCCAAGCTGGCTAAGACCCATGCCGGGGATGAATTTGAAAAGTACCGCATTGTGCAGGACCGCCTTTTCGAGAGCGACTTTGACCGGGTGATCAAGCAGCTGGAAGAGAAAGATGAAGAAGATGTATAGAGGCTTTCAGACTTGGGTTGCGATATCACCGCGTTTGATGTGCAAACGGGAATCGAACCCACGTCCGTTCTCTGTTTGGGGAAAATGTGGAGAAAACGGTTTCCCGCAAGGGGACGCGGAGAATGCGGTCTTGAAGCATCGTAAGGCGTTGTAATCAAATGATTTTTGATGTGTCAGCGCGTATGAGACGAATTTACCGGAAGTCGGCAAGCCCTCCACCAAAGCACTTGTTGCGTTAACGCAACCTCGTCCTAATCCAAAATTTCGAGAAATCGGAGTGTAAAATTAATTCCAATTTCCTCAAATCAAGACCTACAGACAAATTTTACAACCTGTAACCAACTGTAAATACAAGGTTTACAGAGCACTCCCTGTTGGACGAACGTTCGAAAAAAGGATGATACGACACAGGTTTTCGAACTTTTTAGAAAAGGCCAAAAAAGGAAACGGATTTTTCTTGGATTTCCCAACCCGGAGAGAATGCCATTTCAAGAGAATCGTAAAAATTCCAGAGAACAAGGCGGTTACGACACGATTTATATCGAACTTGGTTTTCGAAAATGAAATATGCTTGAGAATCGGGAAATCATGTCCAACGCGAGTCCGGGGAAATGTGTGGGAACCGGAATTTACTCATTTCCCTATGTGTCTTATTTTAGAAAAGCGACCTAAGATAAAATAACCGGGATCGCTATTTTAGCCAAATCGTTTGACTCCTATTTCATTCTCTGTTATTTTAGAATTCGCCACTAAGTTAAAATAAAAGAGAATCTTATTTTAGGATACGGTCAAACGATGAAGCGAGAACTCCAGGGACAATATGTTACGATATCAACGGTGGGCGAGAAAGCCAAAGCCTTTGTCCCCGCACCACTGCAACCGAATCCGTCCATTGACTGGACCCCGGAATTGCGCGGCAAGTTCGACCAGGCGCTACTCGCTCTCGGAAGGCTGGACAGCATATCGACCTTCCTTCCGGATATTTCTTTGTTCCTTTACATGTATGTTCGCAAGGAGGCGGTGCTCTCCTCCATGATCGAGGGCACGCAGTCATCACTTTCCGACCTCCTGTTATTTGAACTGGATATGGAGCCCGGTGTGCCGCTGGATGATGTCCGCGAGGTCAGCAATTATGTGGCCGCCCTGGACTATGGGCTGAAGCGACTGGCCGAGGGGTTTCCCTTGTCCTTGCGCCTGATCAAGGAAATGCATGCTGTGTTGCTTTCCAAGGGGCGGGGCTCCAACCAGACACCCGGTGAATTTCGAAGGACCCAGAACTGGATCGGTGGCACCAGACCCGGCAATGCGGCCTTTGTTCCACCGCCGGCTGAGCATGTGCTTGATTGCATGGGCAAGTTGGAGTTGTTTCTGCACGACCAGCCGGAAGCCACCCCTGCGCTGCTCAAAGCCGCATTGGCCCATGTGCAGTTTGAAACCATCCATCCATTCTTGGATGGTAATGGCCGTCTTGGCCGTTTGCTGATCACGCTACTCTTGTGTGAACAAAAAATGCTTCGGGAGCCGATGCTCTACCTGAGCCTCTATTTCAAAACGCACCGGCAATATTATTATGAGCTGCTCAATGAAACTCGATTAAGCGGAAACTGGGAATCCTGGCTTGATTTTTTCGCTGAGGCGGTCATTGTCACCGCTACACAGGCAGTAGATACGGCCCGGCAGCTTGTTGACCTTGGCAATGAAGACCGTGACCGAATCAGCGGCCTCGGCCGGGCGGCGGCATCAGCATTGCGGGTGCACCGGGCTCTGATGGGTCGTCCAATCACGGCTTCTAACTGGTTGGTGGAAAAAACAGGCATCACGCCGGCCACGGTCAATAAATCCCTGGAGCATTTGGAGCGGTTGGGGATTGTCCGTGAACTGACTTCCCGCAAGCGCAACCGGGTTTTCAGTTATGCCGGATATCTGGAAATCATGAACCAGGGGACGGAACTGCCCGGCTGACGGCACCCGGACTTTTATGGTAAACACATCAAGAGGCACGCAAATGGGAATCGAACCCGCGTCCATTCTCTGTTTGGGGAAAATGAGGAGAAAGGGATTTCCTGCAAGGGACTCGGAGAATGGTTCCCCGAGGCATCGTATGTCGTTGTAATTAAATGTTTTTAGATTTGCCAGAAGGTGTGAGACGGATTTATTGGACGGCGGAAAGCCCTCCACCAACTGCTTGAAATCACTATAGTTTTTTACACAAAGCTTCCAATTTTCGACCTTACACAAATCACTTGCACAAAGTGAAGGGTTGAAAATGGAAGCTTTTTCGTTTAGGTCTCCTTCCTCTTTCGCTCCAAAATTCTCCGAATTGTTACCCCCATTCTGCGGAACTCGCCCGGATTGCTGTATCTTTTCCTGCAACCGCTGTTCGGCGATATCGTCGGCAAACCGATTGATACTCTTCATGATTTAAGTCAAACAGGTCGTTGATGTCCATGGTCGGTCGCTCCTCGTTGTGAATCCTGATTGCTTCCCCGCTTACTTACCGGAGAGACGGAGAAAGTGTCGGGCATCGGCTGATATTTTTTCGCGCTGGCTTCCATGGGGCTTATATACCGGGTGGCAGCAGGATGTGTCGGGGCAAATATGAGGTTGACCATTGTTGGTCACGGGAATTTCCGTAAGGATTTCAAGGTCGCGCTTGACATTCGCACCCCCTTAGATGATATATCAAGTGATAAATCGGGTGTTATGAATGGTACCGCCAACAAAGCAGAAGATTCTTAGAGGATAAAACCATTGGACAAGCAACACAGCATGGCGAGGCTGGTCCGGCAGCTTCGGGAACTTACCGGGCTGACTCAGGAAAAATTCGCGGCCAAGCTCGGGGTGACCTTCCCCACGATAAACCGATGGGAGAACGACCGCTCCAGGCCGTCGCCGCTGGCGCTGGAAAAGATCGAGAGCCTGCTGCGCAGTATGGGGGACAAAGCCAAGGATCTGCATAAAGAGTATTTTGGAGAGGAAGCGTAGGCATGGCCCAGCTAGAACACATCGAAGCCATTGAAAAGCGGCAATGGAGCGCGGCGGACACCTCACGGCATTAAGACGAGCAACCCAATTCAAGGGCGTATTGAAAAGCCGTTTGATTTGGCAAAGCGGGAACGCGCTGAGGATGGTGGGCGATAGGGTTTTCAAACTGGATAACGACTTCGATTTATTGATTGATAGCCAGCGAATTACGACCGCGACCGGCCGACCTTCTACAAGTCGATCCAGAGCGTGCGCGACAACGGCATGGACATGACCGGCTGGCTCGACTATTTCGTTACCGGCCTTGAAACCCAGAAGATGGTCAAGGCAAGCTGACCATCCAGGATTTCGAGGCGCTCTGCCCGACCATCAACCGCCGCAGCCTGCAGCGTGACCTGAAGGGAATGCTGGACAAGAATCTGCTCGTTGAAGTTGGCGCGGGAGCGACCGACCCGACCCGGCATTACATGTTGGCCGAGCTATGACAAGCTGTGACACCGAGCTGTGACAGAGCTATGACAAAAGCTGCGACATCTTGGGGGCGGACTTGAGGGATGACTTAGGGGGGTGAACTTGCGACAAGCTCGCGACACGACTTGTGACATGCCCGGCTCCGCGATCAAGTACCGACCAAGGAGGTTCAACCCTATTCAGGAATTGGCTTTATGGACACCGACGATTTGACTGAAATGGCTTGGGGCGTCGTTGTCAGAGCCTCTCAAGTCTCGGATACCCTGAAAGCCGAACTCGGCGCAATGACCAGCCGTTTCAAAACCGAGGATGAATGGCTACGAGGAGTTCGTGCTCATCTGGTGGAAATCTTCGAAGACCCTGCCGAGTACGTCGACTCTTGGGATCTTGAAAACACGGAAGCTGTTACTGCAACCATGATCGGCAGCATTGCAGCGGAACTCCGTGATCGAGTAGATAGCGTTTTGTCCATGCAAGGGTGGATTCTCGGCGTGATGTGACGCGACAGAGTATTTTAGGAAACGGCACGTACCTGAAATAAGATGACCCGCTATTTTAAGTTCGCTGCTCCATCTCCAACAGAAACCGCCAGACCGGCACCTGGATGGTGCCGAAGCCCACGGGGATGTTTTCATTGGTCCGCCAGGTGATAATGGTCCCGTCCGCCATCGCCAGCTCGACCATGGCTTCGGAGAGGGAACGTACCACGCTCTGCTTGACGCGGGGATCGGCCGGCGAGGCGCAGACCTGGATCAGCAGTAAGGTTCGTTCGTCAGCGGACGCTGTCGGCAGGAGCGCGACAAGATCCACCTCCCGGCCAGCCTTTGTCTTGAGGTAAGAGATTTCCGGAGTCACCCGGCGCAGCGCGGTGAACACCAGATTCTCCAGCAGGCTGTCGCGGTTGGTGAGAATGCCGGAGCTGACCAACGAGAAAGACTTCCCGAATGCCACGCTTGTAACTCACCCCCCAGTGTCAGAATAGTTGTCAACTGTACAGGTCAGCCGAGGGAGCCCTTCAGAGAGGCTCCCTCGGTGTGGAGAAGCCCTCCCGCAGCATCAATCGGGGACGGAGGGGATCGACGGGGCCCTTTTGGTTCCTGTCTGACCTTTTTGTACGCGCGCCAAGGGTGCGCTTGTACATTACTTGGAGGAAAAAGGCATCCATACCAGCCAAATCAGCCTGATCCGAGAGTATAGAGTGGGCATCTGGGGGCCCGGGAATCCAGGACTTCAGCGCCGAGTGCTCCTGGCGGCGCTGGAGCTTCTGGTTGCGCCGGCTGGTCCTTTTCTCGAGGACTATCCAGAAAAGGCGCCGGAGGATGCAGCCGGAGACGACGAAGGCCTGAAAAGCTGGTTCTCTCCAGTGGGTTTCGTCTCGAAATGGAAGGAGGGTGGATTCTGAAAGCCGTGAGAGAAAGATGTATCGAGGAAGAAGATGAATCGATAAAGAAGACAGGGGCTTTTCTCCTGATTGCTCTGGACCAGGCATAAACAAGTAAAGTATGTACATTTTTATATAAAAGCAGATAAAATACTTTTAATGAAGTGTTTATTGGATATAAAGGATGCTGTACAGTTTTTAAATGTCTCTGAAATGATCATAAGAAGATGGACGAATGCGAGAAGATTGAAATGTTTCAGGATAGGCGGAAAGCGAGAGAGACGTTTCTACATAAAAGATCTGGAGAATCTGCTTCGTGATTCGCGAGATAACAGGCTGAAGCTGTTAGTTCTAGGAGAGAAAAGGGTGCGGTGTTGCTTGTGGTGATGCCTCCTGAAAGAAGTTCGGAACTCTTCGAGGACGTGGAACGACAGGGGCACCCCGTCGGGAATTGGCTCAAGAGTGAACGATTAAGTGTGAGTGCAGGCATGAGTTCTCCAGAGGAAATGACGCGGTACTTGGGAGATTTTGCAGCGAAAGCCCATGAATTCAGAGTGCTGGGCGACATGATCTGGACCGTTTGAAAAGGCTGGGGAGCGGGGGCCCTAAGCTCTCTGGAGCAATCGTTCACTTATGTCTCCTCTGGAAAAAGGGCTCTTACTCTGCCAGTACAGCCTGGAAGATTTCACTGGCACAACGATCATGATGGCTGCCGAGTGGCACCGGCAAACTATTTACAAAGAAAGAGTAGAAAAAAGCTCCTATTACAGCCTCGGAGAAAGTAAACAGGGAGGTCATGATTCCGTTCGTTTGTAAGAATTTGTCAGGTGCTAACAACAATCGCTTAATGAAGATGCTCTCCCCTGGAAATTTGCGTGAAGGCCGGGAAGGTTGCACATGTTGAGAATGTCGCCTATGATGAACGATCAAATATCGATCATGCCTGTTTTATTTCTTTTTTTTATTTGCGGAGTTCTGGGCTTTGCAGTGCCGACTGGGTCTAGGGCCTCAGTGGATAATCATCTGTATGCTGAATTGCTCGAGAAATATGTCGACAACGGCCTGGTGGACTATCAGGGTTTCAAAAATTCGGCCGCCTGTTCAAGAGCCCCTGGAAAAAGAGAATTGTCCGGATAGGCGGAGAGGTCATCACCCTTTACAACATCGAAAACGACATCCTCCGGCCCCGGTTCAGGGATCCACGGATTCATTTTGCGGTGAACTGTGCATCTAAGAGCTGCCCCCCTGAGGCGGAACCCAACGGGGAGAGGTGCTGGAACGGCAGCTCACGGAGATGACGGAAGCGTTCATCAACGACACCCCGAACTTTTCGGCATCTGAATGAACGAAAAGACGGCCAGGAGGCCGGTATTGAGTACACGGTCTTTACGGAGGTTTTTGAAGACAACGACAGGAGCCTTGCAGAAGGTGAACCGGTCGGGAAGATCAAGATGCTCCTGGACACGAATGAAAAGCCCATCGGGGTGCCGATTCTGGGATCCCAAGCAGGCGAATTACTGAGTGGGTGGGTTGGTGTCCTGAACGGCAAGGTGAAGAAGGGTCTGAGCTTCTTCTTTCATCTCAAAGGGAGGGCGTGCGGGTCGGGAGAAGGAGAATGAGACTTTTTTTGGTATGCTGGTTGAGGCGACCAACCATCCGAACGTCTCAGAGAAAACCTAACCGGCGGCGATCCTGATTGCGGGGACAAGACAGGATGAAAAACGGAGGGAACAGTTGGGAGGCCTTCGGCCGGCCCGGTATCGAGCCGAAGTGGTCCTCGAGCACCAAGGAGGCTGTGGGTACAGCCTACTCCAGGTCGAGCCGCGTCTGGTTTACCGTATCCCACGGGATCGTGAACGAAATCTACTACCCGACCATCGACCATCCCCAGACCAGGGATCTGGAGTTCCTCATCACGGACGGTGAGACCTTCTTCCACGAAGAGAAACGCGACTTGAAGGGAGATATCCACTGCGTGGAGGGAGCGGCGCTCGGATACTGCATCCGAAGCTCTGCTCCGGGCGGCCTTTACCACATCCACAAGGACATCATCTGCACTCCGCATGATGCGTGCCTCCTGATTCAAACCAAGATCGAGGCCGACGAAGACCTGTTGTCCCGCCTCCAGGTCTATGTCCTGCTCGCCCCGCACCTGGGCATCGGCGGCGGAGGCAATTCCGCGAGAACGCAAACGGTCGCCGGAAGGGAGTTGCTCGTCGCATGGAAAGGCAACACGTTCCTCGCCCTCGGGACGAACCCGGGTTTTCTTCGAACCTCCTGCGGGTTCGTCGGGTACAGCGACGGCTGGCAGGATCTACACGACAATTACCGGATGGATGGGTCGTTCGATGAAGCGCTCGACGGCAATATCGCGGTCACGGGACAGGTCGACCTGTCCAACGACGCCGAGTTCACCGTGGCCGTTTCTTTCGGCGATGCGTTTCATGCCGCCGTGACCTCCTTGAAGCAGGTCCTTTCCGAGCCCTTTTCTTCTCAGAGGGACGATTTCGTTCAACAGTGGCAGAGACCCGGGAAAGGCATCCTTCCCCTGGGAAGACACGCCCCGGACGGAGGACGGTTGTATTCCATCAGCCACTCCGTCCTGGTTTCCCACGAGGACAAGACCTACCCCGGCGCCTTTATCGCCTCGGCGAGCATCCCGTGGGGCGAGTCAAAAGGCGACGAAGACCTGGGTGGATACCATCTGGTCTGGACGCGGGACATGGTCAACACGGTCTCGGCCCTGCTGGCCTGCGGAGACACAGACACGCCGCGCCGCGCCCTCGTCTATCTTGCCTGTTCCCAGCGCCCGGACGGGGGCTTTCCCCAGAACTTCTGGATCGACGGCAGCCCTTACTGGGGCGGCATTCAACTGGACGAAGTCGCGTTCCCGGTGATCCTCGCGTGGCGGCCCTCATCTGCGCAGCGGACTTCGCGCGGACGCGAGGCCGGGAGGAGACCGCCGTCTTTCTCGAGGCCATCGAGGGCTTTGCCTCGGCCGGCGGCATGCTCCCCGAACAGGTCTGGGGCGAACCGGACCGGGACCACATGCGGCTTGGCCGCCCGACCGGATCCGCCATGCCGCTCTGCTGGGCCCATGCGGAGTACATCAAGCTGCTTCGCTCTGTTCACGACGGACGGGTTTTCGACCTGATTCACATTGTGGCCGACAGGTATCATCGCTCCTTGGGCCGGAAAGACCTTGAAGTGTGGAAGCCCGTGCGGAAGCTGCGCGCCATTCAACCCGGAAAGGTGCTCAGGGTCCAGAATCCCAGAGCGTTTCGAATGGTCTGGACGGACGATGAGTGGAAGACCCGAGAGTCCGAATCGTCCCCGAGCGGCCTTGGCATAGGGTTTGTGGACGTTCCCATTGGAAAAGGACAGAAGGCCCCGATCCGCTTTACGTTCTTCTGGCCGGACCGTGGTGCCTGGGAAGGAAAAGATTACAAGGTGGCTGTGGTCACCTGTTGATCCGTCTTCATCGGACGTGATTTTGTCCATCCAGTTATGTGAATCGGCGGAAAGATCCAATCGACTCGTGAATAGCATTCCAGAAAAAGGAGAAGGATCGTGAGAATTGCAATGATCGGACTGGGGCGAATGGGGATGAATATGGCAAGGCGGCTTCTTCAATGCGGCCATGAGGTTGTGGCTTACAACCGGACCCCGCAGAAGACGGAAGAGATTGCACGGGAAGGGGCGATCGCAGCCTACTCGCTCGATGAGGTTGCTCGAAAGCTGAGCCCGCCGAGGATGGTCTGGATCATGCTCCCCGCCGGCCCCGCCATTGACGAGCACGTGCTCGAGCTCGAGGAAATCCTCGCACCCGGGGACATCGTCATCGACGGTGGGAACACCCATTACAAGGACGATCTCCGGCGTGCCGAATCCCTGGCGGAAAAGGGGATCCGTTTTTTGGACGTGGGCGTCAGCGGCGGCATCTGGGGGTTGAAGGTGGGTTACTGCCTGATGATCGGCGGTCCTCGGGAGGCCTCCCAGGCTTTGGAGCCCGTGTTTCAGTCCCTGGCCCCTGAAGAAGGGTATCTCTACTGCGGGCCCACGGGGGCGGGGCACTTCGTGAAGATGGTCCACAACGGCATCGAGTACGGGATGCTGCAGGCCTACGGCGAAGGTTTTCAGATCCTCGAAGCGTCCCCCTATGCCGATGCACTCGACTACAGCGAGGTGTCCCATCTCTGGAACCAGGGGAGCGTGGTGAGGTCCTGGCTGCTGGAGCTCGCCGAGGAGGCGTTTTCAAAAGACGGGAAGCTCACCGGCATCCGCGGGGTTGTGGAGGATTCCGGCGAAGGCCGCTGGACCGTCAACCAGGCCATCGAGACCGGGGTCCCGGCCCCGGTCATCACGCTGTCGCTGATGAACCGATTTCGATCCAGGGACGACGATTCCTTTTCGGACCGCGTGATTGCGGCTCTGAGGCGGGAATTCGGGGGGCATGCCGTGGTCGCATCCGAAAAGACGCAGGGCGGGTGAGATTCGAGATGCTCGGATTCTTTACAACAAAGGGTCTCAAGGACCACGTGAGCATGGCCCGTCAACTAGACCAAACCTTCCCCCAGCCTGGACCCCTATCAGTCGAACTGGGATTCCGGATTTATTCAAAAAGCCCGAAGCCTCGATATCTGCCTCCGGAATTTCAACAGGTTATGGCGTTTCCCTCGGCGGAGGAACAGGTTTTGAAGACCAAAAAATGCCCCTGCTTGCGGACAGACTGGACATGTGCGGGACAACCCTGGCCCATGCCCGGGCCACAAAAAATCTTCAGTCCTATCTGGACAAATGGCTCGACCGTGCTTCCGCGTTCGGCACGGATTTGCAAATTTTGGATAAGGCCGCACCCAACATGGAGCTTGCCTGGAGCATTGACGAGGGCTGTGTCTGGGGATCTCCCGGGTCTATCTCGTCCTGGGAGAGCTGACAGGGGTGCCGAATGGCTTGGGGAGGAAAAATAAATGGAAAGAGCCGTTGAACAAGGATTGAGGAACCGGAAGAAGGGCCTGATGAAGGCCCTTGCTCTTGGGGTGTTCATTGTTGCAGCCATTTTTCTGATTCGCTTCACCCCGGTGAAGGGATATCTGACGGCTGAATCGCTGATGGGTTTTCTGGAACAGCTGGGTCTATGGGCACCCGTGGTCTACATGGTGTTTTACGCGGCGGGGGTCTGTTTGTTTTTACCCGGAACACTCCTGACCGGTCTGGGGGCCGCAATTTTCGGCGCGTACTGGGGTTTTCTCTATGTATGGATCGGCGCGATGTTGGGGGCCAGTGCCGCTTTCTGGATAGGCCGAACTCTGGGAAGAGAATTTGCGGCCTCCCTGATCGGCGACAAGCTGAAAAAATACGATGACGCCATCGAGAGGAACGGATTTGCAACGGTGCTCTATCTGCGGCTAGTCTATTTTCCGTTCACACCTATGAATTTCGGCATGGGCCTCACGAAGGTGCGCTTCTGGGATTACTTCTTCGGCACGGGCCTGGGCATAGTTGTGGGAACCTTTATCTTTACTTTCTTTGTCGGGACCGTGAAAGAGGTGTGGGCCTCCGGAAACTGGGGCGACCTGATCTCTTTCAAGGTCTTCTTCTCTGTGGGCCTCTTCGTCTTTTCCTTCTTCATTCCGAAGCTCATTAAGAGAATCAAGGGAGAGGGCCCTTCTCCGAAAGGAAACGAATCATGAGGATGGTTGCCATCGGCTCAGACCGTGCGGGGGGTTTCTCTGAAGGAGGAGATCGTGTGTTATTCAACCATGAATGAGTCTGCCAAGATCACGATTTGCCCTACTCGTGAAGAGTTGTCGGTTGCTGTAGGCGGCCATGTGGTGCGCGTGGCGGCACAGGCGATTAAAAAGCGGCGCGCCTTCACTGTCGCGCTTTCGGGCGGATCTTTGCTGGAGATTCTCGGTCCACGACTGATGGAAAGCGCCCTGCGTGCCGAGGTGGATTGGTACGCCTGGGATATTTTCTGGGCCGATGAGCGATGTGTTACACGGACCAGCCCTGAGAGCAACCATGGGACAGCCGACCGGCTGCTTTTCAGGCACATAAACATACCCCGCGAAAAAATTCACGCCCTGGATGACCGGCTGGGGGCCGTTGAGGCGGCCGAGGCATACGAATTGACCCTGCGGGACGTGTTCCGGCCGGCAGCCGACAGGCTCCCGCGCTTCGATCTGATCCTGCTGGGGGTCGGGGAAGACGGCCATACGGCGTCTCTTTTTCCGGACTCCCCCATCCTGAACGAGACACGGCGCTGGGTCGCTCCTGTTCTCGAGGCGCCCAAACCGCCTCCGGAGAGAGTCACACTGACCCTGCCGGTAATCAACAGTGCCCGCCACGTTGTTTTTGTGGCTGCCGGGACAGAGAAAACGGCCATCGTATCCAAAGTACTCGGGGCCGATTCGGGTAAACCGGCACTGCCCGCGCAACGGGTCCGGCCCTTTGAAGGGGACCTTCAGTGGTTTGTGGATGACGCGGCCGCCGATTATCTGAGAACACATTAGGGGGAGACGGACAAAATGACAGAGGAAAAGACGACCGTCGTGCTGGCCGGCGATATTGGAGGAACCAAGACCACCCTGGCCCTCTTCGAAGCCGAGTCCGGCATCAGCGCACCCCTGGCGGAAGAAACCTTCCCGAGCCGGGACTATCCGTGCCTCGAAGTTATGGCCCAGGAGTTCCTTGCCCGTACCCGGACAAACGTCGACGGTGCCTGCTTTGGTGTGGCCGGCCCTGTTGTGAACGGCCAGGCAAAGATCACCAATTTGCCTTGGATCATGGATGAGGCGACGCTCGGGGGTGCCCTCTGCATTTCTTCTGTGCATCTGCTCAACGACCTGCTCGCACTGGCTCATGCGGTTCCCTTTCTGGTCGGCAAGGATCTGCACGTGTTGAACACAGGGCGCGCGGTGTCGGGCGGCACCTTGGCCGTTGTTGCTCCGGGCACCGGTCTCGGCGAAGCGTATTTGACATGGGATGGAAGAACTTATCGGCCCCAGCCTTCGGAAGGCGGACACGCTGATTTTGCACCCTCGAACGCCCTTGAAACCGGTTTGCTCCAATATCTCCTGGAGCGGTTCGAGCATGTCAGCTACGAGCGTGTCTGTTCCGGCAGCGGCTTGGTGAACATCTACGCCTATCTTAAAGAAAGTGGTTTCGCGGAAGAGCCCGAATGGTTGGCCGAGCAGATGGACTCGGCTCACGATCGTACACCCGTTATCGTCAAAGCGGCCTTGGATGAGAGCAAACCGTGCAACCTTTGTAAAACCACCCTCGAGATGTTCGTTTCCATTCTGGGGGCCGAGGCAGGGAATATGGCTTTGAAGGTGATGGCATCCGGCGGCGTCTATCTAGGCGGCGGCATCCCGCCTCGCCTTCTTTCCAATCTTGAAAACGGACCCTTCATGGACGCCTTCATGCGCAAGGGCCGGATGTCGAAGCTCATGGAAGGTATACCGATCTACGTGATCCTGAATCCCAAAGCGGCACTGATGGGGGCAGCCTCCCACGGAATAATGACATATCGAAAAATCGAAGGGAGTGAAAGATGACACGAAATGAAGACATGGAAAGGAGATGCATCACTTAAGACCCTGTTCCATGCGCCCAAGTCGGTGAGGGAGATCAAGACGGGGAAAGCGATTGAGTGGGTGCAGAAGCAGCTCTCCATTCGACTAGCGGAAAAGCAGAGGGAAGTTTTCAGAAGAACAAGGAGCATCCTGTCGAGTGTGATCTACTGATCGTCGACGAAGCTTCCATGCTCGACACGGTGCTCATGCACCACCTCCTGAAGGCGATTCCTCCAAGGGCAACATTCGTTATCGTGGGCGATGTGAACCAGCTCCCAGTTCTGGCAATAGAACTGCTCAAACTCCTTCAACAATGAGGGAGATAACATTCGCGACACAGATCATCCCAACCGGATAGTCGGGCCATCTCGGCGATGACGGCCAGGCCCACATCGCCGATGCTTGCCGTAGGATCTTGTCGGAGCTCACGGATGGTCATGCTCGTCAACCTCCTTTCACCTACTGGGTGAAGGAAGAAAACAGATTGCATTGACGAGCTAACATATCGATATCAAAAGCGAATATCAACAGAAATGCTTCATTTTCATTGAAATCACAGACAATTGATTCACGGATTTAGGTTTCACATACAAGGGTGATTCGAGGTGATCTGATGTTGCTTTTTTAGAAAATGACATGATAGAAAATACATTTTGTTAGAAACGGGCGATTGAATTTAGGCTGTTATAGTGTGAATACAGTGTAAATGATCTAAAATGAGGCAAAAATGTCTCTTAGTATTACAAGTGGCGCTATACTCGTTGTGGATGACGAGGAAAATATCCGCTCAATTTTTCATGAAACGCTGAGGAATGGAGGTTTTGAGGTTGAAACGGCAGAAAGTGTGGCCGTGGCCCAAAAGCTCCTTGAAGAGAGGCCCTTTGATGTCATATTTATTGATATTTCAATGCCTTATCTGGACGGCATCGCGTTTTTGAAGATCGTCAAGCAGAATCATGCGGATATCGAAGTGGTCCTGGTTACGGGATACCCCTCTGTGGACACTGCCACTGAGGCTGTTCGATCAGGCGCCTATGATTATATGATTAAGCCCGTTACATCTCAGGCCCTTATACGTGTCGCAAAAAGGGCTAGTGAAACCAAAAAACTAAAATCGGAAAGAAGACATCTTGAAAAAATAAATTATGAATATAAAAAGAAGTTAGAGAAATTGGTTGATACAAGAACTAATGAACTTTTAAAAAGCCAAACTAAATACTCTATAGCAACTGAATTAGGCATGGTAAGTGTATGGGAACTAGACTTACAAACAAATGAAATATTTATAGATGCTAATTTAAATACCATGCTTGGCTATGAAAAAAGTACTATAAAAAATAAAATAGATCATTTGACTAAATATATACATTCAGAAGACAAACATAATGTAATTTTTAATTTTCAATCCTATATTAAAGGATTGACTAAGAAATTTGAAACGATATTTCGAATACCTCATAAAGACAACAGTATGTGTTGGTTTAATGCTATTGGAGCAACAACAAAGGATATAAAAGGAAGCAATTCGTTACTTTTAGGAACACTCACTGATATCACTAAGCAGAAGATAGCTGAGTCAGAGATCAATAGTCGAAATGCCATCTTGGAAGCGGTGAGTTTTGCGGCGGACTCATTTCTGAGATCAGCGGTCTGGAAAGAGGATATCAATGAGGTTCTGGCTCGACTTGGGCATGCAGCAAAAGCAAGCCGGGTGTATATCTTTGAGAACAGGGTGGATGAGAAAAAGGGAGTCCTTGGGTGTCAGCGGTACGAATGGGTCAGGCAAGGCTTCAAACCGGAAATCGGCAATCCTGATCTTCAGGATTTTTCATATAGGGACAGCGGGTTTGGAAGATGGCAGGACAGCCTGAGCAAAGGTCAACTCATCAAAGGTCTTGTCAGAGATTTTCCGAAAACAGAGCAACATGTCTTATCTCCTCAACATATCTTGTCTATTGTTGCCGTCCCGATTTTCGTTGAAAATCAATGGTGGGGATTTATCGGCTTTGACGAATGCCTTGCAGAACGTGAGTGGTCTCCTTCGGAGATCAAGGCACTCAAGGTTGCTGCAGGAACGCTTGGGGCGGCTTTGCACAGTGAGCAACAGAACATGGAGCAGAATCGTCTAGTGACGGCCATCGAGCAATCCAACGAAAGCATTACCATAACCGACCCCGAGGGATTGATTCAATACGTGAATCCGGCTTTTGAGAACATCACAGGACACAAAAAGGACGAGGTTGTGGGGAAAGTCTCCGTCAGCTCACTGGTAAACAGCAACCAGGATGGTCCTGTCATGAAAGACCTGCTTGAAACCGTCGGGCGTGGAGATGCCTCGCGCAGCGACTTTACCCTTCGCAAAAAGAACGGAACCCTATGTGAGGTAGAGGCCACTATCTCTCCGGTAAGAAGCGCAGGAGGGGAGATCATTAACTATGTAGCCATCCAACGGGATGTGACGGAAAAAAAGCGCCTGGAATCCATTGCGGAGGCAGCCAACTTGATGGAAAACATCGGATACATATTTTCAGGCATCAGGCACGAGATAGGGAACCCGATCAACTCATTGAAAATGACACTCACCGTCCTTAACAGGAGCCTGGAAACGTTTTCAAAACAAATGATACATGAGTTTTTGGAACGGAGTTTTCGTGAAATCGCCCGCGTTGAATATCTCTTAAAGGCATTGAGAAACTTTAACTTATTTGAGAAACCAAATGTTCAGAGCCTGAGAATCGATATATTCATGGAAAAGTTTCTATCCCTGGTGGCGGGGGATTTTGAGAAAAAGGGAATTCGTGTTGAGATGTTGTCCTCTCCATGGTCCATGAAGGGGCTTGTGGACCCAAGGGCCCTTCACCAGATCATGTTGAACCTGATGACCAATTCAGCTGATGCACTCAGCGGCAGAAAAGACCCTCGTATTGCATTTGCCTTTGAGAAGGAGATGAGATGTGTTCTTATTAAAGTAATCGACAATGGCTGTGGGATGACTACCCAGCAGAAAAATGATCTTTTTAAGCCTTTTTTTACTTCCAAGGTCGGTGGAACAGGGCTTGGACTAGTTATTGTAAAAAAAATGCTGTCAAGAATGAATTGCATGATAAGTATTGAAAGCAAAATGGATGAAGGCACCACAGTTATAATTTCAATACCTGAAGGATAAGGTATAGCATATTTCCTTTAGTCTTAAGTAATTCAAAATGTTTATTGCAAGCCAGATTTTACGGAATCCTGGCTTGAGATCACGCGATAGAAAGCCAGTGAGGTAAAGGACTTCGAGGGCAAGCGGGAATCCGGCAGGATTTATAAGGGAAGCACGTTCAGGGAAATACTGGGCCGCAAGGACCCGTGCGCATGGCCTTCGAGGTTACCGAGGACCAAGCACTGAAGACCTATCGGGGCCGGGCACGAGTGAGCTGTACCACGCCGAGTTCAAGAGTGAGATGGAGCGGCTTCCTTCGGGGAAATTTGTTGTGAACAATGCTTTTTTGCTCCTGGGGATGCTGGTCTAATGCCCAAGGTGCTGGGCCGAGACATGCTGTTTGCCAGGGCCTTGGGACTGAGGAAGTCAACGCGTCGCCGGATGAAGAGGTGATGCGGAGTGTGAAGCTCTTATGTAGGCACTGAGGAAGAATTTTGAAGTCTAATAATATTAGAAAGACTTTGTTGATCATTGATGACGATGTGTTGCAGTGCGACGTGTTGTCCCTTCATCTGGGCAAGAAAGGGCTGGAAGTCTTGGCTGCCAACACAGGGACGGAAGGAATCGGTGTCTGCTCAAAGCGGATCGTGGACATTGTCCTTCTGGATCAGAAACTTCCGGACGGGAAAGGCGTCGATCTGTGTGAGGCTATCCTGAGATATAATGAGCAAACCAAGATCATATTCATCACGGCCTATCCAAGCCTCAAAAATGCCATTTCAGCTATCAAGGCCGGGGCTTACGACTATCTCTCGAAGCCCTTTGAACTGGAAGAACTCGATGTGGCGGTTGACCGGGCCCTGGCCACGCTGAGTCTGGAGAGGCTCGAGCTGATCCAGAACTACAGGAGCGAGAAAGAGAAAGAGGATACCATCCTGATCGGAGGCAGCAAGGATGGGGGTCTATCCGAAGTGCGCCGAATGGCCGAAATGGCGGCCGCTGCCGAAGCCCCTGTCCTGCTTACCGGTGAGACAGGCGTCGGGAAGAATGTGGTGGCCAGGACGATCCACTATATGAGCACTGCCAGGGAGGATGCCTTCATCAGCATAAACTGCGGCGCAATTCCGGAGAACCTCATAGAGGCCGAACTCTTCGGCTTTGAGAAAGGGGCGTTTACCGGTGCAGTCGCAGTCAAAAAGGGATTGTTTGAAATGGCGGATGGCGGGACTCTTTTTCTGGACGAGATCGGGACGCTTCCCTTACATCTTCAGTCGAAACTCTTAGGCGTTCTGGATGAAAAAAAGCTTAGAAGACTGGGCGGCAAATCCGATAAATCAATCCATGTTCGCATCATCGCGGCTACAAACATGGACATCGAGTCGGCGGTGGAAGAAGGCGGTTTCAGGGAGGACCTTTATTATCGAATCAACGTAGTCCGGATCCATATCCCTCCGTTGAGGGAGCGGCTTCAGGACATCCCCGACTTGTGCCGCTTTTTTGTCTCTCGGTTAATCACGGACAGCCATCTAAACATCCCTGATTTCGAGCTGGAGCGTCTCATGGAATACCGCTGGCCCGGAAATGTGAGAGAGCTGGTCAATATCATAGAAAGATCGATCATTCTAAGGAAGGGGAACAACCTTCGTCCGTCCGATCTTCTGGGAAAAGACTCGCCCAATGTCTCATCCCCGGCCTGTGAAAGAAGTAAAAGCAAGGCGATTTTGTCGCTCAAGGAGTTGGAAAAAACACACATTCAACAGACACTGGACATCTTATCCGGCAACCACACCCGCGCAGCAATGGCTCTTGGTGTATCGCGTTCCACCCTCAAGAGAAAGATCAAGAGCTACCGTATCTTCTGAAGGCCTCCCTGCTTGACCAAGTATTTACCTCCTACCAAACTTTTGTACCATTCGCTTTGGAGTGCGGCCGGGGTCATCCACTCCCAGGGACCTTGCGCTTCTCATGCCCAACGCTCACCGGTTCATGCTGTACCGGAATGGGACAGCCGGCCCAAAATGGGACACCTGTTTCGATTCACTGAGGAATCCGTTCATCTAAAAGGCGTTTTTATAACCCTCTTATAATATGGGCAAAAGCAGAGATCCCGGTCATTGGCATGATGCTTGCTGCAAGAGTCAACAGTTCAATACGCATCGTAAAGAACGATGAGAGACATTATTTACTCTATTGGAAATATTTATCACAGAATGTTTGTAGTATACAAACTTACTTATTTTTAAAAATTATAACTCTTGAGTGTGAAAGACGTTTATTTCGTCTATAGAGCATTATAATAAAATGCAATACAATCAAGATCACATAGGAAACGTTCTCATCGTTGACGATGAAACTCCCTTTATTTTGAGCCTTACAACAGGTTTAAAGACCACTCTTTCCAAGTATAATATTCTTTCAGCCAAGAATGGTAGACAAGCCATTGAGATTTTGGAATCAGAACCAGTGGACTTGGTTTTGACAGATTTGAGAATGCCAGAAATGGATGGGTTTGAGCTCTTGGCTTACATGAGCACAAATTTTCCATCCATCCCAGCCATTGTAATGAGTGCCTTCGGAACACAAGAAATAAAGCAACGCCTCCGTTCCATGGGGACCCTCGGGTTTTTGGAGAAACCTTTGGATTTTCAGGAACTGACGAACGCAATTAGCAAAGGACTAAGGCAAGAGGGGCAAGAGGGGCAAGAGGGGTCCTTGAATGGCATATCTATCCCAAGTTTTCTACAACTTATCGAAATGGAGGAAAAGACGTGCCTTTTGGAGATTCATGAGAAGGGTAAGCCCGAGAAAGGTTTATTTTACTTTAATAGAGGAGTTCTTTACGATGCCATTTGTGGTAAATTAAAAGGCGAAAATGCCGCCTTAGAAATAATTAAATGGGAAGACTCAGAAATTAGACTTAAAGACTTACCTAAAAAAAAGATCGTTAAGCAGATTAATACTGAACTTATACAGTTGATAATGGAAGCCATGAGACTCAAAGATGAACTAACATCGGCTCAAGACGATGATTTAACAAAAATAGAAGGTGTCATAGAAGACTTAGTGGATGGCATAGACTATGCTTCAGTTAATGGACTTGGAGATCCTGAAGAAATCCATCAGGAAAAACATCAAACAATTAAAAGAGAAAAGGAGGCAACAATGAACATTCAGAAACTTAATGCTGCTGTCGAATTACTCAAAAGCGATCTGGGAGATGCCCTGCTTGCTGCAGATATCTTCGGATCTGAAGACGGGCAGTCCATTGCCGGTTATAATCCGCAACCCAAGGCGTCCGCTCTCTTCGCCCGCCTTACCAAATTCCTTGGAAAATCACTGCAAGACTCTGATTTCCCAGGACTGGGCAGGTACTACATGCTTGATCTGGTCGGTGCCAAGATGGTTATTATTATCCCGTTGGGTGATTATCAATGGGGTATGCTCGTTGACTCGAATAAGGGCCAGCTCGGCCTTTTAATGAACGTGGTCATCCCCAAGGTGATTGACGCCTTTGAGGCGGCGATCACAGGATAGGAGGAACACATGGGGGCGCAACTGGAAAAGATATTCGAGATTGTATCGCAAAAAGCGGGCTTGAACGGAAGGATGGCCCTCGCGACCAAGACGGGGATCTCTCAGAAAAAGGCAAGCGAAATCCCTGACTCAAACGAGCTGATCATCAAATTCAAGGCCCTGGCTTCAGAGTTGATCGGACAAGAAATCGATAGTCTGCTATAGACATTGAATTAAGGTTCACGGAAACTCATCGGGCCGCCATGCGTCACAGTGCCGTGACGCCTGAATTTATGATAGCTTTCCGTTCATGTTTGCAGTAAAGACTGGTCACATATGATCAGTGATCATATGTGACCATCCCTGCTTAGCTTCCCATTCCGTACATTCATATCTGTTCAACCAAAATCCCCATTAAATCAGTTGAATACAGGTTAAGTGCCGGAAACACTAATTCCGGCACGAATTTTGAGTAGTTTAACAAAAACGCCAATAACAGGCGCTGTCAACCCGCCTGTTAAAGTTTCCTTTTTATTACACCTCAAAGACCGGCTTTGCCGGAAAGAGGCTGCCATGATCGTACTTCGAATAGACATGCATGTGTTGCCCGAAAAGCAAAAAGAGGTGGTGCAAACACTTCTGTCTCTAACCGC
>CAZEIA010000039.1:0-21817 GCA_964512335.1 uncultured Desulfobacterales bacterium
ATCGGTATCTAGGTCCCCGATGGATAGAGGATCCGGACAACACCAAGGTCTGGGAGCGGGTGAACCAGATTCCGGACACCGAGGTCTGGCGTACCCATGTGCGCGGTCGCGAGCGTCTGGTGGCCTTTGCGAGGCAAAGGCTTAGAAAGCAGCTGGAGAGCCGCGGGCAGTCAAACCGGGATTTGGAGATGGCCTTGGAGGTCCTGAACTCCGAAGTCCTCACCATCGGGTTTGCACGGCGGTTTGCACCATACAAACGGGCTCATTTGATCCTCCGTGACATCCCCCGTCTGGAGAGGATTCTGACCCATCCGGAAAGGCCGGTGCAGATTGTGTTTGCAGGTAAGGCACATCCCCAGGACGAGGCCGGCAAACAGCTAATCAAGGATCTAATCAAGATAACGGGCCGCGAGAAACTGAGACGGCACATGGTGTTTCTCGAAGACTACGACATGGAGGTCGGCCGCCGGATGGTGCAGGGTGTGGATGTCTGGTTGAATACGCCTCGCCGTCCTAATGAGGCATGCGGCACCAGCGGTATGAAGGCGGCAGCCAACGGAGCGCTTCAGGTGAGCATTCTTGACGGGTGGTGGGATGAAGGGTATGACCGCGAGCTCGGTTGGGCCATAGGCAGCGGCGAGACCTACGATGATCCCGAATTCCAGGACGACCTCGAGAGCCGCACACTTTATGACATACTGGAAAAGGACGTGGCTCCGCTTTTCTATGACCGGGGCGCCGACGGGCTTCCGCGCCGCTGGATCGCCATGATGAAGCGATCACTCCATCGTTTGTCTCCTGTGTTCAACACCCATCGCATGGTGGAGGAATACTGGGAGCGTTTTTATTGTCCGGCTGCGGAGCGGGGGTTTCAGGTCAGAGGGAATGACTGGGAAGGCCTGCGAAATCTAACACGGTGGCGCGACCGGATTATGTTCAACTGGTCGGAGGTGAAGATACTGCGTATTCGAATGGATGAGCTGGAGGGAATAGAAGTCGGAAAACCTTACCTTGTGGAGGCGGATGTGCACCTGGGAGAATTGGCCCCGGAAGACGTGGTAGTGGAGGTCTACGGTGGTCGCGTGGATCCGTCGAACCGATTCCTGGACCGGTTCGTGCGTACAATGGCTGCGGATGAGGGGCCTCCAAGGGAGAACACCTACCACTACAGGGTGGAACTCCGGTTCGAGGATGCAGGGCACTTTGGGCTGAACATCAGGATAATCCCCAATCATCCGAACCCTGAGAGCCGTCATGCCATGGGGTTGGTCGTTTGGGGAGAGCCGGAAGAACTGTAAGAGGTGAAGAGGTGTTAAGGTATTGGGAGAAAACCGAAAACACGCGAACTGCGGACACGAACCCCGTGTTTCCAGTTCTAATTATTCCGGGTCCGCGGCCCTGGAGAATCGCACTGTGAAGGTGGTGCCACCGGACTCGAGACAGGTGTCCCGGCTGGTGCAGAAGGTACAACGGCTGATTTTTCCCGGACAGACATCCGTTTCAAGGGGTATGTAACGGCAGCGTTCGGATTTCATAATGATTCGAAAGCCGTACCTCTCGGCAAAGATGCGCATTCGCAAAAGATCCGCCCCCTTGCCTCCGGCATTGAAGTCATACGGCCGCTTGGATGAGTAGTGGAGGGTGTCCTGAGTTGCAAAAAATCCCTCGAAGATTCTCCTCTGGGCATCCTCGGTGATTCCCACCCCGTAGTCCCTGACCACAAACTCCGGCCCGTCCCTGTCGTCATGCAGGAATACTTCTATGCGCCCCTCGTCAGGCGTGTTTTCCACGGCGTTTCGCACCAGGCCGTCTACAACTTTTCTAAGGCAGTCCGGAGGAATGAAAACCGCCGCTTCTGCCTTCAGGTCAACGATCATCTCGATTTCTCTGTGGTCGAAGAGGGTCGAGATGTTATCCAGGCGGTCACGGACGAAACGGTCCAGGTTTATGCGTTCCGGCACCAGGTCCCTTGCGCCGTAGATTTCCTTAATTCGACTTCGGATACGTTCAATGCCAAGCCCTTCCCCGGTTTCTGCGGCTAGAAGGGTTTCCAGTTCGTCTGAGCACTGGTCCAGAAGTTTGGTGAGAAGGTTCGGAATCTCAGACGAGCGGCCCTGAATGATGTCGTCCACCTCGTCCTGAATATCCACGATCCGGTTCAGATTTCTCCGGGCCCGTTCCATGGTTGGCTTCCATGCCTCTCCGGGGATGTGTTCCAGCTTTTTTGAGAGGATATCAAGGCTCCCCACGAGAACGGACACGGGAGTTTTCAGTTCATGGCTCAAGTGGTTTATAGTCTTGTCCTTGGCCCGGTTCAGGCTCTTGACTTCGAGATAGGCCCTTTTCAGTTCGTCCGAGAACCGGGCATTTTCAATGGAGAGCGCCACAGTTCCTCCCACAAGGCTCAGGAGCTGAAGGTCCCGATCGTCAAACGCCCCATTCTTCTTATTGATGCCGCACAAGACCCCTATGATTCGATCGCTGCTTTTCAGGGGGACTTCAATGAAATTGCGGGTGGTGTAGCCGAGTTTCTCGTCCCTGCTGGGATATAGAATCCGGTCCTCCGTGACGTCATTGACGATCTGCGGCTCCCCCGTGCGGATAACCCTTCCCGCGGCCACCTCCTCCAGGTGAAAGCGGCTTTTTTCCATTCGCTCCTGCACAGCCTCGTCCTCATAGCAGGCTCCCAGGAAGAACAACTGTTCCTTCTCCCCCTCCAGAATGCCAACCAGGGCGCCTTCCGAGTCCATGAGACGCCGCACCTCGGAACTGATGTGGTCAAGAAGGTCATCCAGATCCGGGTGACCGGGAAGCGACTTGCTTATGCGGAGAAGTGTCTCGTTGTCCCTGTATGCCTGCTTGAGGTCCTCTGCGAACCGGGCGTTTTCCACGGAAAGGGCCACGGTCCCGGCGATCATGCTCAACAGCTCCATGTCGGAGTCATTGAAAACTCCCTCTTTCTTGTTGATGCCGGCGATGACTCCGATGTTGCGGTCGCTGCTCTTAAGCGGCACCAGCAGCAGATTCCTGGTCTCGTAGCCCAGTTTGCGGTCTCGCTCCCGGTGAAGGGGTTCCCCGGCGGGCACATCAGGCACGATCAGGGGCTCACCTGTTCTAATAACCTGGCCGGCCACGAGTTGATCCAGAGGAAAACGAAACTCTTTGACCCGGTTCTTGGTGTCCGTGTCATCATATGCGGCCCCGAGAAAATAGAGCTCCTGCCGCTCTTCGTCCAGGAGAACGATGAGAGCCCCTTCCGACTCTATCAGGAGTTTGACCTCTCCGCTGAGATAATCCAAAAGGTCCTCCAGGTCGGGATAGGCGGGCAGGGCCATGCTTATGTGAAGCAGGGCCTCGTTTATCCGCGCGTTGCGTTTTTCCTGGGTAATGTCCCGCAGCATGACCAGTTCTCCCAGAGGGTTGCCCTGCTCGTCCTGGTAAAAAGCTGCGCTTAAGACAACATCAAGAATTCGTCCGTCTCTGGTCAGGCGCTTGGTCTCGTGGCGAATGACGACATTGTCCTTGAAAAGGCGGTCTACAGCCTCTTTCGTTTCTTTTTCAAGGCCCGGCGGCACATAGGGGATTCTCTTTCCCTTGAGTTCATTCAAGCTCCAACCGAACGTGTCCGTGAATGCCGGATTAAAGTAAAAAACCCGTCCGTCAACTGTGAAGACCACTATGGGGTAGGGGAGGAACTCAAGGAATGAACGAAATCGTCTCTCGGAATTTCTGTGTTTCTCTTCAGCCCGTTTTCGCTCGGTGATGTCTTGAAGGGTCTCGATGGCCCCTGTGACTCGGCCGCTTTCATCACGGATGGGTGAGGCGGTGAAGAAGAGCCACTTGCCGCTGTCTCCCAGGGCGGGGAAAAATTTTTCAGCCTCGTAGGCCCCTTCGATGACGGATGATTTCCGGTATTTATCCTTGTAGTATTGTGCGAAGGTTTCTTCCGGTGCGTTGTCCACGACCAGGTCGGCCATTACAGGCCGCGGTTTTGCGTAGAAGGTCTGCCAGTGACGTCTGGTACCGAGGAGTTCGGCGGCCGGGATCCCGGTGAGATTTTCCCAGGCCTTGTTGCAGTGGGTGATTCGATGGTCCACATCTATAACAAAGGTGGCGATGGGGGTCCCGTCAACGATCTGAGAAAACATTTCCTCATTTGCGGTGAATTCGTCCCGGGCGGCGCGGAGGGTGGCGTTTTCCACTGTCAGTTCCTTAACCCTGGCCTCGAGTTCATCGTAGGTCGGTTTTCGCTCCATTCGCATTAACCTTTCGGGGTAGTTCATGTTGTTCAAGATCACCCTTTTAGATCTTACGGTAAGCCCTGTAAAATCTCAATGGCAATCTGAAAAGCTTTACAAGACAATATAGCTGTAAGCCATTAAGCCGTTAAGCTGTTGGGTCGTAAGCCCCGCGGTGTTTCGGGCTTTCAGGAGTGAGCCGCAAACAAGGCCTTCGTTCCGATTGACCCGGAATAAGGAAATCTGCTACGCTTCTTTAGAACCGGATAGAGCCTCTGAATCGAGCCCGGAACTTCATAGGAAAGGGGCTTCACGCCATGTCAACAAACGTCAGTCGATGGATCAAAAAGGCGGAACGATTTGACGTACAGGCCTATAAACCACCTCATGATCCCAAGAACCTACAGAACACCCACGTGGCTTATTGCGGGTCTTTGTTCAAGCATCCCTATGATGATGAGCTCGCCCTCCTTGTCACGGATCCCGGCAGCGGAAATACGGCCTGGCTCGAGTTCAGGGTCAGGGACATCTCTTACGTGGAATCACTGCCCAGCATTGCCGATCCGGACGGGGACGTGGTTTCCATGGTTCGCATATGGGTGAGGAAGATGAGTGTCGGAGTCAGACACACGCCGTTTCTGGTGGAAGACTTATCATTCAGGGGGGGACAATGACCTGCCTGGTATCACAGTAAGTCCGGGCCCTTTTCAAATAGATGACGTCGGCGATCGTGTAGAGAAGGAAAGTCCTTGCGTATTTCGGATACGCGTTCAGGGTCGATGTCGGCAGTGATAACGGTCTCATCGGCCTCCGCCTGGGCCGCCACCTGGCCGAGGGGGTCCAGTATCACGGACCCTCCTGCGAATTCATGGCCTCCACCCCGGCCTACTCGGTTGACGCCCGCCACATAACACTGGTTTTCTATAGCCCTGGCCTTGAGGAGAGCCTCCCAATGGGCCTGGCGAGGTTCGGGCCAGGAAGCTATTACCAGGATCAGATCACAGTCATCTGCAACAAAACGGAATAGCTCTGGGAACCGAAGATCATAACAGATGAAGCAGGCTGTTCGCACCCCTTCCAGATCGAACAGGGCCGGGCCACTACCGGGGCCGTAGTGGCGATCCTCGTCGAGAAGCCCTATGAGGTGAATCTTTGCGTACAGGGCGGTGTCATGGCCGGCCGGAGTTACGGCCAGAGCCACATTTTGGGGGAAATCGTTTTCACAGGCCAAGGCAAAACCGCCCACGACCCATAACCCCAGTTCCGACGCCAGGGAGCGCAGGGCGGAGGGCGTAGGGCCAAAGAGCGATTCCGCAGTGATCCCCGTATCCATTGAAAAGCCGGTGGAAAACATCTCTGGAAGGATCACGGACCGGGCCCCCAATTGCTTGGCCTTGACCGAAAGCCGCCTGGCGGTCCGGTAATTTTGATCCCGATCGTGCCAGGCGATGTCCATCTGGGCGAGTGCCAGCTTCAACAGAGTGATTTCCCCCTTAACCATCTCTCGAGACGGGTCACTGCTTCCTTAAGTGTCTCGTCCCGCTTGCAAAAGCAGAATCGAACAAGAATGTTTCCGCTGTGCCGGCCTTCCCAGAACATGGAACAAGGTATGGCCGCGACTCCGGCCTGCTCAGGAAGCATGCGGCAGAAAGCCAGATCATCCTCGAATCCCAGGGACGAGATGCCCGCAAGGATGTAATAGGTTCCCTGTGTGGGATAAACGTTGAACCCGAGGTCTTCCAAGGCCTTTGACAGATAGTCCCTTTTGCGGGTGTAGTCCTGGAGGAGATCCTGGTAATATGCATCCGGCAAATCCATGGCATAGGCCATGGCTTCCTGAAGAAAGCGTTGTCCACAAAAGGTGATGAACTGGTGGCTCATTCGGACCGCACGCGTCAGACGCGGGGGCGCGACAACATACCCCACTTTCCATCCTGTCATGGAGAAGGTCTTGGCGGTGGAACTGACCACCAGGGCCCGATCCCGAAGGGCAGGCACATCCAGGAGGGGTGTGTGACGGTGTCCATCGTAGACCAGGTGCTCATAGACTTCATCTCCGATTGCAAAGGCATCATGTTCTCTGCAAAGATCCCCGATGGCGTCCAGTTCCGCCCGCGTGAACACCTTGCAGCAGGGATTCATGGGACTGTTGATCACAATGGCGCGCGTGGCCGGGCCGAAGGCTCGACGGAGTTCGTCTACGGGCAGGTCGAATCGCGGTCCCAGGAGCGGAACCCTGCGAACACGGGCGCGTGCCAGGGCGGCGAGCGGGGGGTAGGCATCGTAGCTGGGCTCCAGAAGGATGACCTCGTCTCCGGGCTCCAGGAGGGCCAGGAAGGAGGCGCAGAGGCCTTCTGTGGCCCCGGACGTCACGGTAACCTCTTCTTCGGGATCAATGTCCAAGTCGTAGAACCGCTTCATCTTTCGGGCCACGGCCTGCCTAAGCGACAGAAGCCCCGATGAGGCGATGTACTGGTTGGGGCCCCTTAAAAGGGTTTCGGCGGCCTTGGCTTTGATATCTTCGGGTCCGTCAAAGTCAGGGAATCCCTGAGAGAGATTCACTGCGCCCCAGCGTTCCGCCAGGGAGGTCATTTCGGTGAAAATGCTGGTGCCGAAAGGGCGCAGGGCCTCCACGACGGCGGTATCTTTGCCGCCTTCTTTTCGGCTGGGCAATGACTCTTGCTCTGCGGCGCGTGATATCATAAGTTTAATTTTCTCGGTTTATTGCGATTTCAAGACCTGAACGGGCTGTATGGAAACCATTTAGAGATAGCGAATAAATACAGGCCGAGTCAAGGTGTAAGAGTATAAAACCCGGCAATTGCTTAATTGAGGACCTGGAAACGAAATTGAGGCATTCAGGAGGAAAGCAAATGGATAGAGTAAAATGGACAATGGAAGAGGGCCGGGTGGCTGTGGTCACACTTGACAACGGGGAGAATCGATTCAATCCCCGTTTCCTGGAATCGTTTCTCTTTGTCCTGGACAAGGTGGAGAAAGAAACCGAGGCCAGGGCATTGGTTGTGACGTCAGGGCATGAAAAAATATTTTCAAACGGTATTGATCTGGACTGGCTCGTCCCGCTGATACATACAGGAAAAACGGAAGAGGCCAAGGACTTCTTTTATCAGATGATGACCCTTTTTCGAAGAATCCTGCTATACCCCATGCCGACCGTTGCCGCCGTCTCAGGGCATGCATTCGCCGGTGGAGCGATCCTTTGCTGCGCCTTTGATTTTCGCTTCATGCGCTCGGACCGCGGTTTCTTCTGTTTTCCGGAAGTGGATCTGGGAATCCCTTTTCTCCCCGGCATGATCGCGATCATCACGAGGGCGATCCCGCTTCAGGCATTCGAGGATATGCAGTACACGGGAAGGCGGTTGACTGCGAAGGCTTGTGTGGAAAAAGGTTTCGTCACAGAGGCGTATCCCAATGATGAATTGATGGGCCACGCCGTTGGATTTGCCGCGGAATTGGATAAGCGCCGGGAAGTGGTCCTGGAGATGAAGCGGAGGACGCACAGGAGTATTATTCGAGTTCTCGAGGAGGAGGATCCCCCCGTCATCGACTCCGGGACGTTTTCGGTTTAGACCCAGACCCTGCTGAAGGGCTTTTGGGGCGCACCTCTTCAGATGTGTCCGTGGGGAATGTATCTTTGTGAAGTACATTTTCGGTGGTCTCCCTGAGGTCATCCATGCTCTAAGGCTTTACAACGGCCGCACTGAAGCCGTAGTCTGAGATGTACGTCATAACCGGGTCCTCGGAATAGCCGCTCGAGACCACCGCCTTGAGGCCGGGTTCGATCTCCAGGATCCTCTGCGCCCCCATTTCCTTAGTTGGTTTCCATCCAGAAATGGCTGTTTTCCGCAATCTCGGCGTCAATCTACGGGATTCCTTGTGCGAATTACCTATGTAGATTTCATCGGAATACCTCGGCATCCTTGATCTTGCGAAATTCCAGATGGGGAATTCGGGGTATAGACTTGGGAGGTCCGAAGTAGTCCGGATTTTGTGTAAACAGGATTCCCGGTCTCAGGGTGAACTCGAGAATGTTATTATAAATGACCCCATAGGATTCGGTCAGGCACGGAACTATCTCTCTTCTGTCCGGATCTCTGTAAACAAGAATATCGGCCCAGTTGTGACAGAGAATGAGCTTCTGCCGGCTGTTTGAAAGGGTCTGGCAGAGGCATGCGGAGCATTCGGTTCATCCTCATTTCCTACTCGAAAAAGCGGGCCAGAAGATCCTTTGTCTTAACCACGTTCATGTTGAGCCCGAGTTCTTTGCGGTCGAACCCCATAGCCAGGCCCAGGATCTGTGTAAGATAGAGCACCGGCAGATCGTATTCGGTTTCGAACTCCGAGCCGATGCCCTTCTGGTTGCTGTCGTACATAACAGCACAAAAGGGACAGACGAGGGAGATGGCGTCGGCTCCGGCAGCCTTGATGTCATCAAGTTTCTCCTTGGCCACGGACAAGGACGTCCTCTCGTCAACCGGCAGGAGCGGTCCCCCGCAGCATCGTTTCTTGTCCTTGTATTCAACCGGGACTGCTCCGGTCAGGGAGGCGAGTTCGTCCAGAGTGCTTGGATTTTCAGGGTCTTCAAATCCTTCGTATATTTCGGAGGGCTTGAGATAGTGGCAGCCGTAATGGGCTGCGATGCGCAGGCCGTCGAGGGGCTTCTTGATGTGGCGGACGATTTCTTCTTTTCCCACATCCTCGTAAAGCACCCGGGCCAGATGGCGGACTCGGGTACCGCTGTCATATTGGAGGCCCACCCGGTCAAGGTCTTTGTTGACGGCTTCCAGCGCGGCCTTGTCGTGATCCAGGCGGTGTGCTGTTTCCGTTAAGGCTGATGTGCAGGAACTGCACAGGGTGCAGATGTCCAGCCCCTGTTTCTGAGCAAGGGCCAGATTGTAGGCGCCGAGAAGGGTTGATGACTGGAGGTCGGCGCTTCTGACCGGAAAACCGCAGCAGATAAAGGCCTCCAGGTCTACTAACTCCAATCCCAGCCTTTCGGCCACCTTTCGAGAAGAGAGTTCATAGTTGCGGGATCGAGCCGGTATGGTACAGCCGAGAAACAGGGCGAATTTCATGGAATACCTCGGTTTCGATGCAGATAGTCTCGAAGTGAGAGGGAAATTGCGATCCGCCGGCCCTAGTAGCACTCAGGGTTTGTCGGCGCAAATGCAGAGACGTCTTTCGTGCGTAAATTGCACATCATACGTCAAGACCGACTATAGAAGGCCACCGGTTCGGTGTCAAGGCATTGGTGAGGAGGTGGCGGTTCCGACGGTCCGGGAAATGGCGGGTCGGATGGGGCCGGAGCGTTGAGTATGTGAGATGAAAACAGATTTTGGAAGAACATGACAGGTCAGGTGTCAATGCCTTGACACTTGTGCCGTCCAGTAAAGGCCGTATCCAGCTAACTGGCTGGAATAACATAATAAGCCTGCCACTTTGCTTTTGGTATGTTTTCTGCTTAACAAACGGGTATTGAGCATGCAGAAAGCACGTTTTTACGCAAGGCGAGCGGATATTACATGCAACACATCAAAATTGATTTTTTCTGAAGCTCTTGGAGCCTCCTCTAGGCATATGAGGCTTTTCAGCCTATTCAGGGGTGAGAGCCTACCTCGAGCAGGCGTTCCGGTCGGGCCGGCCCAATGGGAGCAATCAGACGGGGGTAAAGGATGGAGACACCTGAGCAGGAGAGAGAGGCTTTTCCCCTTACAGGAAAGGACGTAACGGAGGAGCCGGGGCTACACTCGGAACTCATACTCTTGAATGCCGTTTTCGAGGCCGCCAGGATGGGCCGGGCGGGTGAGACCTTTGCGTTGAGGATCACCGAAATGGCGAGACGTCTGATTTCCTTAGGGTCATGATCGCCGAGAGAGAGGCTCTAGTTCTCACCACGGTTGAGCCTGCGGTTTAACTCCTCGATGGCAGGGTTCCAGACTTTGTGGAAGTGTTCCCAGAAGAAGGTCTTGGCCAGTACGAAACGGTTGTGGGGGTTTCCCGCCCCCTTCATCTTTCGGTCCCAGTCCGCCTGCAAGTCCCTAAGCGATCTTTTCTGTTTTTCATCTTCCGCCGACTCGATAATTTCTTCTATCATACGGCGGCGCTCCCTTTCAAATGTGAAGCGGTCTTCCCTGAAAAGCTTCGAGAGCATGGCATGTCTTTTGAGAGCGTTTTGCTCCCGCTCTTCTTTATTGAGTTTCCATTCCACCGATTTCATCCTCCCTTCCCGCCGGGTGGTTCATTTCAGGGGAGGGGTCAATATGCCGTCTGTCACGTCCTTAATATAAAACCGATTTGGGCGGGGTGTCAATACTGTTTAGCAGCGGCTTTCCGGCCCGTCCGGGACAGGGTGATCCATGCTCCTGAATGAACGGGGGCCTTCTCTCCTGCGGTTGCGTTTTCTCTCCCTATGATGATAGTCTGATTTGTGTCGGAACGACGGGTTTCGACGACCTTGACGTTTTTGAACAACGAACAGCGGACACGCCGGGCCTCCGGGGTCCGGCTGCTTTTCAGGAGAAAAGGACCCATGATGGTGCCATCCGCAGTAACGGCCCTGGCTCAAGGCGAGAAGATCAAGGCCGGTCTGATTTGGGCTTCAGAGAGTATTTCGCTGCTACAGGGATTGGGAGGCGTCGAACGATCCGGCGGCATCCGCATCATAAAGGGACTGTGCGCCATGATCGGCCATGAAGTGTCCCTTGTGCGGATGGTAACGAGCGATCCGGCCTGGGATCAGGTCACGCCTTTTTTGGAACGGGCCATAGTGATGATTGACTCGGGTGTGCCCCAGGAAGCTACCGGACACCTCTCCCGGGCATTGAGCCTGACGACCGGGATTCTTCAGCGGGCCATGGAGAGCATGGATGCCGAATGAATCCCGGGTTTCGGCGGGTTTTCAGGATTGGACGAGCGGGAGGATACGACGTGAGGGAGGATGTGATCAAACAGCTTCTCGTGGATGTTAGTGAGGGTCGAGTCAGCGTGGAAGAGGCCCTGGAGGCTCTGCGGAACCTGCCCTTTGAAGACATCGGTTTCGCCTGCATCGATCATCATCGTTCACTTCGCCGAGGGCTGTCCGAGGTCATCTTCGGCGAAGGCAAGCGTGTCTCAGATATTCTGGCCATAATGGAGCGGATGCTCTGCGATCGGGATGACATCCTGATTACGAGGCTTTCCCGGGAAAAGGCCGGAAAGATTCGAGGGATTCATCCGGATAGTGAGTATCACGACCGTGCCGGATGCCTGACTTTGGTGCGATCTCCCAGGGAGGCAAGAGGAAGGGGAACCGTCCTGGTTATCAGTGCCGGAACATCCGATCTCCCCGTGGCTGAGGAGGCCGCCGTTACTGCCCGATTTATGGGTAATGATGTTGAAATCTTACACGATCTGGGGGTTTCAGGGATTCACAGGGTCCTTGCTCATCGGGACAAGATCGTGCGGGCCGGGGTGATAGTGGTGGTTGCGGGAATGGAGGGCGCCTTGCCGAGCGTGGTTGCCGGTCTCGTGGACAAGCCCGTGGTGGCCGTCCCGACCAGCATCGGATACGGAGCCAGTTTCGGAGGCATTGCAGCCCTGCTCGGCATGCTCAACTCCTGCGCCTCCGGCGTAACCGTGGTGAACATCGACAACGGCTTCGGGGCCGGCTACGCCGCCTCCCTGATCAACCGGGATGAGGCCTCAACACAAACCATTTAGGCATTACAGGAACGGGCCTTTAAGGGTGACAACCTTTCAGCCGGAGTGCGACGATGGACCTGAATACGCCCTTTAAGCAAAGGCTTCAAGACGGCCGGAGCTGAAATCCTTCAACGCTCAAACATGACACAAGGATCCTCTGAAAAGAAAAATCAAGAGCCGAAGAAAGGTGTTCTTCGGCTCTTGAAGGCAGAAAGCAGGTCACAAAGTTCAAGCTAAATTATTCCGTTGGCCTTGAGCCACTCCCTGGCGGCCTTCTCATCGTCTTCGTCTTCCAGGTCCACCTTTCCGTTGAGCTTTTGCATCTCCTCAGTGGTCAGCTTTTCCACCAGCGGTTTAAAGATTTCTTTCAATTCAGGATACTTTTTCAAGGCATCCTCTCGGACTACAGGTGCAGGGTTGTAGGTGGGAAAATAATTTTTGTCATCCTTGAGGATGACAAAGCCAAAGGCGGCAATGCGGCCATCAGTGGCAAAGCCCATGGACACATCCACGTTCTTGTCCCGCAAGGCCTGATACACAAGCCCGGAATCCATCTTGCGCACCTTGCCGTAGGGTACCTGGAAATCATAGAGCTTCATCAAGGGCTTGAATCCATCCGGCCTTTCCCAGAATTCGGCGTTGACGCCAATGGTCAGCTCATCCGTATGCTCGTTCATATACCGGGCCAGGTCACTGATGGATGAAATACCCAGTTCTTTGGCTTGGTCCCCACGCATGAGCAGGGTGTAGGTATTATTGAACTGCAAAGGCTCCAGCCAGGCCAACCCGTTTTCGGCATCAGCCTTTTTTACCCATTCGTAGACTTTTTCCGCATCACTCATAATCTTCGTGTCATCCTGTTTAAAAAAAACTGTGTATGCTGTGCCGGTGTACTCGAAATACATATCAATCTGGCCGTGCTCCAAAGACTGGCGGCAGACCGAGGAGCCCACCCCGGTATTCATATCCACATCAAATCCTTTTTCCTCCAGCAGGATTTTGGCGAAATTGGCCAGAATGTACTGCTCGGTAAAATTCTTGCCGCCCACCGAGATTTTCTTTTCCGCATCGGCCTGAGCAGGCGCCAGCAGACACAGGCCCAAAAGAATCGTTACACCTGTGAACATGATTTTGTTTATGGACATAATAAAACCTCCTTTCAAGTTGGTTGATATGAATTGAAAAATTGCAGTACCTGAAATCACTTCCTTTAGGCTTGCTCCAGGCGTAGCCCTTTGGAGATGAGTACCAGACTCAAAAACTCACACAAGTAGTCGGCAAGCAGGGCCAGCAGAATGGTAGGTATGGCCCCGGCCAGGAGCTTGTCCGTTCGCATCAGGTCGATGCCCATGAAGATCTGTTCACCCAGGCCTCCGGCCCCTATCAGGAAGGCCAGGGCTGCGGTGCCTATGCAAATAACAAGAGAGACTCGAAAACCGGTCAAGATGACCTTCATGGCGTTGGGTATTTCCACGTGCCACAAGATCTGGCGGTTGTTCATGCCCATGCCTTTGGCTGCATCCAAAAGCCAATTGGGCACGGCGTTGATCCCGGCCAGCGTGTTCCTGGCTATGGGCAGGACCGAATAGATGAAAAGGGCAAAAACAGCAGGCCTGAACCCAATACCCATAAAGCTCATGATAATGGCCAGCACAGCCAGGGAGGGAATGGTCTGGCCCAGGCCCACGATGTACATGACAATGCCTGCGTATCTCTTCATGCCCGCCCGGGTGAAGACAATGCCGACACCCAACCCCAGGGCCGTGGCCAAGAGCATGGCTACAGCCACCATGACCACGTGCTGGCGCGCCAGGGTCAAAACATAGGCGGACTCATACGGATCGGCCAGGTATTCCAGCATGCCTGCTCGTTCCAGCAACACACCCAGGAAGAGCAGCAGCAATACCAGGAGTAAACGGTAAATTCGCGTCAGCATGCTAGCCATGCCTCATCCTCCTGCCCACTTTAGTTCCTTTTGGGGTAACCAGGTATTCCAGCCCGGTCATGAAGCCGTCCACAAATATGGCCAGTATGGACACCAAGAGAGCGCCGGTTATAATCATCGGTTCGTATGACCGGCCGATCCCCTGCTGAATGAGCACACCCAGACCTCCGGCCCCGATATATGCGGCAATGGCTGCAATGCCGATGCTCATGACCGCAGCTGTGCGCAGACCGGCAATGATCACCGGCACAGCCAACGGGATCTCAATCTCCCGCAGCCTTTGCCAGCTGGTCATACCCAGGCCCCTGCCGGCATCCACAAGTTCCGGCGGCACGTTCTTGATGGCCACATAGGTGTTGCGGATGATGGGTAGTTGGCTATACAGGACCAGCGCAGTTATGGCCGGGACCTTGCCGAGACCATGCCCAAAAGTGGCAAAGATGGGTATCATGATACCGAACAGGGCAATGGAAGGCGTTGTCATAAAGATATTGGCCGTATTGAGTACTTTATCGGCCAGGCTTTTGTTCCGGGTGATGGCTATCCCAATGGGTACTCCTATAAGGATGGCCAGGCCGCAGGCTATACCCACAATGAGAATATGCTCCAAGGTCAACTCAATGCACTTGGACGCATTATTAGTAATATAATCAAATACTTGCATGGCGACACCGCCTCAGTTGGATTTGATCCCAGAGGTTCTTCTCGAAAATGGGCCCCAGCTTTTATGTCAAACCATTAAGGGCTTGTTTTACATGCAATACGTGTACTGCAGGGCCACCTTGAAGATCAATTTTCATCGGCATCTGCTGAGTATATCTCCAAAATCCGTTTCTGGATGTGGTCATAGGTGATGGTCCCGGCAAAGTTTTCGTCCTCATCCATAACCACAAGCACCCGCATGTCGTGCATGAGCATAAAGGACATAACATCTTTCAGTGCCATGTCGTCATACACCCGCACCGGATAGGGGACCGCCAGTTCCTGCACCCGGGTGTTTTCATGCTTGAGCTGCCTGCGGTGCACGTAGCCCAGGACCTTTTTCCCTTTGAGCACAACGAGGTGTCTGAAGCCGTGTTCCTCTAAAAACTGCAGGGCCTCCTTTGCCAAGGTGCTCCCTTTCACTACATTGGCCGGTTGCTTGTCCATGACCTCGAACACATGGAGCAGGCCCAAGACCTTGAGTGCCCGGTCCGCTCCTACAAAGTCCGCTATATACTGATTTTTGGGTTGGCCCAGGATGGTCTCGGGCTTATCGTACTGCACCAATTCGCTGTCTTGAAATATGGCGATTTTGTCCCCCATTTTGATGGCCTCGTGAATATCATGGGTGACAAAGGCGATTGTCTTTTTCAGTTTGCGCTGCACGCGCAAAAACTCGTTCTGGATTTCTTCCCGGTTGATGGGATCGATGGCCCCGAAGGGCTCGTCCATAAGCAAGATGTCCGGGTTGGCGGCTAAGCACCTGGCCACCCCTATTCGTTGCTGCTGGCCTCCGGAAAGTTCGGCCGGATATCTATCCCTGAACTTCGCTGGTTCAAGCTGGAGCATGGTAAGAAGTTCGTCCACCCTGGCCTCGATCTCTTTCTTGTCCCAACCCAGAAGCTTGGGCACAGTGGCGATATTGTCCGCAATGGTCTTGTTCGGGAAAAGGCCTATTTGTTGAATGGCATACCCTATAGATCGCCGGAGTTTGACCTGGTCCATGCTCATGATATCCTGATCGTTGACGATGATTTTTCCTCTGGTCAAGGTCAAGAGCCTGTTGGTCAATCTGAGCAGCGTGGTCTTGCCGCACCCGGACGGCCCTAAGAAAATAACCAGGTTCCCTTGCTCAATTTCAAAGGACACATCCTTTAAGGCGGTGACAGAGTCAGGGCCTTCCCCGAATATTTTGGTCACATTCTCATAGGTAATCATAAGTCCTAGACCTCCGTCATCCGTCCCTGCTTTCGGGCCGCCTCATGTCTCTTATTGAATCGGGCGAGGGAGTCCGGTCATAACTAAGGGCATATAATACATCTTAAAATACATAATATAAACCTGAAATGCTTGATTTTGGCAAAATACCTCAATCGGGCAACATAGTTCTTCCTTCAATCCCGCTCAGGCGCCTGCCGGTGAATATTCCGCAGATATTGGATCACCCCGTAATCAAGTATGATTGATGATAGGGGGAATCTTTTTGTTAATGAAGGATAGTTGATGAACTTTTTTCTGTCAAGTCGTCATGATATTTTATTTTCGCCGGTTTTTCCTTATGATATCAGTTAATAAATTTGATCTATACAGCGTTGAAATTGCATGCGGCATAAAAATTTGAAAACTCCAACAAGATGACCCCTAATATGACTTGCCGTCAACATTGGGCGGTAGACCATCGAACACAACTGTAATTACATCATCTGATGAAATGATAATCAATGGTGCGGATCAGCCCTGTCCTCAGGGCGCCGGCAGATTGAAACACGTATGGGTTTGTGTAATAATTCGGAGTCATCCCTTATAGTACTGATAAGGATAAAACCATGAGGCGTTCTGTAAGGCCGGACACAGGAGCGGAATCGTGAGAGCGGTGATTCAGAGAGTAAAGCGGGCCCGGGTCGAGGTGAACGGGCGGCTGAGCGGGGAGATTGGGCCGGGACTGCTGCTCTTCCTGGGAGTCGAAAAGCAGGATACGGAAAAGGACTGTGAGTACGTGGCAAACAAGACGGCTCACCTTCGGGTGTTTCCGGATGAAGAGGGCATGATGAACCGCTCTGTTGCGGATGTGGGAGGCGAGGTCTTGGTTGTCTCTCAGTTTACATTATGTGGTGACTGTCGAAAGGGAAGAAGGCCTTCATTTGTAAGGGCCGCACCGCCTGAGGAGGCTCGCGGGCTTTATGAGAGAGTGGTCGATCTCATCAGGGGTAAGGGTCTCAAGGTCGAAACAGGCGAGTTTCAGGAGATGATGGATGTGCATATACTGAACGATGGCCCCATCACCCTTTTGATTGACAGTGGAAAGGAGTTCTAGGGAATGGGACTTCGATACGGCGCGCATCCCGAGGAGGGCGGAGATCGGTACGGACATGGAGCCGAGGTGCAGGACGTGGCGCGGGGCGAAATCTCGAGTTCACCCATTGAGCCTGACTCTGGCACTTCGAACCGAAAGCCCGTCTTAAAATGGATTCTCTTTATCGCCTTTGTCCTTCTGACTGTACTCACGGCCTACCGTGAACCGCTCCTTATGAGGCTGGGCGGATATCTGGTGGTTTCCCATGAACTCGAGGACTCGGACCTTATAGTATGTCTTTCCGGGCGCGCGATTGAGCGAGCTCTTGCTGCGGCCGACGTTTACCGGGAAGGTTTCGCCCCCAATGTCTTCATCGCGCCGGAGGTGTTTCCTGACGGATACGAGGCCCTTGTCCGCCATGGAATCGACGTGCCGTTGAGCATTGCTGTCATCAGACGCATCCTGATGAAAAAGGAGGTTCCCGAAAGCGCAGTCATAGAGGGAGAGTCCCCGGCAGGGAGTACCATGGCGGAGGCTATGATGGTGAAGGCCCTTGCAAAAGAAAAGGGCTACAGTTCCATTATCGTGATCACATCTCCCACCCACACCCGCCGGGCATGGTGGACCTTCCGCAGCGTGCTGATCGAAGATGATGTGGTGGTGCGCATGCACCCCACTCCCTATTCAGGCTTCAGAGTCGAGGACTGGTGGAAGAAGAGGCGCTATGTCAGGGAGGTGCTGCTGGAATACCAGAAGCTGGTTTACTACGCCCTAAAGTATTACCTCTGACCTGTCTACTTCGTGGTCATAGTGAAAACCCCGTCCCAGTCCGGTCCGGGCGGGTCCTTTTTCAGTTCGTTGCAGCGTTCGATGTAGAGCCGGGCGGCGTAAAGGGTCTGGTCCAGGGCATTGATACCCTCGAAGACTTCGATGGCTCGGTCCCAATCCCGGGCTTTGTAGAGCTCAAGCCCTTTGTGAAACGCGGCTATGGCCTCCATGTCGCGCACCGGCAGCTCTTTTCGGCTTATCAGCTCGAAGATCCCCACCGGCTGCTTCTTTCCCTTTACGCGCACGCTGTCGAGTTCCATGCACACGAAATCATCTTTTACCCGCTCGTATGTGGAACCGCTGATCAGTATGTGTGTCTTGTAAGACTTGTTGGCTCCCTCCAGCCGCGAGCCCAGATTCACGGCGTCTCCCATTACCGTATAGTCGAACCGCTGATCCGACCCCATGTTTCCCACCATCATGGGGCCGGTGTTGATCCCGATGCCTATGTCCAGCGGCATTTTTCCTTCCTTGATCCATTTTTCGTTGAGTGCCTTGAGCCCTTCCATCATGTCGAGGGCTGAGGCGCAGGCGCGTTTAGGGTGATCCGTCTGATCCAGCGGGGCGCCGTAGATGGCCATGAGCGCGTCGCCTATGTACTTGTCAAGGGTCCCGTCGTACTTGAAAACGATGTCCGTCATCACGGTCAAATACTCGTTGAGCAGATGTACGAGGTCCTCGGGGGTCATGCCCTCGGATATGGAAGTAAAGCTCCGGATGTCCGAGAACAGGACAGAGAGCTCTTTCTTTTCGCCGCCGAGCTTCAGCTTGTCCGGATCCTTGAGCATTTCGTTGACCACGGAGTTGGACACGTAATAACTGAAAGCGCCGCGGATCTTCCTGCGTTCCCTCTCTTCAGTCAGATAGTGATAGACCGTAAGGGCTGTATAGACCAGGGCTACGGTCATTAGAGGGTAGATCAGGTTGACCCATTGGCCGTATTGGACAAAGAGCAACCGGTTGACCAGGAAATAGAATACCAGGATGGTGAAGGCCGCAGCGATCGCCTTGACTGCGCTGAGCCTGGGTACGACAAACCCGGTCAACAGGCCCAGGACGACGATGGCCATCAAGTCGAAAACAGTCGCCCATTTAGGCTTTCTGATGTGGTCGCCCTGAATGATGTTGTCAATGACCGTGGCGTGGATTTCCAGCCCCGGGTATTCACCCGTACTGGAAAAAGGTGTGTTTCGAATGTCACCGAGTCCGATGGCCGTGGCCCCTACAATAACGATCTTGCCCTCGAATGTCCCCTTGGTAAACTGCTCTTTGAGGATATCGCTCAAAGGATAATGGGGAAAGGTCCTCTCCGGGCCCAAATAATTGATTCGCATATAGCCCATCTCATCCGTGGGCACCCTTCGGTCGCCGATCTGAAGCCCCTGAATCCCGTAATCGGCCACCCGTATCATCATCTGAGGCCTGTCGAGATAGTGCCAAACCGCCTGGATGGACAAGGGTGAGTAGACCTCGTCACCGCACTTGTACATGATCGGCATGGTGCGTACAATGCCGTCATGAGGATCCGGCTCCATATTGAAGTAGCCTGAGGAGTCGGCGGCCTGATGAAGCATGGGAAGATTGGGGGCCGGAGCGTAGGCGGTATGAAAGGGTTCGAAAGACATGTCATCCCGGCTGTAAATAATCAGCGGATACCTGGACCCTGCTATAGTTTCCAGTCGTCGTTCGATATCGCTTTTATCAAGATCATATTCCAGGAAGGCTCTTCGCATATAGAAGAAATAGCCGAGGACGCTTTTAGCGCCGGCTCGCTTCATGCTTTCAGCGAGAATAAGATCATTGTCCGCCTCGCGTCGCTGTTCCTTAATGAATCGATTGAGTTTCGGGTTTTCAATCCCGAGGGACTCGACTTCCCGGTCTATTTTCTCGATAAGAAGCAGGTTGTTGTTTTCGTCGGGCTCGATGAACCCTATGTCGAAGACGATTACTTTTGCCCCGTCGCGGTCGAGGATATCTATGATCCGTGCGATTTTGGCGCGCGGCCATGGCCAGCGACCTTCCTGGTCAAGGCTCTTTTCGTCCAGGACCGCTGCGACGATATCAGGGTGAGGCGCCTTCACACCGCGGGATCGAAACCTGAGATCATAGGTCTTGAGTTCAACCACGTCCAGGATGGGTATGCCGAACAGGAAGAGAACCAGGACAAGGACAAGAGAGAGGACGATGATGGAGCGGGGATTAAGGCCGACAATCAGTTTCCATCGATCCCGTTTCATTCAGGGGCTCCGTTTGCCTAAAGGGGATGGTTCCTGAAGGAACCGGCATGGGCCGGTGGACCCAAATTATGACCTTTTGCCTCGGCCCAGTTTATAGGGTATGACCCCTTCAAAGTCAAGCGAGTGGCATTGATTCCACCTCCCTCCCTCGTTGACACTCCAGAAACCCGGTGATAGACTTTTCACTCAAGAAAGACCCGTTTGCTTACGGAATGATCAAAGTTCAAGGCTCAAGGAATATTGCTCAAGGATAAAGGAAAGATTTCGAAGAGGAATGATCAATATCCTGACTATAGCCGGTTCGGATTCGAGTGGAGGCGCCGGCATCCAGGCCGACATCAAGACTATCCATCGTATGGGCGCCCATGCCTCCAGCGCTGTGACGGCGGTTACCGCCCAGAGCTGCCTGGGTGTGACGGCGGTCCATCCGGTTCCTGCTTCCATCATTTTGAAGCAAGTCGAAGCGGTATTGGCGGACGCATTTCCAAGGGCCGTAAAGATCGGTATGTTGCAAACCGCTGCTTCTGTGGGTGCAGTGATTGAACTCATCGAGCGTTTCGCCCTTAAGAACGTGGTGTTGGACCCCGTAATGAGGGCATCCACCGGAGCCTGGCTGCTCGAGCCGGAAGCCCTGGGTCTTTTTCGCGAGGGACTTCTTTCCAGAGTCCATGCGATCACACCCAACCTGGCGGAGGCCTCAGCTCTCACAGGACGCCCGGTGCAATCCAGGAAGGATGCCGAAGAGGCTGCGCGGGTCCTGAAGGAACTCGGCCCGAACACCGTGGTCACTGGAGGACACCTTGAGGGGCGGTGCGTGGATATTATTTGCGACCGTGAAGGCCTGCGCCGTTACTCGGGAACTCGGCTGAAGACGAATTTTGATCACGGAGGCGGGTGTGTTTTTTCCACCGCACTAGCGGCGGCCCTGGGTATGGGCGCCGGTTTCCGTGACGCGGTGATTCGTGCCCGCAGCGTGACCCGTAAAGCGCTCAGGCATGGATATGAATGGGGGGCGGGGTCCGGATTGGTCAACCCTCTTGGAACCGTCCCGAGTGCTGAGATGACGTATTCAAGGGGTCCGCATAAAACGGCCGCAAGGTCCGGGCGGGCTTGAGGAACGGAGAACCATGACGCAGTTGGCAAAGGCAAGAAGCGGAGTCACGACGGATGCCATGAAACAGGTGGCGGAGGTGGAGCAGGTCCCGGTGGAGCGAATCCGGGAACTCATGGCGGCCGGCCGGGTTGTTATTCCGGCCAACCCTGAACACAGGCGGCTCAAACCATGCGGTATCGGTGAAGGACTGACCATCAAGGTCAACGCAAACATCGGCACCTCGTCGGACAGAGCCTCTTTGGAGGAAGAAAGGGACAAGTTGCAGGCGGCCCTGGATGCGGGAGCGGATGCCGTGATGGATCTATCCACAGGAGGGGATATCGATCTGTGCAGAAAGAACGTACTCGAGAACTGCTACGTCCCCGTAGGGACCGTCCCGGTGTATCAGGCGGTCGTGGAGGCGGTGAACGAAGACGGCGGCCTCGTTCATCTGACGGCGGACAGGCTGTTTGACGTCATTGAGCGGCAGGCGGCGGACGGGGTGGACTTTATAACCGTGCATTGCGGTATCACCCTGGCTGCGTTGGAGATGCTTCGAGCGCAGGGCCGTGTCACCGACATCGTCAGCCGGGGAGGGGCCTTTCTTACGACCTGGATGCTTCATCACGGACGCGAGAATCCTCTTTACGAACAGTACGATCGTCTTCTCGACATAGCGAAGGCTTACGACGTGACCCTGAGCCTGGGAGACGGGCTTAGACCCGGCTGCCTTGCTGACGCCACGGATCGGGCCCAGATTCACGAACTCATGACGCTGGG
>CAZEIA010000040.1:0-21373 GCA_964512335.1 uncultured Desulfobacterales bacterium
AGCCCTGCCTGGATGCCGGTCAGCCAGCCTGACCGGCATCACGGCTTTCCTTATACTATTCTCACAGGACACCACAATTTATGCCTGGGATTTGTAAATGGCTCCTGCCCGTCCTACTCATGATTCCTCTGTCTTCCTGCGTCTATGATCGGGAGATGGCCTACTTCAACGATCAGATAGTGTCCCTGAACAGAAGAGTCTCCGCTATTGAGGAAAACTTAGGAAGTGACTCCTCGCTCGAGCTAATGCAGGCGACACAGGCGGACATGCGGTTGGAAATTGACCAACTCAAGAGCGCACTCAATGAGACCTCCGGTCGTACCGAGGACAACGAGCACATCATAAGACGCATCGTAGAAGAGGACCTGAGCCAGCAGGATGTCATGAGGTCCAGGATCGAGGAACTGACCGAACGACTCGAGACACTTAACAGGCTGGTCCTCCACCAACAGCAGTACCTGGGCCTGGACCCCCCTGAAGAGCTCAAAGCCGCTGAGCAGCCGGAAGAGCTTCCTTTGGAGCCTTCACGGATCGAGGTTCCTCCATCCACACAGCAGGAAGACATGCCTTCCGGTGAAGTCGAACTCTATGAATACGCACTGGACCTCCATCGTCAGGGAAAGCATGAGGAGGCCCGCCGGGCATTCAAGTCTTTCCTGGATCAGTTCCCCAAGTCGAACCGCACGGACAACGCCCACTTCTGGGTCGCCGAGACCTTCATGGCTGAACAGCATTACGAACAGGCTATTCTAGCCTATCAGAACGTGATCAAGGACTTTCCCAAGGGGAACAAGGCCGCAAATGCCATGTACCGCCAAGCCTTGGCATTCCTGGAAATCAAGGACAAGACCAGCGCGCGCCTTCTTCTCAACAAGGTCATTAAAGAGCATCCCGGCACAAGCGACGCCGAACTGGCAAAAAAGAAGCTTGACTCCCTCTAGCAGGAGGAGAGTCAGCCCTTTTCCGTTTCGGAGTTCTTAAAAAATCCCCGCTGGATAACGAACTTCTCATAAGCACCGACAATGTCACGCCGGCTGATCACGCCTACCACCTTGCGGGAGCCGGTGCCGTCCGAAACGGGCAGGATGGCGTAATCCCCCTGACTGATACGGCTCAGGGCCAGGAAGAGGGTGTCATCAGGAGCCACTGTCACCACGTGCCTGGTGGCGAAGTCCGAGGCCTTGAGCGCCTTGAACTGATCCGCAACCAGGTGCTGCTCGATGTCAGAGAAGGAGACAACCCCTGAAAGCCGGCCTTCGGAGTCCGTCAGAGGGAAGCTCCGATGCTTGCTGTGAAAGAAGAAGTCTCGGAGTTGTTCCGCAGGCATGTCTTCAGGGATCGTCCTGCTGTCGGTGTTCATGGCATCGCTGACCCGCATGTTCTTGAGCTGGGAAACCTCCCTGTCCGACTCCACATTTATCCTGTTAAGCCCCGATTTGATGCTGTCCACCCGCTGGTTGTAGTGCTGGATCACCTCGCGCCTGTCCAGCATCCCCAGCAGGACGCGGGGATCATCCTCACGTACCACCGGAATTCGCTGAATGTTTCTAATGGTGAACTTTTTCAAGACCTCGTTAAGGTCTTCTGATGGCGTGGTGGAAATGATCTCAGGCGTGGCGATGTCTTTCATGCGCACGAGATCTCCGATCTCCTGAGTGAAGAGCACGCTTCTAATGTCGTTTATTGAAAAGATGCCTGTCAGCTTCTTTTCTCCGTCCACCACGGGAAAGTAGTGCTGCCGCGTCGAGCTGAAGACCGAACGGAATGCTTTCAGACTCATGTCCTCGGGAATCATCTCCACCTTTCTGATCTGGGGCATGAGCTCCTTCACCCGGATCGTACCCAGCACGTCCACGAAGAAGTCTCCCAGGTGCGCATTGGACTCCACCCTGGATGAAACCTGCTTCTGAAAGATGTTCCACCGCCGGGAGAGCAGGTACGCCAGGGAGCAGACAAGCAGGCTGGGCAGGAGGAGCTGATAGGAGTTGGTCATCTCGCTGACAAAAATTATTGTGGATATGGGTGCGTTGGACACGGCCGTGAAGAATCCGGCCATGCCTACGATCACAAAGGCGCCCGGCTGAGTCACCACGCCGGGCATGATCATGTGAAAAATCCGGCCGACCGCACCCCCAAAGGCGCCGCCTATGACTACCGAGGGGCCGAACACGCCTCCGCTTCCTCCTGAACCTATGGAAAAGGATGTGGTAAGTATCTTTCCAAAGGCCAGACCGAGCAGGAACAACGTAGGGAGCCGATTTTCCAGGGCCATCTGGGCGAAGCCGTATCCGAAGGCCAGGGTTTGAGGGAGAAAAAATCCGATAATCCCGGTGCAAAGCCCTCCCAGTGCGGGCTTGAGGTGGTTGGGTATATGCACCTTTTTTGCAAAGAATCTTTGTATCCCGTAAAAAGACTTGACGTAAAGTGCGCCGCCGGCCGCAAGCACGAACGCCAAGACACTGTAAGGGCCGAGTTCTAAAGGGTTGCGGAAGAGGAAATCCTCGGAGTGGAACAAAGACCCCCACCCGAACACCAGACAGAATAGGCAGTAGGCCACCACAGAGGAGATGCCGGCCGGAATGATCACTTCGGATTCGAACTCGGGCTCCCTGTAAAGGACCTCCGCCGCGAACAGCGCTCCGGCTAGAGGGGCACGAAAAATACTGCCTACACCGGCCCCCATGCCGGCCGCCAGCATGATGCGCCGATCCCTTTCGGAAAGCTTCAGCCTGGTCGCAAAAAAGGATCCGAATCCCGCGCCGATCTGTGCAATGGGCCCCTCCCGCCCACCGGAGCCTCCGGATGTAATGGTCACTGCCGAGGCTATCGTCTTGATAATGGGGATACGGCCGCGGATGAGCCCCCCGCGATTGTGGTATGAGTCGATTGCCGCGTCGGTACCGTGTCCTTCGGCCTCCGGGGCAAAGGTATACACCAACCACCCGCTGATGAGCCCTCCGATTGCGGGCAGGAAAAAAAGCATCCAGCGTCTGTAGGGAACCCCGGAAGGAGGAAACAAATGAGTCTCGCCGGCGGGAGCAGGAGGCCTGTACCCGGCCATGAGTTCCAAAAAGCCGTATAACCCGAGCTGGCACATATAGTGGAAAACAATTGAACCGAGGCCGGCGATGACTCCAATAATCACATAATAAAACACCCGCTTCCCGGCCATGCCGAGCCGCGGATTGTGTAAAGCCCTTTGCATTAATTGAATCATCAGCCATGCCTCGAGTAAGACGTTGTGCCCGCGCGATACCTTGACCTGGTATCCCAAGTCAAGGAGTTTTCCTGAAAAATGGTTCCCCGGCGCTTCTGGGGCCCCGGCGGGGCCTAAATCTTTGATTTATCCGGTTTTGATTGCGTCCGTGTCGCACCAGGATCTTCGTGTGCCCTGAACCTGCGGGGGTTTACGGGCGGCATCGGGCGCAGGGACTGTATCCTTCCCGGAACGCCTCCCGCCTCGTCTCAAACCGCACCCGGTTTTTCGAGTGGATCCTCAAGCCGAAAGGACAGTCCGGGAGGTGAAAGCGGAATGACTTTCGGTTCCCGATGTAGGGGCCCTCCCTTAAAAAAACTTCATCAGGACCCCAGATCCCGACACGTTCGGACATGGCCTTTTGCTGGGCCTTTATGAGCCGGTCCAGGTAACGGAGATTGGGTGGAACCGCGAGAACCCGGGCAAGCCCTTTTTCAAGCAGCTCGATGTTGAGCATTCGTCCGTTCGGCGGATATATATAGGCGAGCAATCGGCCGTGGTGATCGTACCTCTCACGATCCAGCTCGAGTTTGATCCGTTTTCCAAGCACCATCTTTTCGTTGAACGCCCGGGCCTCATCCGCCATGAACTCAGGTGCTTTGCCGTCGTAATCCATCTCCGGGGCATCGATGCCCAGGTATCGCACTCGTTCGCCGCTTTCAAGAAGCACGGTGTCCCCGTCATAGACAAAACGAATTTCCGCTCCCCCTGACGAAAGACCCAGAAGAACCAATACTATAAGCAGATGTATCAAAGTGTACTGTTTCTTCATGACATACGTTGCTTCTTGCGTTAAGTAAAGAAGGATTTAGAACGTTTAGCCTTCAGCTAGAGAGTTATTCTTGACTTTACCGTTTTTGGTCATTATAAATAGTTCGTGTCCAGAAATTACCCTTTATAGCCATCGAAGCTCCCTGCAATGCCGGTTCCGCCGGCAGCGTATGATAGGGATCACGCTTAGCATTATCAAAAGACGCCGCACCTACTCAAAGCGCTACGGAGTCAGCCATGCCACAGATCATGACCACTAAAGAGCTTGCCAAGTACTTGAAGCTTCATGAAATAACAATCTGCAAATATGCCGCGGAAGGAAAAATTCCCGCTATTCGCATTGGAAGAGTCTGGCGTTTCGACAAAGAGGCGATTGACAAGTGGATCAGCGGCGAGCAGAAGAGCTGAGCAGGTCCGCTGAAATGCGCTCTGCCGATCCATACCTTGCGTCTCAGCCCGGGTAGATCAGGCAGGATTCACGCCCGGCCTTGAACTCCGCCAGTTCCTCAAGCCATTCATCCCGAATGGCAAGAGGGTTTTGCCCCCCCTCCAGGGCCGTCCGGATGTGCCTACTCCCCAGAATCAGGTCAATGGGGAGGCGTTCGGTCTCGTATTCGTACGGCGGATCCCGCCAGGCGAATCCGTTCCCCCTATCCCGCAGCAAGGCCCACAGCAGGGCCAGGGAAGCCAGGTAGGGCTGAAACCACCCCGTATTCAGCACGTGAATAAAAAAACCACGGCAGAGCTGCTCCGCCCACTTGTGAAAGGTGGGCTTGAACGAGAAGTGTTGAAGAAAGGCGCCCTTTAAGGCCTCACCCGGAACCATGGACAGGGTCCGTTCCGGACGCAGAAAAGGTGCGCCAAAGATCTCAAAAGGCCGGCATGTTCCTCTTCCCTCCGACACGTTTGTTCCTTCCCAGAGCACCTGGCCGGGATACACAAGGGCCGTCTCCGGGCCGGGCATGTTGGGCGAAGGCATGACCCACCTCAACCCGGTGTCTTTCCAGAGCATTCCGCGGCTCCACCCGCCCATCCGAATAACCTCTAAATCCACGTCAATACCGAGGTCCTCCTTAAAGAACAAGGCCAGCTCCCCCATGGTCATCCCGTGCCGCATGGGCAGGCGGGCCGGCCCCACAAAAGAAAGCATATCCGGCGCAAGGAGGTTTCCCTCCACAGCCAGACCCCCGATGGGGTTCGGCCGGTCCAGGACTACAATGCTTTTGCCGGATGCAGCTGCTGCCCGCATGCAGTTCAGGAGGGTCGAGGGAAAGGTGTAGACGCGTGTTCCGACATCCTGAAGATCCACCAAAAGGACGTCTATCAGCTCCAGCATCTCGGCGGTCGGTTCTCGTTGATCAGCATAAAGGCTGAAGATGGGGACATCCAGCTTGGAATGGTAGCCGTGATCGGTCTCCACCATATTGTCCTGGTCTTCACCTCCGTACCCGTGCTGGGGCCCGAAAATCGCCCGAAGGCATCCCGGCAAGGTCTCGGCTACGACACCGGCGGCCGGACGAAGGTCACGATCCACCGAGGCCTGGTTGCAGAGAAGGCCCAACCGCGCACAGTGAAACCTCTTCCCTTCCGACTCTCGGAACCTGTCCAGACCGGTACATATCATTGTCATACCTTCCCCCTTTCGGCTTAAAGGCAAGTTGAGACAAGCTACCAGAACCCCCGGAAGCCGTCAACCCGGGCCCGGAAAGCGGCGGCACTGTGCCCGCGGCCCTTGCGTGAAGGAAAGCGCCGCCTTGCGGTGTGTCGGCGGCGGGCGAGCACTTCGTCGGTGTCGGTTGTCTGTGTCTGTGAGGTCTTCTTTACGTCTTGGCGTCCTGGCGAGAGACAGGGCTTTTATGGGTTTATTCGATTTGATTGGACAGTTCCAAAAGTACATGGTAGTTTATTCGGTCGTGTCGCTCAAAGGAGGGAGAACCCAGCATGCTGTTGAGCTTGATGAGAAAGCACGCCAAGTCCTATCTGATTAAGGTCCTGATCGCCATCATAGCCATAGTCTTCATCTTTTATTTCGGATACTCCTTCCACTCCAAGGAAGGGGCGAAGGTGGCGGTCGTCAACGGCGAACTGATCACCGGCGTGGAATATCGCAAGGCCTATGGAGAGATGCTGAACGCTCTTCAGCGCCAGTACGGAAACATGTGGAGCGACACCCTGATCGAGGTCTTCGACCTGAAAAACCGGGCGCTCCAGGAACTCATCGACGACAAGCTCATCAGCCAGGAAGCCCGGCGGATCGGCCTCGGAGTGACAGAAGACGAGATTCGGAACGAGATCATATCCTATCCCGCATTCCAGCTTCAAGGACGTTTCGATGAACGGGCATACCACGCGGTCCTCAGTCAAAACCGCATGCAACCGGAGGAATTCGAGGCCACCATCGCCCAAGTGCTCCTCAAGGACAAAGTCAGCCAATTCATGACCGCCTTCCTGCCCGTCACTGATGAGGAAGCCCTGGAATTCTACACATTCACTAATCAACAAGTGAAAATAAGCTTCTTGACGGTCAGCCCGGATAGGTTTCTGGACTCCATAGACTTCGGCCCCGAAGAACTTGAAGCATTTTTTATCGAAAACAGGGAAGAATACCGTATTCCGGACCAAGTCCGCGTCGCTTACATCGAAGTGAGTCCCGAACCTTTCCTTGAACGGGCCCAAGTCGCGGAGGAAGAGATTCGCGCATATTACGAGGAAAATCTTGACCGTTATGAGGAGAAAAAACAGGTCAAGGCCAGGCACATATTGTTCCGCCTGGGACAGGAAGCCTCTGAGGAAGAGGAGGATAAGGTCCTGGAAAAAGCCCTTGAAGTCCTCCAAAAGGCCAGAGAAGGTGAAGATTTCGCCGAACTGGCCCGAACCCACTCCGAGGGGCCTACCAGGGACGAGGGAGGCGAGCTCGGATTCTTTTCCGAAGGAGACATGGTCAAGCCTTTTGAAGAGACCGCCTTTGCCATGCAACCCGGTGACATCAGCGAGCCGGTCCGCACCCAGTTCGGATTCCACATTATCAAGGTAGAGGAAGTTCGTGATGAGCGGACTAAACCCCTGGATGAAGTCCGAGGCGAGATCAGGGAGGCCTTGCTCGGTACGGCGGCTGCGGACATGGCCCACGAAAAAGCCCTTACCCTTATGGACCAGATGCCTTACGATGTGGACCTGGAGAGCTACGCGGCCGAGCAGGATGTACAGATCGAGAAGACCCCTCTGTTCAGCCGGGAGCAGGATGTCCCGGGCCTGGGCGGCGACGACAAGCTCAAGGAGGTGATATTCTCGCTGGAACCCCATTATGCGAGCGACGTCATTGAGCACAACGGCCGGTTCTATCTTTTTCAGGTAATCGAGGAGAAGCCTTCCTATCTTCCCGAGTTGGAGGAGGTGGCCGAAAATGTCAGAGGAGACCTTATATTAGACCGTGCCCGAGGCAAGGCCCTCTCCACGGCCCGGGACCTCCTCGAGCAGCTCCGTGACGGGGAGGAATGGAGCGAGTTGGCGGAAAACGAGGGCCTCACTTCGGAGACATCGGACTATTTCAAGCGGGATGAAGATATTCAGGGAATCGGGTCCGTCCCGGAAATCCAGGAGGCGGTGTTCTCACTGGACGCGCAAGATCCCTACCCGCAGCAGGTGTTCGAGAGCCGAAACGGGTTCCACATCATACGGTGGGAAGAATCCAGGGGAATCGATGAACAGGAGTTCGAAAAGGAGAAAGAAGAGGTAAAAGACGTTATCCGGGACATGAATCATCGTGTAATATTCAACGCCTGGCTGGATAACCTGCGGAAAAAGGCTGAGATCAAAATCCTGACGTCCCTGTAGCTCGCCCCCCGCCTCAAGGAGGATCATCAACTCCCCCCCAGCTGATCAATGATCTCGATCAGACGGGCCACCCTTCTGGAATCTATCATAGTCTTCGGGCGTGTCGATGTCCGAAGCGTCGTAGGTTTCTCCGGCCTCCACGTGGCAGACGAGGCCGGAGTATTCCTGAAACAGGTCCCTTGCCCCCCGGTCTCCGGTCAGGCCGTGAACCACCCCGTAAAACTCCCTGCCGATCACCACCGGATGAGACCGGCGCCCGCAAACCGCCACTGCGCCCAGGGGACGATTGGAGGCCTCCACCTCCCGCCGGAATTTATCGATCAATCCGGCCGAGAGGTGAGGCATGTCTCCCAGGATTACCATAATCCGCCCGCATTGCTCCTCCACCCGGCTAAGACCTGCGATGAGCGATGTACTCATGCCCTCCCGGTATCGCGGATTCAACACGATCTTCAGTTTCGGGTGTCCTTGTATCGAACCCAGAGACTCTCGTATCCGCCCGGCTTGATGACCCAGCACCAGCACCACTTCGTCCAGGGCGGAGTCCAGGACTTCTCTCATGACCTTCACGAGAAGCGTCTCCGAGCCGGCAACAAGAAGCTGCTTGGCGCGTCCCATGCGCCTCGACTCTCCAGCCGCAAGGACGATGCCGGCCATTCGTTCCAAATCGTCCGTCTTGGTATCCAAAGCCCCTCTCTCAAACAATCCGCCCGAGCCCCTCATGTACCGAGTTTTCTCATACATCAGGCAAAACCGTTGACATTCCCGATATCTTTCTTATGATACACTGGTTCTCAAGGCAAGAAGTACCTGCGCCGGTAACCGCGGTAAACACTCACAGGACCGATGTCCGCCGTTTTTCACGCCTCAGGCAGCGAGCGAGGACCCCATGCTTGATCAAGTAATTCAGGTCTTTCTCAGCGACTGGTCCCGAACCGACACCGTACGGCTCCTCATCGAACTCACTCCCCTGTTCCTCCCTGTAGCGGTTTGGGGCGCCATTCCACGTCTCAGGAAAAACAGCGAGGCACTGCTCATACTCTTCAGCCTCTTCACAGGGTTCCATGCGCTTTATTCTTCCTACGAACTTGTCATCCTGTCCGCAGAGACCGCATCACGGCTCGCGTGGCCGCCAAGCCCATTTGCCGTCAAGCTCGGCTTTTCTCATGCGGCGGCTGGAGTCGGTATCCTCCTGTGCCTCCTCATGGGAAAGGCTGACTGGACCAAGGGACTCCTAGTCGCAATGGTCCTGTACGCAGCCTCCTCTGCGGTAATTCACCTCTTTGAGGCCTTCGCCCACAACCGGATAGGACCCGCCCATCTTGGTCCCGCCTTGATTCACGACATACTCTTCGTGCTTCTGGCCTTCTGGGTCCTTCGAACGGCCAGGGGTTTCGGCCGGGCCATCTACTACGTGCCTAGATAGTCTCGAGGCTTTCGGCCCGGACCAAAATCCCTCCCTCGTGCAAACCGGGCCACCGACTTGCCTATCTCGGCGCCAGGCTGTCCGACCCCACGATCTGCTCCGTCCCCAGCCAAAGGCCCAAAAAGCCTGAGGTTGCATTCTAGAATCAAACGCCCGCACCCACACAGAAACCCACACCAACGCTTGCACCGGCACGGCCTCTTTGTTATTTATCTTTTCCCGGCTTTATGGAATAATTAAAAATATAAACAGCGAAGGCCCTGTTTATCTTATTCATTCCGTCCTTCCCTCTCCCGCTTGGAGAGGGTGCAGGGGTACAGCCATGTCTATAACGGCGAGAAAGTTTTCCGGCGACGACAGGGTCACCTACTACAAGGCCCTGAATGACATCGCAAACCAGATTCACTCCGCTCAAGACATCAACGAGATCCTCATCAACCTTAAAGAACAGATCCTGAGTCTTTTCGATGCCGACAGGATCACGATCTACGTGGTAGACGGAAAACGCAAGGAGGTCTACTCCAGGTTCAAGGCGGGAGACCTGCCCGGCGAGATTCGCGTCCCCATTGACAACAGCAGCATTACGGGATACACGGCCAACAACGCGCAAATCTCAAACATTGTAAATGCCTATGACGAACGCGAACTGGCTATGATAAACAAGGACCTCACATTCGACAAGCGGTGGGATGAGCGAAGCGGGTATGTCACCCGGCAGGTCCTCTCCGTTCCCATATTTTACAAGAAATACGTGATCGGGGTGCTTCAGCTCGTCAACAAGAGAACCGATGACCGATTCACCCTTGATGACCAGAACTCGGCCATAGAGATGGCCAAGGTCCTGGGAATCGCCTTCTTCAACCAGCGGAAGCTCAGCCAGCGTACCACCAAGCGGACCAAGTTCGACTACCTGATCAACAACAGCATCATCACTGAAAAGGAGCTGTCCGAAGCCGTTACCATGAGCCGGGAAAGAAAGACGCCCATTGAATCCGTTCTGATGCAGGAAATGAGCGTCAAGAAAGAGCACATAGGTCTTTCCCTTGCCGAGTATTACAATTGCGAATACGTCCCCTTTGACGAGAGTTTCCCCATCCCGGGAGACCTGCTGACCCATCTCAAGAGTATCTACCTGAAGCGTAACTTGTGGGTCCCCCTTGAACGCCGGAACGGAAAAGTCAAGATCCTTCTCGACAATCCCCAGCGCCTCGACAAGATCGACAGTGTCAAGTCCCTTATCCCCGCAGAAAAATATGAATTCGCTGTCGGTCTTCGCGAAGACATCATCCAGTTCCTGGACTATTTCTACGGGGTGTCGGTTTCCAGGGGTGAAGATGAAGGGTCCATCGACGACATCATAGGAAAACTGGAACCGGGAGAAGAGGAAATCGAGTTCGAAGGCGGCGTGGACATGATCACAGAGGACGACAGCGCCATCGTCAAGCTCGTAAACAAGATCATCACCGACGCCTACAAGAAAAACAGCTCGGACATTCATATTGAACCCTATCCAGGCAAGCTCGGGGCGGAAATCCGTCTGCGCATCGACGGGGCCTGCCAAGTCTACCAGACAGTCCCGGCCCACTATAAGAAGGCCGTGTCCTCCCGGATCAAGATCATGTCCGATCTCGACATTTCGGAACGCCGAAAGCCTCAGGACGGAAAGATCAAGTTCAAGAAATTCGCCCCCCTGGACATTGAATTGCGTGTGGCCACCATTCCCACTGTGGGCGGGGAGGAGGACGTCGTCATGCGGATCCTGGCGGCCGGGGAGCCGATCTCTCTTTCCAAAATAGGCATGGGCGAGCGGGACTACAACATGCTACTGGAATGCATTACCAAGCCTTACGGCATCTTTTTGGTAGTGGGTCCCACCGGAAGCGGGAAGACGACCACCCTCCACTCGGCCCTTGCCCACATCAACAAAAAGGAAACAAAAATCTGGACCGCGGAAGACCCCGTGGAGATCACCCAGCGGGGGCTGAGACAGGTCCAGGTCCTGCCCAAGATCGGCTTTGATTTCTCCGCAGCCATGCGCGCCTTCTTGCGGGCCGATCCGGACGTAATAATGGTGGGCGAGATGCGCGACCACGAGACCGTCTCAACGGGCATCGAGGCCTCCCTCACCGGCCACCTGGTCTTCAGCACTCTTCACACCAACAGCGCGCCGGAAACCATCACCCGCCTTTTGGACATGGGCATGGATCCTTTCAACTTTGCAGACGCCCTGCTCGGCGTTCTGGCACAGCGCCTGGTTAGAACACTGTGCAAGGACTGCAAGGAGCCCTATCACCCGAACCGCGATGAATACGATCACCTCGTGCGCGCCTATGCCGGGGATTTCGCGGCATTGGGATTCCCCTACTCGGAAGAATTGACCCTGTACCGGGCCAATGGCTGCGACAAGTGCGGAAACAGCGGCTACAAGGGGCGAACAGGCATCATGGAGCTGCTTTTCGCATCCGACGATCAGAAGTCGCTGATCCAGGGCCGGGCCCAAATGGAGGATATCCGCCACCAGGCCCTCAAGGACGGCATGACGACCCTGATGCAGGACGGAATTCGAAAGGTATTTTTGGGGCTAACTGACTTCGCGCAGGTCCGTAAGGTCTGCATCAAATAGGAAGGAACCGATATGGGAGAACTGAACGGAAAGACCGCCTGAAAAAGCTCTCATCGTCTCTTGAGCGAAGGCACAAAATCCGGACCCTCCCGCTGCCCCTGGACGTACGCGACCATAAAGCAGTGAAAGAGGCCATTGAAACGGAGTTCAGCGTGGTCCGCTTTCACGGAGACCGGGAACAGGCCAAGGTTGCCTACACGGACATGAAACCACTCGCTTTTCCGCGTCGCCCGCCCTGCGCACGTAAACGTGGATCAACTCAGAATCATGCCCACGGCACAGGCCTCCGCCGCCATAGTTCATCGCAGGAGGTAGGTTACACCTTCAGCCCGGCCGCAAAGCCTTCGAGTATCGCCTCGAGGGCGTTCCTCGGTTCTTTGGCATCCCCGATCGTATAGAGTTCCGGCACCTTGTCTTTCAGCTCCTTTGCAAGGCGGCTCTCCGATTTAGAACCCATGGCCAGGACGATGGAGTCGGCCGGCAAGAGTCTCGACTCACCGTTCTTCTCTATCTCCACGCCCTGGTCGTTGAACTTCATGGCCTTGGCCTCCGTAATCAGCTGAACCCCCAGACGGCGGATCTCTGCCAGAACTGTCCACTTGGTGGAAGGACCGATATCCTGCCCGGCCTTGCTTTCCATCTCCAGGACCGTGACCGCCTTGTTTCCTTTATCAATAAGGTCTTCGAGGGTCTCCCAGCTTTCGGCGCGGTTGGCCGCAAGAAAGTGCAGGACCTCCGGGCTCAAGGTCCCCTGCCGGGCCACGAAAAGCGCTGTCTCCAGGCCCAATGCGTTTCCTCCCACGATTATCACCCGCTTTCCCAGGGTGACGTCCTTTTCAAGGAGGTCCCATGCCGACACCACGTTGTCGCCTCCTACGCCAGGTATGTCGGGCTGGACCGGACTTGCCCCCGTAGCCACAATGACCGCGTCCGGGACAAACGCCTCCACATCGGTCCGTCCCATCTCCAGGCCGAGCCGGACATCAACGCCCGAAGGCTCCAGGTTGGCGGCCAGGTCCTCCGCCGCAGTGACCATTTCCTCGCGTCCGGGGATACTCCGGTTCAGAAGGAGCTGGCCGCCCAGGCGCGATGTTTTTTCCACAAGGGTGACCGCGTGGCCTCTCTCCGCGGCCGTTATAGCAGCCTTCATGCCTGCCGGGCCTCCGCCTATAACCAGGACCCTCTTGGCCTTATCCGCCGGTGTTACGACAATCTCACCTTCACGCCCGGCCATGGGATTCACCAGACAACCTGCCGGACGCATGGAAAAGATGGCATCGAAGCAGCCCTGGTTGCAGGCGATGCACCGGTATGTCCGGTCGGCACGGCCTTCCATGGCCTTTTGAGGAAGGAAGGGGTCGGCGATCAGCCCTCTCGCCATAGTAACCAGATCAGCCTCTCCATGGCGCAGGATCTCCTCGGCCACACCCGGATCGTTCACCCGGTTGCTGGCCAGCACAGGCACCGACACCGCCGACTTGATCCCCTGGGAGAGATAGGTGTAGGCCTTTCTCGGGACGAAGGTTGAAATCTGCGGGATACGGGTCTCGTGCCACCCGCCAGTCACGTTGAAGAGGTCCACCCCGGCCTTCTCCAGCTCCGCTGCAAAGAGCCGGGCTTCACGATTGGTGTTGCTTCCCTCCATGAAGTCGTTTCCGGCGATTCGCATGAGTATGGGGTAATCAGGTCCCACTGCCTGCCGCACCTTCTCAACAACCTCCCTGCCGAAGCGCATCCGGTTCTCGAAAGAGCCGCCGTATTCGTCTTCACGCAGATTGGTAAGCGGAGAAAGGAACTGGCTTATCAGATACCCTGCGCTCCCGAGAATCTCTACGGCATCGAATCCTGACTTTTTCGCACGCACGGCCGCCTCGGCAAACCGGTCCTGGACCCCGGGGATCTCATCCATTTCCAGCGCTCTCGGGGTCTCCCCGGTAAAACGGGACCTGACCGCGGACGCGGAAAAAGGCTTTTTGCCGCCTATCATGGCCGAGTGGGTATAGCGGCCCGCCTGATAGAGCTGGGCCGCAATCTTTGCCCCTTCGGTCTTCACGGTGAAGGTCAGCCGGGAAAGGCCTGGGATGAACCTGTCGTCGTACATAGCGATCATACTCGCCATGCCCGCATACGGGTCAACCGGACAGCCTCCCACGATTATCAGGCCTACACCTCCCTTGGCTCGAAGGCCGTAGAAGTCAACAAGTCGATCGGTAACCTCACCCTCCGGCGTGTAGCCCAGATGCATGGCCGACATGACAATACGGTTTTTAAGCTCCATGCCGTTGACGGATATTGGTGAAAAGAGATTCGGAAAAGGTATCTCCATAGTGTCATTCTCCTCACGCTTTATGTTCGATTTCCCGGCCGTGGTTCGGCACGGTTACGGCCCAGGGACTGATGGTTCAACCGCCGAAATCGGGGTGCACCAATTCGAACTCGTCACCGGGCTCAACCTTGATATCAGCATATTCCCTCGGATAGACGAACCGCCCGTTTCGCTCCACAATCAGATGTGCGTCTCCGTCCCCGTGCAGTTCCACGAGGCGGGCCACGGTTGTTTGTCCGTTAACGACCTCCTCCAGGCCGTTCACCATGATCTTGAAAGTCATTTTTTCAAGCTCTCCTTGCCGCCGGACCGCAAACCGGGCAATCGGGGTTTCGTTCCACACGAACCTCCCGGAGACTCATTTCAAGGGCACGAAACAAAAACAGCCTTCCCGCCATGGGTGTGCCGATCCCCAAAATTACCTTGATCGCTTCCAAGGCCTGCAGGGAGGCCACCACGCCGGGCAAGGGTCCGGGCACACCGATCTCCCGATTCCCTGTCCTATCTCTTCCCGGAAACAGACACTCCAGACAAGGCGAGCGCCCGGGGAGTACGGTGATCAGCATTCCTCCGAAAGCCTCCACGCCTCCGCACACAAAGGGGATTCCCGTGTCCACGGCAAAGCGGTTCAAGGTCTTTCGGGCGGACAGGTTATCCGTGCCGTCCACGATCAAATTGCAGTCGCCCACGGCCTCCCGGACGTTTTCCGGATTGACCTCCAAGTCCACGGTCTCGATCTCGATTTCCGGGTTCAGTGCAGACAGCTTTTCGCGACCTGAGTCGATCTTTGGCCTGCCCAGGTCCGATGTCCAATGGAGCAACTGCCGGTTGAGGTTTCCGGCCTCCACCCGGTCGTATTCCACGAGCCTCAAGCGCCCGACTCCGGCGGCGGCGAGGTAGGAGGCCGAAATCGACCCCAGCCCGCCGAGGCCGACCACGCAAACCCGGGCCGCCTTTAGTCGCTTCTGGCCTGTCAGCCCTATCTCCGGAATAACGATCTGCCGCCTGTAACGGGCTGTCTCCGCAGGGGACAGGAAAGGACCGTCAACATCGACTGAGGTTTTAGGCATGATATCCGGTCCTCTCAACTGCGGGGCTCCAGAACGTCCTTAGCGGCTTCGAGCATCTTCATTTCCAGGTACAGCCCGCCCAAGAGATGCCTCATGCCCTGGTCTCCGGGGAACCGCTCCAAGCCTTTCCTGAGGAGGCCTTCAGCGCGGTGATGCAATCCGTAGGAGATGAGAAGCCCGGCGTGAAGAACGTCACGCTCCGCCTGCCCGAGAAAGTCCATGGAGTCAATGGCCTTCAAATATCCCTGCACGTCCTCCACCCGGGCCGGCTCCAGAACCGTGAACCATACCACCTCGGATGTGAGGGGCTCCCTCTCGACGGCCCCCAGCTCCCGGATCTTCCAGAAATAGCGGACACCCGGCATCAGAGGAGGGGCCTCCCGGGGAAAAAATGCCCCGGACTCCCCGGCGGCGGCCATGAAAGTCTGGATGTAAACCGGAGAAGGGCTCTTCAAGATGATCTCCACGCGGTCCACGCCCTCTACCGGCTTCCACTCGAACTTCAGGTCCTCGGGTAGGATAAAGGCATTGTGGGGATGGAAAAGCCGGATATCGGCTCCTCCCGGGACAAGCTCCCCACTCGTGAAACTGCGTCCTCTGGAGACCATTCCCCTGATCGAGCCCATGAGCCTTGACGCCAATACGCCTGCCGGACCTGCGGCCCGGTCACCCGGCACCGCGTACTCCTCGTCCTGAGCAACCCTGAACATACGCCCGTCGTCGAGCATACCCGAGGCCTCTCCACCCAGGCTCCTGACAGTGTCTCCGGGACGCAGGCGAAAGCCGATCTCGGCCGGCCGGTCAGACCCGTAATATTGAACGCTCACGTTCCCCGACACGGCCAGGAGCACCCCTTCCGCGGCCAGGACCGGCCCGGAAAACACCAAAAGAGCCACTATGAGCGCAAAGAAGGAGGGCATTTTCTCACGCATCCTCAAGGCGGGCCGGGCTCACTCAGAACTTGACCTCCGGTGCGGTCTTCACATCCTCCGGCACCTCGAAGAAGTCCGCCTTTTCGAAGCCCAACATACCGGCCACCATATTCGTCGGGAATTGCCTGACCTTTGTATTGTACTCCCGTACGGTCTCGTTGTACCGCCGGCGCTCCACGGCGATCCGGTTCTCCGTCCCGGCCAGCTCGTCCTGAAGCCTTATAAAATTCTGGTTCGCCTTGAGATCGGGGTATCGCTCCACCACTACCATCAATCTTGACAGCGCCGATGTGAGCTGATTGTTCGCTTCAATCTTCTCATCAACGCCTGATGCGCCGGCCACCTTGGAACGGGCCTCGGTCACCTCCACAAACACCTCGCGTTCGTGGGCCGCATACCCCTTAACCGTCTCCACATAGTTGGGAATGAGGTCGTACCGTCTCTGGAGCTGGTTTTCGACCTGGGCCCATGCGGCATTGACCTGTTCATCCATAACAACCAGGCTGTTGTAGGTGCCCTTGAGGAAAAAAAAGGGCAGCGCCACGATCAGGACCAGGATTATGACCCCGATCAGAAGAATTTTTTTTGTCCCCGTCATATCACCCTCCCCGGGAGTCCACAATCAATGCCAACTCTCGAACCGTCTTCAAATAGGCCTTGAACAAAACCACGAGTTCATCCGGACCGGGCTTGCTTCGCCCCTCGCGGACCGCCAGCAGCGCCTCGAACACACCGGCATCCACGCCAAAGGTCTCGCAGCCGACTCGAAGCACGTCCCGCTTCTTAGCCGGGCTTTCCCTGCCCTCGAGGAACAGGAGAGCCTCGAACAAGGCCACAAAGGCAGGAAGGGACTCACCTATAAGCTTACTGATCTCCCGCCCTCTGCCCCGGGTCTCCAAAAATCCTTCTCGAAGGAGGAGAAGCTTTCCCTTTATCTCCCGTTCACACTGGAGTCGAACGTACTCGGGCTCGAACGAGAGCGGACCCAGGACGTCTCGCCCGTACACGTGGATGTGACGCCGCTTCATGTCCAGGTATTCTATGGGAAAGACGTCCAGCGACCCTCGGATATAGGCCTCGGTCACAAAAATCGGCACCGCCACCCGACGCTTGAACCATCGGTCCACTGCTTCAAAGGCGCGGTCCAGATGCTCGATCCCCTCATCGCTAAGTACAATAAGGAAGTTGAGATCCGAACGACCCGGTTGATAATCGCCCCCGGCCGCACTCCCGTAAAGGGCGATGTTCACGAGATCCCGCTCGAAGATCCGCCTGTAATCCTCGATAAAAGCTTCGAAGATCTCTTCCGGTCTTTCCGGATATCCGGCCATGATTCCTCCAATCTGAATGGTCCTATTGATCGTATTGTTTTCGACCGGCCGCAGCTTCTTCGACTCAGAACCCCCCGCCTGCACCGCCGCCGCCGCTCATACCGCCGCCGAAACCGCCGAATCCTCCGCCGAAACCACCGAAACCGCCGCTGGAACCACCACCTAAGCGGCCGCCCCGCCCGCCGCCCAGCAAAAGGGGCAGAAGCAGCCATGACCAGCCACCCCCACGTCTTCGAGAGGACATGAGAAGGAAAATCACAAAGAAAGCAATGGGCAGGAACGCGAAGCCGGCGCCCCCGCTTGGCCGGCTCTGATTTCCCGGTGGAGTCGAACCCTGCCAGGTGAGTTTGACGTCCTCGCTTTCCGCCAGGATCTGGGTCACTGCAGAGGCCCCATTCAGGAGTCCTTCACCATACTGGTCCTTTTTCAGGAAAGGGACCATGTATCGATCCCGAATCTCCCCGGCGAGCCCGTCAGGGATAACTCCTTCTACACCGTAGCCCACCTCGATCCGCATCTTCCTCTCTTTGACCGTCACAAAGAGGAGTACGCCCTTGTCCTCGCCCTTCTTGCCGATACCCCACGACTCATAAAGCCGATTGGCGTATTCGTTGTAATCCGCTCCGTGTATTTCAGGCACGGTCACGACCACCACGGGAATCCCGGTCTTCCGATGCAGCTCCCCGGTTACGGCGGCGATCCGCCTTTCCTGCTCAACGGAAATCACATTGGCGAAATCGTTGACCAACCCCTTGGGCTCGGGAAAGGAGGGCTCCACCTCCTCTGCGATGGATGCCCCGGGGAAGGCGGCAAGCGTCACGACCAGCAGGCATTGGAGGAGTCTGTTTTGGACGTTTTCAGGTAAAAGGTGCATGGTTTCTCCAGATCAGCAGGCGGACAGTGCGACAGAAAACAGTAACATACGGTTTCATTACACTCAAATCAACATATTTACCCGGCCTGCGTTTGTCAACACGACTGCCTTCCATTCCTTTTTTTTTGACAACTCCCGGGCCTTCTCCTATTATCTTTGCAAACCTGCCTTGATTCAGGCACTTATTCATCCGACCATACACCGGCGAGGCCACCATGGACGGACATTACGCCCCTTTTGATCTGGAAACCATAATCGACCTGGCCCTCGAGGAAGACCTCGGTCCCGGAGGCGACGTCACCTCCCTCGCGGTGCTCGAAGAGCAATTGCGCGGCGAGGCCGTCATTCGAAGCAAAGAGGCGGGAATCGTGTCCGGGGGCTACCTGCTCTACCCCTTGTTCCACAGGATCGACCCGGATCTCGACGTAAAAGTCCTCATGGATGAAGGGGACCTGCTCGAACCGGGCTCTGAGATCTGCCGCATTTCCGGCGCCCTGGCCCCGATCCTGGCCGGTGAGCGCACGGGTCTGAACTTCCTGCAGCGCCTTAGCGGCATAGCCACCCGCACCGCTCACCTGGTCTCCCTTGTCCGGGGAACCCGCGCCGTGCTGTTGGACACCCGGAAGACGACTCCTGGGCTCCGGGCGCTTGAAAAGCGGGCAGTGCTTGCCGGCGGCGGCCGGAATCATCGATTCGGGCTGCACGACATGATACTGATCAAGGACACCCATGTCGCTGCCTGCGGAGGGCCGGGCAAGGCCGTTGGTAAGGCCTTGGCCTTTCGAAGCTCGCGAGAGGGAGCCGGCGAACTGCGGATCGAGGTTGAGGTCCGGACCCCGGGGGAGTTCAGGGAGGCCGTCGCAGCCCGCCCCGACCGCATCATGCTGGACAACATGACGCCCGACGTCATGGCCGGGTGCGTACAGTACCGGGATGAGGAAGCACCCGGCATTGAAATCGAGGCAAGCGGCAACATCACAGAGGAAACCATCAGGAGGGTTGCCGAGACCGGCGTTGACTTCATCTCGTCGGGAGGGCTCACGCACAGCGTCAGGGCGCTCGATATTCACCTGGTAATACTCTGACCCGGCCACAGCCGCAGTCGAAGTTGTTTAAGAAGGGTAGGACTTTCGAGCACCAGCGGATTTCACGGAAACCGGGTATGATCGGTGAGGGATGCATCAGGCGTCGCTACTGTTGATTCTGTCGCGAAGCACGGAGGAATATTTGAATGTCACCACACGCCGCTCGGGAAGCATCAGATTGCCTCCGCTCTGAGGATTCCTCCCCCGCCTGGTCTTCTTCTCCTTCACGCAGAACTTCCCGAACCCGGACAGCAAGACATCTTCCCCTCGAGCGAGAGAGTCCTTAATAATTTCGAGAAGGGATTCAACCAGCTGAACTGCGTCTTTTCGTTTGTGTCCCTGGCTGGCCAGGGATTCCACCAAGTCTGCTTTTGTCAGTGCCATTTCTCACTCCTCGCGGAATCAAGGGTCTTGCCGCCGAATTCCTGACCTTCTTCCACGACTCTATGCCTCAAGGTCTTGCGGCCTGCAAGTCTGTAGGGGAACCTAGTCCTAGGGGTATGGAAAGTCAAGATAAAAGGGACGTTTCTTGTTTCTTTTGCGATCTTTGAGTCAGATTATGGTGTCTGCGGCATTCCACACCCCTTGACGTAAAAGCGGTTCAAAAGTCAGGGCTTGAACTACTCCATATTCCTGACCATAATGCCTCTGCTGGTTTCCTGTGTCTCTCGGGGCCTTACCCGAGAGGCGGACGCTCGGCAATGAACCCGCAACCGCCCTCTGTACAGAGGACTAGAACCTGAGCCTTTTCCCCGGCCCTTCATAATGTTGAGAGCGTGAACTCCCGGGAATACTTATGAATCGCATTCGCAAGACCCGTTATCCGTCCTCGACCCGGCTGAGCGATGCCGAACGCGTACGCATGGTCAAGGAAATCTTTACCACGATCACAGGCGTCTACGACCTTCTGAACCGCCTTCTCAGCCTTCGCCGCGATGTTGCGTGGCGGCGTAAGACAGTCCGGGAGATGCGGTTCTTTCGAACGAACCGTCTTCTGGATGTGGCCACGGGGACGGGCGACATAGCCATAGAAGCCGCCCGCAAACACCCTCGGATCCGGATAGCAGGCCTGGACCTGGTTCCGGAAATGATCGCCGTCGGCCGGGTTAAGGCAAGACGGACCGGCCTTCACAGACACATCCGCTTTTTGAGGGGGGACGCCCTGGCCCTTCCCTTTGCCGACAACCGTTTCGATGTTGTATCCGTAGCCTTCGGCATTCGCAACATGCCCGACCGGGTCAAGGCCCTCGAGGAAATGATGCGGGTCGCGGTTCCCGGAGGCCGCATCCTCGTCCTGGAGATGGCCTTGCCTCGCTCCAAACTCCTTAGCATGTTCTACCGGTTGTATCTGAATGTGCTTTTGCCCCGGCTGGCGAGGCTTTTCTCACCCAATCCCGGGGCCTATTACTACCTCGCCGATTCCATCATGAATTTTCCGGAACCCGAGGCGTTCGCGGAACTCATGCAGAGGGCCGGACTCGAGCACGTGAAGGTCCACCCCTTGACCTTCGGCATCACCTATCTGCACGTAGGATGCAAGCCCGAGGCCCTAACAAAAAATTAGCAAAATCCTCATCAGTTGCTGACATTTGCCCTCTATAAGGTTTATAATCGTGACGTCCAGCACACCCTAACGGCATCTCCGAACGAGGGTGAAGTCTCCGGGCAAGACTTTTCAGGCGGCCATGGCGAGGAAGATTCCGGCCCCGGCACCGAGGTTGGTGGCGGAGCGGGGCACGAAGCATTACGAACCTATCAGGACTATTGCAATGGCCAAAGAACACATCCTTGTTGTTGACGACGAAGAAGACATCCTGGAACTCATCCGGTTCCACCTGGAGCGGG
>CAZEIA010000041.1:0-21015 GCA_964512335.1 uncultured Desulfobacterales bacterium
CCTGCTGCTTTTCCCACAGGTTGTCCTTTTCCTGCCCAATCTTATTAGATAGGGCTTTGGGCCGCCCATGTTTTTGGAGAACAGAGATTTTCCATCCCCCCTGTCCTGCCGAGGGACGGAGGTGGACTCCGGAAGCTGGACCGCCCGACAGGTGAGATAAGCTCTGAGCCGAGCGGGTCCTGAAGGCATCAGGCAGTCTGCATCAACTTGTAGTCTCACACGATGCCCGGGGCCTGTTAAACACTGAACACAGGAATTAAGCAAAAACCGGATGAGCCGAATTTAAATTCCGTCCTCGTCAAAAAGGCGGTTATATTACTGAACGGGGCTGTTTTCGCCTTTGCATTCGGGTTTCAGTACCGGTCGGACACTTTAAGCGCTTATTGATTATTGTCGCTGTCTTAACCATTCCAGAGATATGCGAATACTGTGCTATCTTGCATGCGAGTTAGGGCTTCTGCCAATAAGCCTATTTTATCCTTGCTGTTAATGGATATATCCTCTTTCAGTTCCTCTACGCTCATGCGATCCGCAGGGTCCGTGGGGTAATGAATATTGGAAGACAATTTATTCCCATAGTAAAAGGCCACAATAGCAATAAAAATGCTGGTAGTGTCTAAGATGATCAGGGCCACACTTGTGCTCCTTTGTGTCAGGGCCTGGAACCGTTCCCGAAGTTTCGTTACCGGGAGTGTGAATTAATCAAGGTAAGTTTTACTGGCTATGAAATGCGGGGTTCCTTCCACCGGCACCATGGTCATATATTTTTTCCCGCTCTCCTTGCATTCCTACCTCCACCACGGTTTTCTGGTTCCCGGTGTTATGGCTGACCCTATTTTCGAAATGAGGAGCTTGGATGAAAAAGCGTATGTTCTTGGTCTTGTCGACTGTTTTACTGACGTTGCCCCTGTTTTTTGGGCAGGCGTGTGTCTCCGGGTCCACATCGGAGTCATGGCTCCGTTGACCGAGTCCTGGGCCTGAAACTGGCCGGTAGGGGGTATGTCCTGGAACTATGCAGAATCGTTCTGGAGGACACTCGGCCCGATCCCTGCTGGCCGATACGGAGGTGCCGCCTTTCTGGGGGTGTGGGGTAAGGCAGATTGAAGACGAACAAAAGGATCCGTTTGGCTGTTATATTTGTAATCGCACTGCTCGGCTGCTACTCAACTCCCATGATTCACAAACGCCTGAAAGCGCAGGACGACGCCTCTCAAAATCAGCATGAAAACAGACCTCAACTCTTACCTGTTTCCGCCAAAGCTTTCATTAAAGGAGAGATGATAGAGTTAGAAGTAGCCTGGACACCGGCGCAAATCGCTTCAGGCCTAATGCACCGGGATGCTCTGCCTGACAATCGCGGCATGTTATTCATCTTAGAACCGGCTGAAATTGCTCGTTTTTGGATGAAAGATGTCTCTATTTATCTGGACATGATTTTTTTAAGAGAAGGAGAAATTACAGACATCGCCCATTTTGTTCCTCCCTGCAGGAGCGGTGTTTGCCCTCTTTATGGGCCGGACTGCCCGGTCGATCAGGTGATTGAACTACGTGGAGGCAGGGCTGAAGAGCTTGGTTTGGAGGCGGGCGATAGCATTTGCGTGGAGTTCTTGAATGTTGATCAGTGAGCCGGAGAACATCAAACCGGGCATTTTTTGCCCTGTCATGTAGAAGAACTGAAAACGCCCGGCAAGGATGCGTGGCTCGCTCTTTGAAAGGGGGGACAAAAGGGATGAAAAGATGGACGTTCCATTGGGCCTGGGTGATCCTGGCGGTCTGCTTTGTTGATCTTTTTGTCAACTTCTCCGCAAGATTGGGATACGCCGTAGTCCTCCCGGAGATGATCAGGAACCTGGGGTTCAGCCGTACTGACGGGGGGTCGGTTTATAACGCCTATCTCTTCATATATATTATTGTTGCCCCTTTGACGGGTATATTGACTGACAGGCTGGGTGCAAGACGGGTGATAACTTGCTGCGCCCTGCTGCTTGGAATCGGTCTCGTGTCCATGGGAATGGTGAACTCAATCTTCGGGGCGTGCTTGTCTTACGCAGTTGTAGGACTCGGGGCCACCGGAATGTGGGCGCCTGTGCTGACCGTGGTACAGCGCTGGTTCGTTCCCAGACGACGAGGCCTAGCTCTGGGGATCCTGTCAGCGGGTTATGGACTGGGATTTGCTACGACCGGTGCGGTTTTTCCCTGGGTCATCCAGTACTACTCATGGCGACACTCGTGGTATCTTATGGGCGCTGCTGCCCTGGTAATGGTCCTGGGGAACGGCCTTTTCCTGCGAAGCAGTCCCGAGGCCTCAGGCCTGCGTCCCTGGGGTAGCCGTGAAACAACTCCCCAAGGTCCGGATCCGAGAGCTTCCGGGGTTCCTGCCGAGCAGTTGTCGGTGCTCAGGTCCAAGACTTTCTGGATGATAGGGACTTCCTATACCGCCATATCCTACAGTCTTTACGGCATTACCACCTTCATGGTCGATTATGCCGAGCACCAATTGGGCTTTCCCCTGGAAAAGGCCGGCCTCCTGGCCACGGTGCACGGTTCCTGCCAAGTCCTGGGGGTCCTGACCGTCCTGCCCCTGTCCGATCTGCTGGGCAGAAAGAGGACAATTATTATTTCCAACGCATTTATTGCCATGGCCCTTACAGGGATTCTGCTTTCAGGGAATTCCTGGACAGCGCTCACTATCTCGGTAGGCCTTATGGCTATGTTCTACGGCGTGACCTTCCCCATCTACAACGCCTGTGCCGGGGATTTTTTCCCAAAAGAGGTCATGGGAACAGTCATCGGGGCATGGACGCCCTTTTACGGGCTTGGGGCCATCGCAGTACACTGGGTGGCCGGGATATTAAGGGATACCACCGGCAGATACGACCTCGCCTTTATGATTAACATCTTGATGGCCATTGTCGGACTGGTGCTTATGTCCCTTGTAAAGCAGGAGCGGCCCACACAGGACGGGCCTTAGTTTTTCCGATTCAACAGGGGGAACTGCACCCTTCTGATACCTTTTCCTGAGGTCGACGCCACCCTGGAGACAATTCAACAATACAAGTTGCGATGGAATGCCGGGCGTGCCGGCCCTTTACCGGATGATCGCGGATCAAGGCCATTTGGTGCTCAAGGAAGACGCCATAGGAGTGGGCGGCGCTGACCTGATTCGCTGGTACAGGGAGCGCGGCTGGCTTCCTAAAAGGTGCCCGGCTACATCGAGTTCCGGGATATGTTGCCCAAGAGCAAGGTGGCAAACTCTTACGCCGGGAGATCAGAGATGAGGAGGCCAGACGTATGCTTGGAAGTCCAAAAAAACAGAGTAAGAAATAAATCCATTTGTTTGGTGGGAACGGACAGTATATGATGAGTTGCTCACGGAAGATATGACGTGGGGAGGCGAAATAGGCGCTGCGGATAAGACCCGTGCCTTGAGCTGAGACCGCCCAAGACTGTAACCGGCAGGACATAAAGGAGAACCCAATAATGGAAAGCATATTGAATGGAAAACGCATCCTGGCCGTTGATGACGAGCCGGATGTCCTGGAAACACTCGAGGAGATGCTGGAAGACTTTGAAGATTTGACGTTCGACCGGGCCACGAATTACGAGACCGGTTACCATCTGCTACGTTCCTGGACCTATGACGCAGTGATCCTGGACATAATGGGCGTTCGCGGATTTGATCTTCTAAATGCGTCGGTTCACCTGGGTTTTCCCGCAATCATGCTCACGGCCCACGCTGTGAACGTGGATGCACTCAAGAAGTCCGTAGAACTGGGGGCTCGGGCATACCTGCCCAAGGAGAGGATTTCAGAGGTGGTGCCCTTTCTCGAGGAAGTACTTATGCTGAGGGGTGGCTCCGTCTGGCGCAGCGTGTTCAGCCGGCTGGGCGGTTTCTTCGACTCGGTATTCGGCCATGGATGGCAGAAGGGCGAGAAGGAGTTTTGGGCACATGTCAGGGAGGGCCGCTACGAGCCTGAGCCGGTTATTCTCAAGAAGTGATTCCTGGAGCAGAGCGGCCGGGATTCACCGCGAAGCGCGCTGAGACCACTAAGGAAGACAAAGCGTAAAGGTCCTCCAACCACGCGGTTTGCCGAATCAGGATCGGGATCACTATGGAGATTTGAGACACAGCGGATTTGGACACGAAAACCGGACGTATGCCGATTCTCCATCGGGGATCCTTGATGATCTCCCACCCTTGCGTCCTGAAGAAGCCTGTTTATAGAGTTTAATAGGATTGAGTCGAGGACCGCTTTTCCGGGGGAACACGGTTTGAAGGGCACTCTGCGTACTTACACCTGCCACACTCATAGCGCCTGACCGAGAGAAGGAATACCCCCAGGGACAGGATGTAAACGGCGAGAAGGGCGGGCTGCCCCAGGAGTCCGGGCGCCGGGAGAAGCAGGAGCAGGACAACTGCCGCAGCTACGGCAACCCCCTTTTCCCATAACTTCAACTCTCCGGGTCGTTCCCGAAAAAACTTGGGAAATCCCCAGAAAAACATGCACCGCAGAGTCTTGCTCCCGGTGGTATAGTACGGGCAGTGGGAGCAGAAGACCCGCATGACCGCAAGGACGACTCCTGCGGCCACGAGCAGGTAAACGATGAACCAGACCAGGGATGCCCGATACATGGCAATAGCGGCCGTGACCAGGGGCACCGAAAGCACCAAGGTCCAGTAGGTGTAGTCGAAGAAACTGTGTTTCTCCTTCAGCCACGGTCTTTCGAGGGCATCCATTTAAACTCCTTTGCCATGGTCCGGACTATTGAAGACGGTAAGGTGTCAGACGTGCAGAAGACGCCCAAGGTCCGCTCAGTCCGTGCCGTTCGGTTTTCGGAGATCCCCTTTCTGAACAGCATCATTATAACGTCGCTGCAGGAATGATGCCTTATCCTTGGCGTTTTCATAAAAAACAGTAACCCTTGGGGGGAGCAAACGTCGGCGGGAAGTATCCCCAAGGCGTATCTGCTCGTTAATGAGTTGGTTCAGCCTGGCCACTTCGTAGTGGTGTTTCAGCGGCAGGCGTTCGAGAAGCCTTTCGACTTCCTGGTTCACGCGTTCCAGCTTTCGGGTGATATCCCGGAGGCGCACGATCTCCGGGTTTTCATCTACCATGGTATTTTCATTCATTTTTAAGATATTTCTACTGTATAATATTGTACTTTTTATATGTATTAATGTACTCCAAGCACAGGGCGTTGTCAAGCCCAATCGAGTAAGTCGATTGCCTCACCCGAAAAGACCGCATAGGTTGGGTCCTCCGAAGAGACAGGCCAGAAACCGGATGGGAGTCCAAAGGATCCTGCCGAGTATGTTCAGACCGGCATGGTGATCAAGCAGTAGTGCCCCGATGAGAACGAGCGGAGCGTATCTCCCCGTTCGTCGGTAGGTCAGAGCGGCCCTTGGCGGCAACAGGCTTTCAAGGACGTGGGACCCGTCCAGGGGGGGTATGGGGAGCAGGTTGAAGACACCAAGACCGATGTTAATAAGGATCATGTCGATCAGGACGTACAGGTACAGTTCCCATGGTATCATAAGATACCGGAAGAACAGTCCGGCCACGAATGCGGCGGCAAGGTTGGCCACCGGACCGCTCAGGGACATGATGATGGTATCCCTTCTGGGATTCTGAAAGTACCTGACATCCACCGGAACAGGCTTGGCCCAACCGAATCTGAAGAGGAACAGACAGAGCGCACCCAGGAGATCTATGTGGGGAAGGGGGTTGAGAGTGAGTCTTCCTGCGTCCCGTGCAGTGGGGTCTCCCAAGGATAATGCGGCTTTGCCGTGGGAGTACTCGTGGATGGTCACGGCGAACAGCAGCACCGGTATTCGAATTATCCATTGGGTGATGTCCATATCGTGATAAGTCCTGCTTTCAATAGGGCCCTGCGAGGAGTTTGAGGGACCGTTTTCACAGCTGTAATAAGTAAAACAGAGGTGCAGAGTGTAACAGGTCGCCCCGGGCTCCGCAAGGAACAATGGGTTGCTGCTGCATCAAAACAATGGCCTTGCATCCTTTTTTGAATTCCTTCATAATTTAAGGGCTGTGAGACATGTTGCAGTGGATTTTCCGGCTTGCTTTTCAAACGTCCTTTGTCAGGAAACACCCTGCTGTGCGGGATCCGGAAGCGGAAGGTTCGGGCATCAGGCTTTGAACCGGGTTCGGGAAGGGGCGTAAGACTCGACACGCCACAGTCGAAGGAGTCAACCATGGCTAAGCGGAGAGCTGATTTTGCCGGGAGCTGGTATCCGGCCGACCGTTCCGAATGCCTTAAGGTAATAGAGGAGTTCAAGAGACAGGCCTGTCCCTGTCCGAACGGGGGGACAAAACGGGTAGGCGGAATAGTTCCTCATGCCGGATGGCTCTTCAGCGGGTTGACTGCATGCAACGTGTTTAAGTGTATCGAGGCAACATCCGATCCGGACACGGTCGTTCTGTTCGGCGGGCATCTTCACCCCGGAAGTGATTGCTATATCATGGTTGATGGCTCCTGGGAGACGCCCTTGGGCGATCTGAGTGTGGATGAGGAGTTGGCCTCGGCCCTGGCCCGTGAGTTTCCCTGTGAGGTGGAGAGGCCAGACAGGTACAGGCAGGACAACACAATTGAACTCCAGCTCCCTTTTGTGCGTCATTTTTTCCCTAACGCCCGGATCGTTCCCATGGGTGTTACTCCGGTCGGCACTTCGCTAAACATAGGGAAACGTGTGGTGGAGCTGGCCGATTCTTTGGGAAAGTCGCTTGTAATCATCGGGACGACGGATCTCACTCACTACGGCCCCAACTACGGGTTTATGCCACAGGGGCTGGGAAAGCAGGCAGTGGACTGGGTTCGCAACGAGCATGACCGGCGTGTTATTGATCGCATGTTGGCCATGGACAGCGAAGGGGTGATCTCCGAGGGGCTGAAAAGCCAGAACGCCTGCTGCCCGGGGGCGGCGGCCACAGCCGTTGAAGCGGCCCGTGGCAAGGGAGCCAGGAGCGGGGTGGAGCTTATTTACTCTATGAGCTACGATACCCGGCCGGATGACAGCTTTGTGGGTTATGTAGGTATTGTGTTTTAGGCCGACTGAGTCGTACGGCAAACCGCCCCGGTCGAGGGATGGAGGAAACTGCTTCTGATGGTGACAGTACCGAGAGCCTTTCAGGCGTGGGACCGAAAGGGCCCGGTGCGTTAGAGCCGGAAGCAGACGATTATGTGCCCGGGAGGCTTCTTCAGCAGGTTATTTTCATGGAAGATTTCGGAACCCGAGGTCCCGGGGTTCGATGTGTCTTCTTTAAACGATGTGTCAACCGAATCGCATGGACAAGGTATGGGAAAACAGAGAATCAAGTTCGATCTCTTCATTCATGATCTGAAGGTACCGCTGGCCGTGATCGAGGCGGGAATCCTGTCGCTGCTGGAGCGGGAGGAAAAATACGGTCCTTTAACGGACAAGCAGAAGAAAGTCCTTCATCGTGCACTTCGAAACACGAAGGTCACCAAATCTCTGGTCAACGACGCCATGGAAATAGGGCGCTCAAATCAGGGCATAATCTTTAAGGACCGCTTTCGAATATCGGAGTTCATTGAGCAGGCCCTGGTTGAAATATTTGACCTTACGGACCAGAGAACGGCCGAAGGAATCCGCGACTGCAAAAATCTGTCCGGCCTCAAGAAGATCCTGGAGGGCCAGGGAATCTTCCTTTGCATTGAAGAGTTCCTCTGGAATGAGGAAGTCAGCCTCGATGAGAGCAAGATGAAGCAGATCCTGCGAAACCTTTTGAACAACGCCTTGAAGTATCGCAAGGAGAGTGTCGAGGTCAGGTTGGAACGCACAGGCGGAACCCTCTCGATCACTGTAAAAGACGATGGTCAGGGGATTCCGCAGAATTTCCACAAACAGATCTTCGAGTGCTATTTTCAGATGGACATGAAGGAGCAACACTGTGTGCGGGGGCATGGACTTGGACTGGCGGGCGTCTCCGTGCTGGTGGAGGACATGAAGGGTACCCTGTCCCTCATAAGTGATTCGGGAAAGGGCGCGACCTTTGTCGTAGAAGTACCCTTGTAGCAGCTTTCCTATTTTTTTGAAAACAGTCGATTGCGGGAAGTCTACATGATCTCTTCCAGTTCTTCCTTCTTGCTGATGTACTTGCGATCAAAGTCTTTCCAGAAATCCCTGTCCTTCTCTCGCCACCCCTTTCCGAACTTGCGGTCGAAGAAGGGTTTTAGCCGGCCGTACCACCTCACGTCGCGCCCCTCTTTACCTCTTTCGGCGGCTTCGATAATCTCGGCTACATATGTTGGAATCTCGGTGATCTTGTCCTTGGGGACGTAGGATTGGGCCCCTTCCCTCAAGGACTTGACCAGGTTGTCGGGACTGAGGGCGTGAGCCGTCAGCATTATGCATGGGATTTTTTTCTGGGTGGCGATCTTGAGAAGGTCGTATCCCTGAACCCCCATTATGTCCAGGATGGCTGCATCATAGGTGTTCTTTTCGAGGAACTTACTGGCGGTTTCGAAGTTTGGCGCCAAATCGATGAGGCACATGTCGAGAATCTCTTCAAGTGTCTCGAGAATGTCCGGTTCATCGTCAACAATGAGAATCCGCTTGCCTTCCAATATGTTCTGATTCGGCATATGGCTCCTCCGGTCTGAGTATAGAACGCTCACGTCATCCCCTTTGTCCGTGAATCCGGGCTCAGGAGAAGTCGAGCAACCTTCAGGCCCGCCGTGATCCCTGTCTGGCGAAAGGGCGTTTCTCTCCACGAGCGGCCGCAGGGGGGCTGGGACATCGGGTATATTACCCCGATGGAAAAATTGAGTCAACACAATTATAGGAAGATTAACGAGGAACAAGAGAGAATGGGCTCCGGGTATCGCTCGATCCAACGAAAGGGTCAATTGGTGGGGAGTTTTAAATAACATGAAGGCGGTTTCAGGGCGGTGGAAAAGGAAAAATCATTACGGCATGGTCTTGCCCTCAAGATATGGGCGTTGACAGGGTTTGGACCGATTGCTATGTTTTACAAGACTAGACTACAAGGTTGCGATACCTCCACTACAGACATAAGGCAGGATGACATGGAATTCGCAGATAAAGCCAGGATTCGCCTCGAGCACTGGATAGAACACAGTGAACATCATAATGATGAGTACGAGCAATTTGCCGGGCAGCTCGAAGAAGCAGGCATGGTAGAAAGCGCCGGGCATATCAGAGAGATGATGGTTTTCGAGGAAAAGAGCGCCGCATGCCTGAAAAAGGCACTTAAGGCCCTGGACTGACCCTGTCTCGGGGTGGGTATTGGAAGCCGCTCTCCGGGCTGATTGAAAGGCCCGGTAATACTATTCTGCGTGAAGAGGAGACTAAGCATGTGCGAAGCCAACGCCTTTCTTCTCCAGGAGGGTTCGGAGGAGATAATTCTGGAAAACGTGGATGAGCTTGAGGTGGACGGTGATACCGTTAAGATGATCAACATCTTCGGTGAGCAGAAAAGCCTGAGGGCGCGTGTCAAGAGGTACGTCAACTCCGAAGGAAAGATCGTGCTGGAGCCCCGCTGAGAAAATCAGCCTTCGCCCGAAAGTCAGGACGGGGATTGTTGCGGTTAAAGACAGGGTTGGGATGGAGACGGCAATGGAAGAACGTATCCGAGAAGCCGCCGGCATCATAGTAAACTCCGGGTTGACCATTGCTCTTACCGGTGCAGGGGTCTCGGTGGAATCCGGGATTCCGGACTTTCGAAGCGCTGAAGGCCTGTGGGCAAGGTATGATCCGGCTGAATACGCCACCATCGAGGCGTTTCGGAGCGATCCCGAGAAAGTGTGGAACATGCTTCGGGAAATGGAAGGCCTGGTGGTGAGGGCGCGCCCCAACGCCGCCCATATTGGAATGGGTGAGCTGGAACGAATGGGCTTCCTGCATTATGTGATCACCCAGAACATAGACAACCTTCATCAGGCCGGCGGATCGCAAAACGTGATCGAGTACCACGGCAACTCCAGTACCTTGTCCTGCATCTGGTGCGGCAAAAGCTACACGCTTAAAGAGGTGGAAGGGCTGCATACTCCCAAGTGTGTATGCAGCAAGCCGCTCAAGCCGGACGTGATCTTTTTCGGAGAAGCCATTCCGGTCGAAGCCCTGAACCGGTCATTCGAACTGGCATCAAGGGCGGATGTCGTCCTTATCGTGGGCACCTCTGCCCTTGTCTCGCCGGCCAATACAATTCCCATGCTGGCCAGGGAGAGGGGAGCCAAGCTTATCGAGATCAACAAGGAGAGAACGCATCTTTCAGAAACCGTGACGGACATTTATCTTAATGGAAACGCCGGTGACGTTATTACTGCGCTGGTTGCGGCCGTCAGGGAGATGACGATCGGGTAAGAGAATACGAACCGGCGGGATAGGCCTGCTATCCAGGCTTGAGAAAATCTTCCAGGTGAATGACATTGTCGTGACGCGTGGCCGCCTCCCATGAACCTTTTACCTTGGCCTTCCTCAGGTTGCTGATCATGTCCTGCAGCTCCGGGTTCTTCTCGATGATTTCCTGAATCTGTCGGTTCAGCTCCCTCCACGTCTGATCCAGCTCCTCAGTATCCAAGTTGAACCGGCCCCAGGACGCCAGGATCGACCCCAGGTGAGACAGCAGGCCGAAGTGTGTCGTGCCCTGGAGATAGTACGGACAGTGGGTCCACAGGCTCAGGATATCAATTCCTCGATGTCTCAACTCATCGTGAAGAAATGAATGGATGGCCGAGTCCCCCTTGTAGTTGACCGGAGAGATCCTGAAAGATTCGAGTTCGGAGAGAATGTCCGTATTAGAGGCAAAGGCGGATACCATGATGTCTGTGTGGAGCACATCATCGAACATGCTCCCGATGGTTACTGCAGACTTGACTCGAGTGCTCTTGCAGACAAACAGGACCGCCTCGCAGAAACGGTACCATTGGAGATGCGGTTCTGTGGAACGGAAGAGGATGATATCACGGCCCGCCTTTTCCCGGGAGGCGGTGAAGAAGGCCGCCCCCGGCGGGGTGATGCTCATGAGTGCGCCGTGCTCCACCAGGACCTGGGGGCGGCTCTCGTCGTACCGGTAGAAAGTGTCTGAATCCAGTCGGGCGAAAGGCTCCGCCTCAAGGGTTCGAATCAGGTAGTCCACCATTCCCCTGGAGACATCCAGGGCGTTTCCCCATCCTTCAAATCCTGCGATGAACAGGGTGTCCTGAAGCGAAGGGATTTGGTCGATGATCAGGCCCGGCTTATTCATGGCTCAAGTCTGACAGTGGGGCAGGAGATTGTCAAGGCCCGCGGTCCCCGCGGTTCCCATTTTTATTGACAACTCAGGGAAAAAGTCTAAAGTATCTTCCCTTAAATACCGTAATATTATATTAGACTGCGAGGACGTGTGAAAAGTCTGCATGACGGTATGACAAGTGTGAAAGGCTGCTCCGGCCCCGGCATCCGGGGCAGGGAAGCGCAGAGCAGATTTGCGGTAAATCATTTGCGGAGGCCATGCTGAGGCAAAGTGTCCATCACTATTGAAATGCCGACACTGGAAAGGGCATGTAAGGGGATGATCGAGACCATCCTCTATTGCCTGCCTCACTCCTACAAAGGGACTATTTACCGTGTTGGTGGTCCCCCGGACCTGACCGCAACCCGAGTGACTTCGGGGTACATCGACGAAGCTCGGGAGACCATCTCTTGGGGATTGCCGGAGAGTTCCGAATACAATCCCCCGGGCAGGCCTTGGCTCGAATACCGGGATGAGCCGAACCGTCCTCTGGAGGCCATGGCTTGGTGTGTGGAGAGGCAGAAGAGCTGGACAGCCGAGGATCCTCTCACTGACGCGCGGAGCGTTCGACTTCAAGTGGATGGGGTGTGGGAAGACTACCACCATATGGAACCTGTTCTGGTCCGCAAGGTTGACCTGAACCAGAATATATATTCCATTCAAGACTACCCTTTGACTTGGGACGGGAAAAGCATTTGGGCTGACAGCGAATACGTTGTGGTGGCCGTCATAAAAATTCATTTCCGACCCCGCACGATATACATAGACACTTATGAAACAAAGGTCATCAAGAAGCTGTCCCGTGCTCTTGGAACCGAGCTCCTCTCCTATCAGTTCCGGAAGGACTCAATGGAAGCCATGCAGGCGCTTGCCAATGACCGGTTGAAGGCGTGTAATATTCTCGCCGATTCGCTTCGAAACGCTATCACCAAGACCGGCCTTATTTTTTCTCTGGTGAAACAGGAAATAGGTTTCCTTCGGGATCAATGGGAAGAGATCCTGCTTAACAGCCGTAAAGAGATAAATGGAAAGCGTGAAGCCATCAGGCAGCTGAATGAGTTTTTGGACGACATTCAAGGGATAAAGGAGCCTCTCCGTAACGACCTGATCAAGGTGCAAAACCGCTTTGTCGAGCTCTCCCTGCCTCCGGACATGGGCGAGAAGTGGGTGAGCATGCAGATTGAGGAGCGATGGCGCGAGGTCTTTGCCGAGGCCGATGTAGGCGAAGACCGCAAAACGGAAGTGCAGGCCGCGATGGATCGCCTCAAGCAATCCCTCTGTTACGGTCGAAATCCGGAGATCATTCGGAGCTACACCAAGCTTCCCGAATCCCTTAAAGAGGAGTGGGTAGACCTGCTCTACAAACACAACAGCAGCTTTGAATCCGCAACTCTGGAACGCCTGATTCGAATCCTTAACGAACCAGGCCTCGAAATCCCGTCGAGAGAGAGGTCGCGCAAGAACCTCACTCAGCTCAAGGCCTTGGCCGAGACCATGAACAATCTTGAAAGAAACACCAACTTTCTGCTTCGGCAGGTCCTTAATGGGAAGAACGGCTCAAAAGCGGCCGGATCGACAAATGAATGCTTCGCCGATCCATCGGTCGGGACGGCGGGTTGCATGATCCATCCCGAACCGGAGGAGAAGGACTCGCGCCTGTAGCTCAGTTGGACAGAGCAGCGGACTTCTAATCCGCAGGCCGGGGGTTCGAATCCTCCCAGGCGCGCCATAAAATCAATAACTTAAGCCCTTCTTCGGAAGGGCCTTCTTCATGTAAGGGACTCCAGTGAAAGGATAGTGAAAGGTTTTTCTTCTAATGGAAGCCTGTCGGGGCCTGCATGAAAAGAAAAAACCCGTCCGAAGACGGGGCCGTAGTCTCTGCCCAAAGACCTCACGGACGGGGGTTTTTTGCCCTGCATCCCTTTTTGTCAAAATGGATCGAAAAACTCTCATTACCCATGTTCACCATTGCATTTGCTTTTTTTATCAAAAATAGTCCGCAAAACTCAAGGCCTCTCAAGATCATCGTACCATGTTTTCCGCCGGCCCTTTTTGCCTGAACTATGGTAAAAAACCCAAGGCCGCAACCGCTCTTTTAGGGACCCAAAAAATTCACTTCAATCGTCCCTTTTTTTATCAATTCCCGGTTGACCAATTTCCAATCAATGCCTAATAAAATCAGACAATTGAATGAATTTTACCGTTGTTTGTGGTCAACCAATCGGTCAATCGTTTTAAGTGTGTGTGCGGCGGTTGTCCCTATAGTGAGATTTCACTTCACTTGAAGGCATATTTTTTGGGCGGTGACTCTATATAAACTGTAGGCCTTCGGGATTCATGTCCCAACCTGTCAACCGTCTATTCCCGGCCACCTTCCCCTAATCGACGTTTCTTGTCATACGGCCTTTTTTATCCTGGTGTGTCGTGGGAAAAGGATTGTTATTCAGCGGGGGACCCCAATCCGATTTTGCTCCCCGGCCTCGGGGTTGGGCATGCTTTCCCCATACGTCAACTAGAGTCAAATTTCTCTTGAATATTCCCGAATCCCCCTTCTTCCCACATAGGGGGTGCGTACTATCTGTCGATAAAATATTCAAACGAGCGCCACCTTTTCCTCGCGCGCGCGTAGGGGGTGCGTACTTTGGTGCGAACCATCCCCACGTTGTGGATGGTTGCAGAGTTTTTTCGGTCCCTAAAAAGGCCCTTTACCGGCGTCAGGAATACATCTAGAAAAACCATCCAAGGGAATGCATCTAGGAATGGCATTTCCGGTGTCTCGGGGAGGGGCAGAAGGGTAAAACCCGTGCAAAGGCTGTTCATTGCGGTTCACGCCCAAAGGCTCCCAATGTTACCGAAATTGGAGAAGTCCAACCACCAAAGCTAATCGCTGAAGCACAAGCATAGAAAAATGAGAGGGGTAAGATCAGCGAGGATAATAAGCCCTGAGACCATTCCTGCTTCAGTAATGGACAACTTATCGAAAACTGCACATTCAGTGGGGTCTGGAATCGCACGTAGTCAAGGGCAATCGTTGACCTACGAAATGGCAATATAGAAAATAGGCGTAGCCACGAAGGAACCCGCCTGCAAGAAGGTGCTGAAACTCAATTCTTCCTGAAAAACTTCTTTCTGCCCAGTCCGGCAAGACCGGGCGAGCCCGCCCCGAGAAGGAGCATAGTGGAGGGCTCGGGGATGGTGGTGGGGATGCGGGCGTAGACAGGCCCAGGATGTACAGTGATGCCTCAGGCCGTTTCACCCTGAGTAGCGTGAATTCCTTGCCTTTCAGCTTCTCCTTTTCGCAGGTGTTCGGATCGTCGGCGTTGCAGCGGGGACGATTTTCCAGATCGGCGTAGCTCCCTTTGCGGCTGGAGCCCTCAGGACACTGGTCCTCCGGGAGTCGATCAGCCGCGAATGGTTCGTATTTACAGTGGTCGGCGTGCTCGGTATGGTTCTGGTCACCCTTTTCGCCCTGGACTCCCCGGCAGGTGCTGTGACGGCCACCTTGCGCGGGGAACGTTACATGTTCGGAGCCTTCGTCGCCCTGGGAGCGGGCATCTCCTACGCCGGCTTCAGCCTCGCACTGAAACAGCTTTCCCGGCGGATGAGCTCCATGGAAGCGGCTACCCTCCTCTTTGGGGCCGCCGCCATTCCAGCCGCACCCATCGCCCTATCCTTCATCTATCCTGGTTGGCAACCCCCTTCGGGAGCTTCATGATCGCGCATCTCGGCGCAATGGCAACGGCGGTGGCCTACCTCCTCTTCTCTTCCGGAATCCGGACGGTCCACTTTGGCTCTGTGATAGCCGCAACCCTCATCGAGGGGGCGACCGCCGCACTCCTCGGAGTGCTTCTCATGGGTGAAGCCCTTGGAACGCTTCAGATTGCGGGGATTGCGCTGGTCCTCATCTCGGTCTGGTTCAATGGACGCCGCAGCGATCCAAGGGAGATGGCGCCGACGGGTTAGTCGATGAGAAGAAATCAAAATCCCTGTTCATCCTTTTGACTTCTTTCATGTTTTATGCGCAGCTTCCAGGCCGTTCAGAACCGGAACAGGGACTCCCCTGGAAAAGACTGAATACGATACTTCTATATTCCTTGGATTTGTGATAGAGCGTTTCTCGAACGAAAAAAGGAGGGAATCGTCTTGCTGAAAAGGATTCCATGTACTTGCGCGCTGCTGATGGTGCTGGTGACCCTTTCTCTCCCTGTCCATGCGGCAAGCATGGCCAAGATCATGTCCCTTCCCATTTATGTGGGCGAGGGAAAGGATAGGGTGAAGATAACGGTGGGGGATGTTTTTAAGGATGCTTTGGATATCGCCCTAAACGCCGGCGCCTACGGTCTCAAGGGCGATCCCATAGGCCTGACCAGTGTTCTGACCAACCTTCCCACCGAGTTTCAAGGGGTCCTTCTGGCCAAGATCGAGATGGAAAGGCATTATGCGTACAGGCAACTCATGAAGGCCCACGACACGGGCAATCCCAATGACAAGGTGTATTTCGGGCGGATGGTCGAGCGCCTGGAGGCCGCCAAGACGTGGGTGGCGACCGGCGACGGGACCGATCTTTCACGCTATATTGCAAAGCTGCGGAAGAAAAAGGAGACTCCCGAGGAAGGACCGGCGACCACTGTTTCCTCCGGAAGCCTTCGCTCCACCGGCTATTTCAAATCCAAGGTGTCAGGGGTTTCCTACAGCGAGAACAAGCTCTCCTTTGAAATTTACCTGAATGAACACGGGATACCCCAGATCCGCGGCAATGGAAGGGTTGTCATCGACTTGGGCGGTGATAAGGCCAGGTTTTACTTCAAAATCAATCGAGGGGAGCTGATCAGCCGCGACCCGGACAAAACCTATCTTAGACTTTCTGAAATCCCAAAGACAACTGCATGGGAGATTTACGGGCGGATCAACATGGAGATCAACGGCGAACAGGCGCCGGTGGATGGGAGCATTCAGGGAAAGGCCTTCATGAGGGAGGACGATTCAATCACCGGAGAGATTTTCGGCATACATGGTTTTCTCAGGAGGGTCTCCCAGTTCGATGCCATACGCGGTCTGTTGCCTGGAACCATGGATTTTGAAACTCATCACTATTTCTGACGATATGGAAAGGAACTGACATGCATAGAGCATTCAGACCTGTCTTTACCCTCTCAATGCTGCTCATGGTATCCATCGCGGCCTTTTGGAACTCTCCCGCTCTTTGTTCTCAGGATTCGGACGCACAGTACAGACTGGCAAAACAGTACCACACAGGCAAAGGGAAGCCCAAGGACAGGCACAAGGCCTTTGAGCTCTTTAGAAAAGCCGCACAACAGGGTCATTCCGTAGCCCAGTTCTATACAGCCTTGTATTACGACGTAGGCTATGTCTTTGAAAAGGACAGGAACAAGGCTTCGTATTGGTACGAGAAGGCTGCTGATCAAGGCCAAAAGAACGCCCAGCACAATCTGGCCAACCTGAATCATTACGGAAGAGGCATACCGAAAAATCGGGAAAAGGCTTTCCGTCTCTACAAAGAAGCCGCGCTTCAGAATCATGTCGCCTCACAATTCATGGTGGGCCTCTATTATGACGAAGACTACATCCAGCGACCCGACCCGGACCAAGCCGTTGCGTGGTATGAGAAGGCCGCCATGGAAGACCACATCCAGGCTCAGTACAATCTGGGCCTTCTGTATACAGGCACAAATCATCAGGGATACAAAGATATGGAAAAGGCTCTCTGGTGGTGGCTCATGGCGGCCCTTCAGGAACATGTGCCCGCCATGGCGGATCTAGGCCTGGCAAATATCTACCTGGGAGATGAGAAAAAAAGCCAAAAATACTACGACAGAGGCTATTACTGGCTCCGAAAGGCCGCCTTTCATGGAAATGCAGAATCCATGTACCACCTCGGCCTGGTTTACCATTGGGGCTCAGGCACCCCAAAGAATCCTTCCCAGGCACGATATTGGTTCAAGAGATCAGCTGAAAAGGGAAATAAGGAAGCGAAAAAGATGCTAGGGAAAACGTAAGGGAAAAGGAATCAATTATTTAATCAATTCAAAGTGTAACACGAAACTCCTCGTCTTTTTTCAGGGCTGTCAGGTTCACTTCGTCGAACCTGCAACCACCAGCGCCATTTGGGGGCTCGTTATCTCAGGCGCTTCTCGCAGTCGCTGGAGAAAACAACACGGCTTGTCGGTTTTAGACCTTGAAATCCTCAACTCTCCTTTCCTTATCGTATCATGCACATTCAGCGGGGTCTGGAATGGCCGGTATTCCAAAGCAATCCTTGACCGGCGAGAATACCCACGAGGCTACTCCTGGGGATTCTCATCCAGCACCCTTCGCACCGTGTTCGCCAGCTCATGTTGAGTCAGGGGCTTCATAACAAATGCGCGAATGCCTATCTCCCCGGCCTTTTCCTTTGAAATCTGCCTGCTATATCCCGTGCAAAGAATAATGGGGATATCCTCACGGATCGCCAGCATTTCCTCCGCCAACCGGTCCCCCCTCATGCCGGGCATGGTCATGTCGGTCACCACAAGATCAAAGCGATGGGGGTCCTGCCGGAAGCACTCCAGCGCATCCGTGCCGCTCGCCCGGGTCTCTACGATGTAGCCCAGGCGCTCCAGCATGTGCTTTCCCATTTTCATGATCATGGGCTCGTCATCCACAAACAGGACCCGCTCGGTACCCCGGGGGAGTTCCGTTTTCTGTTCGGCCTTCACTTCAACCGATTCACCCTCTGAGACGGGAAAGTAAACGGTAAAAGTGGTTCCCAGGCCCTCTTCACTCTCAACCGTTATCCCTCCCTTTCGGTCCTGAACAATGCCATGAACCACAGGCAGGCCCAGACCGGTTCCCTTGCCCACCTCCTTTGTGGTGAAAAAGGGATCGAAGACCCTCTCCACGATCTCACTCGGGATGCCGGGACCCGTGTCGCTGACTTTCATGCACACGTAACGGCCGGGAGGAAGGACCCCCATCACCGTAACGAACCGGGTATCAAGCTCCACGCTGTCCAATGTGAACGTCAGTGTTCCGCCATCGTCCTCCATCACCTGTCCGGCGTTGGTGCAAAGATTCATGATGATCTGCTGGATCTGTGTTGGATCGGCAAGAACGGGCGGAAGGCCCTTTTTGATTTTAGTATTAATCTTCACCGTAGTGGGAATTGAGGACCGGAGCATCTTGATGGACTCTTTCGCTATGGGCTCCAGGCTGATATTGGAGACCGTGTGCTCCTTCTGCCGTGCGAAGAGCAGAATCTGCTTGACCAGTTCCCTGGCCCTCAGCGTCGCCTCCCGGACTTCCTTCAGGTTGTCCTGGGCGGGGCTCCATTCCGGGACGTCTAGCATGGCTATTTCTGTGTTTCCCACAATGATGCTCAGGATGTTGTTGAAGTCGTGGGCTATGCCTCCCGCAAGAGTGCCGATCGCCTTCATCTTCTGGGCCTGTTGAAGCTGTGATTCGAGTTTGGCCTTCTCCACTTCTGCCAGCTTGCGCTCGGTGATGTCGAATATGTAGTGAATATACAACTCATCGTCGAAAGGGGCCCACACGCCTTCGTACCATTTTCCATTATACTCGACTTCCAGCTCCTGCAACTGGTTGTTGGCCCAGAGTTCAGGAGCCAGGCAAAACGGGCACTCGTCTTCACGCTCGGCACATGTCCCAAAGCATGTCTTTCCTGGGACTGCACCCATTGCCACGGCAGCCTTGTTTGAGGCAACTATTTCACGGGTCTCTTTCTTCAAGATCAAGGCAATGCAGTTGGGTACATTATCAAGGAGGACATTTCTCAGCCTTGCTTCCCTCTCGATTTCCTCCTCCGCCCGTATTCGATCCGTGATGTCGCGGATGAAGACCACTAACTGCAGGCCATATGTCGGCCGGTACTGGACGCTTACCTCCACATCGAAGACGGTCCCGTCTTTCCTGCAGTGACGGCTTTCAAACCTGTCCTCACCCTGTAACATCACTTTCTGTAAGTGCGCAGCTGTTTCGGCGGATGTCTCGACAGCCTCCAAAGAATTGATAGTCAGGCCAAGCAGTTCCTGCTCGGTGTACCCGCTCATCTTACAATATGTCTCGTTGACTTCGATAAGACGGCCTGCAGAGTCTACAACCAGGAACCCGTCCATGGCTGTGCTGAGAATTGTTCTGTGCCGCTCCTCACTTTCCCGCAGCGCCTCTTCAGCCTGCTTACGTTCTGTGATATCAACGATGTTTCCGATGACCTTTACAACCCTCTGACCATCAAATACAGGCTGTGCCGTTGTCTGGATCCACTTCCATTGACCGTCGACCGAGGTGAACGGGAATTCCAGACCATAGGGTACTCCATCCTCAACACAGCGCAGGAACGCCGCCTCAATAACCGGCCGGTCATCAGGGTTATAGCAGACAAGGCTACGTTCAACGTGTTCCGGAGAGCCCGGAACGACCTCGCCGGGTTCGAAGCCATGGATCCGGTAAGTCTGGCCGGTCCATGTCATGGTTTGGTTTGCCACATCCCATAGCCATCCGCCAACCTTTGCAAGCCTCTGAGTGGCGTCCAGCAGGTCACGGCTATCGCGCAAAGCCTCCTCCGCCAACTTGCGATCAGTGACATCCCAGACAGTGGATATCATCACCTGCTTCCCTTCCAGCGGGATATTGCGGGCACAAATATAGAAGGGCCCTTCACCTTTTCGTGTGAACGGTATATCTTCCCAGTTCATTCTATCCGGGTCGCCGCTTGCAACATCCGTCGTTACTCTATTTTTGATTTCTTCGCGAAAAACAGGATCTTCATAGATTACATCCCAGAATGTGTCCGGCTCTGCGAGCGCTTCTCTTGTCGTTCTGTAGATCTTAGGGAAATTGTCGTTCATGTAGCTGAACTCTACGGTCGGATCCACCGAGTTAACCGCCACGCCTATGGGAAGGTGGTCCATGACTGTCTTGATGAAGCCCTCTCTTTCTCTGGTAGCCTCCTCAGCCTGCTTGCGCTTAGTGATGTCGGCCATAAAATTAAGCGTGGCGGGTTTCCCATCCCAATTGATTAAGACGGCATTAAGCTCGCCCCACATAATACTGCCGTCCTTATGTAGAACCCTAAAAGAATAGAGATGAGAAAGTTTCTCACCCTTCAATCGTCTGACATGCCGCTCGAGGACCATCTCCCGGTCATCGGGATGAATAAACTCAATAAATGGTTGTGACTGGAGTTCTTCGGCGGAATAGCCGGTCATCAAACTGGTTATAGGATTGACAAATACCAGTTTTTGCTCCTGTGCGACAAATATGGCTTCGTTGGCGTTCTCAACGAGGTTTCTATATTTCTGTTCGCTCTCCCGCAGCGCCTCCTCCGCCTGCTTGCGCTCGGTGATGTCACGAATAAGGGCAAGGGCTTTATCCTCCCCTGATGAGACGATTCGTGCCTCAAAAGAAAACTTCCCTGTGGGAAGCTCAAGCTCATATTCAACCGATTGGAGCCTGTTTGTATCAATAGCTGTCTTGATGCACTCTATAATTCGGGTAGCCACCTTTTCCGGAAACAGATCACTGATTCTCTTCCCCATCAATTCCCTTTTGGACAGAAGCAACAGATCCTCGGAAGATGTCCGAATATCCAGATACTCACCCTGCACATTGGTTTGGATGATGATGTCGGGAATTACCTGGAGGATTGAACGAGTCCGCTCTTCACTGTCGCGCAGGGCCTCATCGACACTTCTCTTTTCAGTTATGTCATGTGACATGGCAA
>CAZEIA010000042.1:0-20511 GCA_964512335.1 uncultured Desulfobacterales bacterium
AAGTCCTCGCTGGTGGTGCCCAGCTTGGTGGCCACGTTTTTTCCTTCCAGGTCTTCCAGGCTCTTGATCTCGTTGTTGTTGCTGCGCACCAGGATCATCAGGCCGGCGTCATAGTAGGGGTAGGCGAAGTCAACCACTTCCGCGCGCTCGCTCTTGATGGTCATGCCGGCGATGGCGGCGTCGATATTTCCGGACTGTAGGGCCGGAATCAGCCCGTTGAAGTCCATGGGCTGCAGTTCATACTCCAGGCCCAGGTTGTCGGCGATGAGCTTCCACATGTCGATATCGAAGCCCACGTACTTTCCGCTCTTAGGGTCCTTGAACTCGAAGGGCATGAAATTGGTGTCGTGCCCCACTACGAGTTTTTTTGCCTGTACGGTGAATGCCAGGCAAAACACCAGAGATAGCGTCAAAACAATGGCCATAAGCTTTTTCATAAATCCTCCTCCAATCTTGATAATGAGATTTTTTAATCACCGATCCATATTGGGAGAAGCCTTGTGTGAAGGAGATGATACCCACTTAGAAGTTTGTGCGTCAACAAGAAAGCCTTCACAACACCTTGTTGTTCATAATCTTTCCTGATCTCCGGCGCCACTCATATAGGGCCACTGCCGTGGCTGCAGCGGCGTTGAGTGATTCCACGGCAGGGTCAATGGGGATGCGGACCGCCCTGTCGCGCCAAAGGCACGGCAGGCCTTCGCCTTCCATCCCGGCCAGAAGGCCGAAGGCCACGGGAAAGGCGGCGTCGGACAGGTCTTTTCCGTCGGCGGACAGTGCCACCACAGGCAGGTCGGGGGGCAAGGCTGCTACTGAGGGGCCTTTGCGAAGCCTCATCCTGAGGGCGGAGCCGCCCGAGGCCCGCAAGGCCTTGGGATGAAAAGGGTTGGCACTTTCGGAGAGCAGAATTACCTGGACGACGCCAAAGGCGGCGGCCGAACGAATAACTGCACCGATGTTCTCCGGGTCCTGAAAAGGGACCAGAAGCGAGCAACCCGGCGGGAAGCCCTCTTTCGGAGACCAAGGTTTGGGATCGGGCACTTCTACAAGCAGGAGCGGCCCTTTGGTGCCGAAGACGTCGAGGGCCTGAAACAGCGGATCGGCCAGTTGCAGCCACTCCATGGCGGGCGGGGCCTTCTCAGGGGGGGGATGCTGTTCACCGCTGGTGATCCAGGCTAAGCAGCTTCGGGGCAAGGCTGTCATCGTCTCTTCTATGGGCCGGGCCCCGGCCAGCAGGGCCTGTGCCTTCTTTTTGATACCGCGGCCGGACAGAAGTTTCTTGATCCCCTTGTAACGGCTGTTCTGCTCACTGGTAACAGCCGTCACTTTATGACGCAGGATCGCCCGTTCCGCCAGGACGCGACGCGGGGCATCCAGGCGTTCGAATACCAGGAGCCGGCGCTGGTTTCGGGTGCGACCGATGCGATAGGAAGTGTCCTCGACCAGGGCGAACCGCCGGCCGAATCGTTCCAATGCACCGGCTAATTCCGCTTCGCATGCCGGACCCTTCATGAAAATGATCCGGCCTCCCACTTCAAGGCATCCCCCTACACGCTCCATGGTCTGATCGACACTTTCCAGCGCCCGGGTGATCACACCCCTGAAAGGCCTCTCAAAGCCCGAGGTTATGTTTCGGTTGACAACCTCTATGCCCTCCAGATCCAGCCGGTCGATCACCGTCCGTAAAAAGTCCGCCCGCCTGGCCCTTCCCTCGGCCAGGCACACATCCAGGTCGGGACGCATAATTTTCAGGGGAATGCCCGGCATGCCGGGTCCGCTGCCCAGGTCCATCAGGGGCGAAGGCAGGTCGATCATTCCTGCCGGCAGCACCGAATCCACATAGAGCTTCAGGACCATGTCGGTAAAGTGGTGTATGCGGGTCAGGTTCAATTCTGTGTTGTGCTGTCGCAGCAAGCCGTGATAAAGCCAGAATTGTTCAACCTGCTGTTGCGTCAGTGCGACACCGCAGCTTTGAAATACATCGGCCATGGCGCCGGGGCCGGGTGGATGCTCAAGCGGCGGGCGCGCCGCCCGCCTGGACTGCGCCTTTGCTTTCGGGGGGGATAGAGTCTTTTGACCTTTTTTCATCCGCGCTGGCCTGTGTTTTATGAGGACAATCACCTGCTGGTTATATATAAACCAGCGGGTCTTGTGATGCAACGAGACACAAAGGCGAGGCCAAACCTGGTGGACCTGGCCAAGGCGTGGCTCAAGGTGCGCTATGCCAAGCCCGGAAGGGTCTTTGCCGGCATGGTGCATCGATTGGATGCCCCGGTGGCCGGCGTGCTGGTGCTGGCCCGCACATCCAAGGCCGCAGCAAGACTCAGCGAGCAGTTTAGGACCGGCGCGGTGGAGAAGACCTATCTGGCCGTGGTTCAAGGAAGACCCGACAGGCCGGCCGATCGCCTGGCGCATCAACTGGTGCGCCATGGACGCTACAGCCGTCCGGCAGATGGTGAACCCGCGCGCGGCCAGACCGCAATACTTTCCTATCGCCTGCTGGAAACCCGTGCCGACCGGAGCCTGCTGGAAGTGGATCTGGAGACCGGCCGGCGTCATCAGATACGGGCTCAGTTGTCCGCAATTGGTTGCCCCATATGGGGTGACAATAATTACGGGGCCGGCCGAGCCCTGCCTCATGGAAGCATCGCCCTTCTGGCCTTTAAGCTGGCCTTTGCCCACCCCACACTGAAGACACTCATGCGTTTTGAATGCCCTGTCCCAGAAGGCTGGCCCTGGCCTGTATCATCAGAAGCGCTCGATCGTCCATACTGGAGCATCGAGGATTATCAAAGCAATGGTTTGGAGCTTCCATAACGTTCTATCCAGGAGTATTCAATTTTGCTGAACATTTTTATCGATGCCGATGCTTGCCCGGTGAAACAGGAAGTGTATCGAGTCGCAGGCCGGCATGGCCTTGATGTGACGCTGGTGGCCAACTCCCGGATGCGAATCCCGAGCGAACCATGGATCAAACTAGAGGTTGTGACTGAAGGCCTTGATGCAGCCGATGATTGGATTGTGGAGCACGTCCGCCCTCATGACATAGTAGTCACAGCAGACATACCGCTTGCGAGCCGATGCCTCAGGCAGGGCGCTCGTGTAATCGGTCCCACCGGCAAGCCCTTCACAGAGGACAACATCGGTCAGGCCGTAGCCACAAGGGACCTGTTGTCGATCCTTCGTGACGCAGGAGAGATTACAGGCGGGCCGCCTCCTCTCAAAAAGCGTGATCGATCACGGTTTCTTCAACAGCTCGATGAAATGATTCTGTCGATTCGCCGCGAGCATCCGTCAAATTCCGGCTAGACACTGCGCAACCTGCGATTTGCCTGTTTATTCCATTTTTTCTCTCACACCTCCACGGTCCCGCCGGGTTCCAGAAGGACGAGGCGTTCAGACAGACCTGCCTTTTCCATCTCCCGCTCAATCTCCACGGGCGGAAGATGCACCGGCTCGTCTCCCAGCCTGAACGCGCCCCAGTGCACCACGAGCAGGCGGCGGGCTCCAAGCGCGCAAAACGCCCGGACCGTCTCTTCGGGGTTGATGTGACTTTGGGCCATGAACCACCGCGGCTCATACGCCCCCAGATTGAACACTGCCAGGTCGATTGCGAACTCCTCTCCAATCTCGCCGTAACGGTCAAAAAAGGCCGCATCCCCGGAAATGAAGATGGTCCTGCCGCTTGCCCCCCGAATCAGGTACGAGCCCCAAAGGTTGCGGTTCGGCCCTGTTATCGGATTCCGCATGGTCCAGTGATCACAGGGCAGGAAAAGTATCTCCAGGTCCTTGTCCCTATGAGACTGGTACCAGTCCAGGCGTGTGCGGTTCATCATGCCCAGGTCTTCGAAGATCCCGTCGTATCCAAGGGGCGTTATCACGTGGGTGTCTGGATCCAGGGTGCGAAGGCTGGGCACGTCCAGGTGGTCGTAATGACCATGGGTGATGAGCACATGGTCCGGTGCGGGCATCAGGTCCAGCCCTGATCTTATGGGACTGAAATCAGTGAACCAGAAAAGGCCGAAGAATATCGGGTCCACAAGGAGGAAGCGGTCCCTGTCGCGTACCGCCAAAGAGGAGTGACGAAGGAACATGACCGAACAGTCACCCTGTTCCCGCAAAGGATCCCAGTCCAGGTCCAGCGGGCGGACGACCTCCTCGCGGTATTGATCCTTGAACTTGTTGCGGCTGAAAATCTTCCACCGAAGAAAACGGAGGAAACCGCCTCGCTCTCCATTCATAAAGGGATTGATAAAACGGTCAGGCCCATGGTGAATGCGACGTTCTGCGATTTCCCTCAACGAGAGTTTGCGCACTCTGGAGAAACGGCGCTTATTGTCTTCCGAGGCCATGGCCCTCCTTGCCGCACTGCATCCGGGCAGAAACGACATGGCCAGGGCCCGCCCGCTCCAGTTGCAGGTGCGCCTCAGAAATTCCCTGCGGCTGATTTGGGTGTTATTCATAAAGTTTTCTCTTAAGGTCGAGCTGACTTTTCTTGTCTTCTTCAATTGAAACGGATTCGGTTTTTCAATAGATAATGATCGCAGAGACAACCTGAATAATACAGTTTTTCTGGCCTCTTTGCATCTTAGCAGACTTTTCCATAAGTACTGTAACAAATCACACCCGTAATTTTACCAGTGCCTCCTTCGTGTTCTTCGTGTCCTTCGTGGTGAAACAGATGCTTTTTATACCACGAAGATCACCAAGGAAGAGTGGGTGTAAGAAAGCGTAATCGTATTTGTGGAAACATGCGCTCAGCGAGAGATAAAAGGGTCTTGGCGGCTTGCCATGAGGTATCTCATAAGATATACAATAGACGCGAGAATGCCAATGAAAACCTGGTTATAAGGACCCGAATATGAACCTTTTGATCCCCACTCCTTCCTGCGAAATCCTGACGGTTGGAACAGAGCTCCTTTTGGGCCGTGTTCTGGATACCAACTCCTCGGACCTGGCCCGCGCCCTCGGGCTGATAGGCATCCGCGTACGTTTCCGCACCGCGGTGGGAGACCGTATGAGGGACATGGAAGAGGCTGTCCTGCATGCCCTCACACGATGCGACCTCGTTCTCCTGACCGGAGGGCTGGGCCCCACCGAGGACGACCTGACCCGGGAGGCTGTTGCGCGCGTGGCAGGAGTCGACCTGGAGTTCCGGCAGGAACTCATGGACTGGATCGAGGCCGTTTTTCAAAAGATCGGTTACCGCATGCCCGAAAACAACCGGAAGCAGGCGTACATCCCTGCGGGCAGCCTGGCCGTTCCCAACCCTGTCGGCACTGCGCCCGGTTTTATTGCGGAAATAAACGGAAAACCCGTTGTCTGTCTTCCGGGCGTACCCCATGAACTCAAGTATCTTATGGAGACCCGGATCAGTCCATGGCTTAAGGAGCGGTTCTCTCTTGACCAAAGCCGGGTCTATACCCGAGTGCTTAGGGTCGTGGGCATGGGTGAGAGCAAGGTGGACCGCCTCGTGGGTGACCTCATGAAAGAGGGCCGGAACCCAGAGGTGGCACTCCTGGCCTCCGAAGGCGAGATCCAGGTACAGATCACGGCTCAGGGCTCGAGGCCCTCTGAACTGAAGGAGTCTGTGGAGATCCTGGAGCGGGAGATAAGGTCGCGGTTGGGACGGAAGATCTACGGCGCTGATGACGATACCCTGGAAGGGGTTGTTGCCGGTCTGCTGAAGGATCGTGGGGTGTCTCTGGCCGTGGTGGACACTTTTACCTCCGGCCGCCTTGCTGCGAGGCTTCATGACCTGGAGGAATCAACGGTCTCATTGAGCCTGGTGCTCCCGAACCACAAGGCAGTCGTCAGTTGGCTCGGCGATGAACCACCCCTGGAACTGGAGGATACGGCCCTGCTTCTTGCCCGAAATGCACGTCAAAGGGCCGGGGCAAAGGCAGGACTTGCCGTTGCCGGGTTTCCCGGATCCGCCAAGGGGCAGGAACAAATGAACGGGGTCGTGGCTATTGAAGGTGCTGTGGGAACCAGGACCTTTTCATGGCAGGCGGGAGGCCCCCTTGCAATGATGCGCCGACGCGGGGCCGCAATCGGATTAAACACCCTCAGGATCGCCCTCCTGGAAGGCCACAGGCACTCCATTCTCCCCTCATAGGGTCAAAGGAGAGGCCCCCCCCCGAACTCCTTTCAAAAAGATCCCCGGGTGCAGGCCATGTACATGACCGGCCATAACGGGGTATTGACAAGCCCGCCCGAATGCTTACATTATTTCAAAATAGTCTATAACACATTGTTTTAATTAATTATAATATCTTACTTTCATTCTTGTCAGACACAGGAGGGTGAATCATGAACGTATCTGAAAGAGCGAAAGAAAAGATTGATGTAGCAAGCAAAGAGATCAAGGACGCGGTTGAAAGCCTGAAGCAGGAGGTCGCGGAACTCTCAAGCAAAGTGAAAGAAAAGCTCAAAGGCAGCGGTGAGGAACTTCGGGAATCCACGGAAGAACTTTCTCGTGAGACGAAAAAACTCTCGGAACGAATCAAGGAACTGATCCCGAGAAGGCGGAGTCAATCTCTTCCTGTCCGAGTGGAAAGAGGGCCTGGGGGATGGGGTATGCTGCGCGAATGGATGCCGGACCTCATGACAGGAGAAGATTTTCGCGCGGACCTGAGCGAGACGGACGATGAGTTCCGGGTTTCCGCGGAACTGCCCGGAGTGGACAAGGACGACATCTCGGTTTCCGTGAGCAGCGGGATGATCACCATCCAAGGTGAAAAAAGGGTGGAGCAGGAGCACAAGAAGAGCGACTACTACAGCTTGGAGCGCTCTTATGGAGCGTTTAGCAGGAGCTTCCGCCTGCCAGCGGAGGTGACACCTGAGAAGGCCGAGGCATCCTTCAAGGACGGCGTGCTGGCTGTAAGGATGCCCAAGTCCGAGGCCGCGCGCAGGAGGAGCCGAAAGATAAAGATCCGATCCGGCTGATGCGATGCTATGAAGGAGGGGCCCATCAGCGGCCCCACTGCCTTCCGGCTGTATAGAGGGCCGGGCCGGGGGCTACCAACTCTTGCGGATCAGGATATCGCGGATTTCCTCTTCCACCTTACGCTCCACGAGAATCATCTTCCGCGCGCGGGCCTTCTCTATCTTCCCGGCCAGTGTCTCCAGGTCGGCCGGCTTTTCAACAAAGTCCATGGCCCCTAACCGCATCGCTTCCACACCTTTCTCGATTGTCCCGTGACCGGTCAGTAGAATAACCTGCAGTTCCGGACGATTGTGTTTGATACGCTTCAAGGCCTCCAGCCCGTCCATCTCCGGCATCATCAAATCGAGGATGATCACGTCGAAGCTCTCTTTTTCAAGGGTATCGAGGGCCTGCATCGCGGAAGCCGAGGTTTTCACCTCCATCCCGCGAACCTGCATTCGTTCACCCAGTACATCCAGGAATTCTTCCTCATCGTCGACTAAAAGCACTTTTGTACCCATTTTTTGTCTCCTTTATAAAGGAATTTCAATCAGACCTCCCCGGCGATTCAACGGGCAACAAGGCGCTTTAAGGCTAACCACCGGGCGGAACACCTTGAATGCTCAGCTCCATTACATTAGGACCGACCTCTGTTTCAATATTCGCTCCAAGCAGGGTCAATAGTGACTGCGAATCACCCCCCATGACTTGTGACACAAAACCGGGATCCCCTGTCATACATCCACTGAAACGAATAAAAACCATGCCGCCGGAACGGCTGAAATCCACCACCAGCACCTTCTCCGGGCCGGGCCATTGGGAACAGCAATCCACCATATGCCAAACCAGGTACAACAAAAAAAAGGGCGAGGTGGTCAGGCTCACAGGTTGCTCCGCCGGGATCACCTTAAGGGTCATGCTCTTGGCCGCCAGCAGCCGCGCCGAAACAGCCGCTGTTAACTCCAGGTATTCCTGAAGATCAAAGGTCTTGATTTCGAAATCAACCGTATGAGCGAATTTGTTCATGTTGCGTATTATGCTGTCCGCTCTCTTGACCTGGCGGCCGATGGAGGCGGAAAGGGTCTTGACCCGCTCTGTTTCTAAACCCCCTCTGCCTTCCGCAAGCAGGGCAAGATCCTCCAACAACCCGGCATTCTCATTCAATATACTCAAGGCGTTCTTGAGTTCATGAGAAATGGAGGCCGTGATACGGCCGAAAAATTTAAGACCTCCCCAGCCGGCGGTTTGTGGAAAATCGGGCATCAAGGCCTCCTATAAAAATCAATCATCTCGATTCGCCATAAGTTTGATTTTTTGGGCAAGGGCATCTATATCCACGGGCTTCCACAGGTAGTTGGCTTCACCTGCGACGGCGGCCCCGGCCATGAAATCCTCCTGTGAACCGTGGCCGGTCATGAATATGAAATTCAATCCGGAATCAATTTCGGCCATATGATTCTTGAGCTCCAGACCGCTTATGCCCGGCAGCTTCACATCGAGAACAGCCACATCATAGGTCTTGCCGCCCTTCAGGAGCTCGAGTGCGGAGTCGGCAGTGACCGCCCAGTCGGCCTCAAAGCCTCTTATGGCGAGCCTTTCAGCCAATGTAACAACGAGATCTTCTTCATCATCCACCAACAATACGCGGACGTGTTTCATTTCGTTATCTCCGGTTTTAACGGCAAGATGATATCGAAGCGGGTCCCCTCACCCACTCGGCTCGTTACATCTATGGAACCGCCGATTTCCTGAACAAGGCCATAGGTTATGGAAAGACCGAGACCGGTTCCGCCCTGCTTGGCACGGGTGGAGAAAAAGGGTTCGAATACCCGCTTGAGATCTTCGGGCGCAATACCGCACCCGTCATCAATGACCGAAACACGGATGGATTCCTCCGATATCAGATCGGCCTTGAAGGTCACACTTCCTCCATCTTCCAAGGCCGCAAATGCATTGTTGATGAGATTCAGAAATACCTGTTGGAGTTTTCCCCTGTCGCTGTCAAAGTCAGGGATTTCAGGGTCTATCTGTATGTCTATATTGATGGATCGATACTGGGCCTCATTTCGAAGAAAAGACAAAACACTTTCTATGACTTCCCTCAAGTTCACACTCTCAACGCTGATATCCATACGACGGGCGAACCCCAGGAGCCGCCTGGTTATTGTTGCACAACGTTTTACCGAAGCCGATATAACTTCTGTCTGCTTAATCAGTCTAGTGCGCAAGGCCCCCTCGGGCTGGGGCTGGAGCAGGTCCATGATAAGGCCGGCCTTTTCGTTTATGATGGCAAGGGGGTTGTTGATTTCATGGGCCACTCCCGCCGCAAGACGCCCTATTGACGCCAGCTTGTTCGTGTACTCCACCTGGTGGAGAGTCGCGACCCTCCTTTGATCCGCGGCATGGATTCTGCTTACGAGATATGTGGCCACAGCCAGCACTACCATCAATATGATCGCAATACTCCCCAGCAGGTATGTTGTGATCTGCCGGCGGGCCTTTAACCAGGGCCGCATCATTTCACTCTTGTTCTTCACCGCCATCAAAATAAAAGGGGTCTCATCTATGTATGCATAACCAACATACAGGGTTTCGCCCTCCTCGCCCCTGTGCTCCAGTATACGCGTGGAATCGGCGCGTTCAGGCACGGAAACACTCAGCCTCTCCAGGATGCCTCCATAGGAGCGGGAGTCGGTCTGCAGCACGCCGTCGTGATTCACGATGAACAAATCCGAAACACTGCCGGTTTCCACCTGCAGGAGCTTTTGGTGAATGTCCTCCGTCTCAATGGAGGCCCGTAGGACAAAGCCTCGGCCCCCGCCCATATCACGATATACCGCCAACACCATGTGCGGACTCCGGCGGAAACCCAAAAAGACATCGCTTGTATAACTGCCCTGAGCCTTTACCTCTTCAAACCACTTCTGATCACTGTAATCCGCACTGGCGAGATCGTAGGGGCCGATATAGGTTATCTGCCGACCGGACTCATCGATCAGACCCAGATCAGTAAATCCGCCGAAACTCATCTGAAGGTTTCTAAGTATGTCAAACAACCGTGAATGCTTGGACAGCGACTCAAAAGAATTGTCCCGCGAGAGAAACTCCATGGCTGATCGCCGTTCAACCAGAAAAAAGGAAAACGTCCTTCTTGCATTCGAGACCAGGCGCGAAAGGCGCAGCATGTTTTCTGATTCTATCGCCTTCTGCGTAACCTGATAATCTATGGCCGCCAGGAAAAACACCGGGGCAAGTGCCGCGCCTGCAGTCAGAAAAACACTCAGATACCAGATACGACGCAGGTTGAACAGGTTCCTGTACGGCCCCGAGGCCACATCACGATAGTCCCAGAACTTGGGTTTCAGGTTTATCTTGAATGCCATCTACAAACCACTCTTTCGTCTGCGCATGCGGTCCTCGGCCCTTTTAAGGGTCTCACTCAGAGTATCTATGTCCACCGGCTTTTCAAGGTAAGCGAAAGCGCCCAGTTTCATGCAGACATCCCTGTCTGCGTCAGTGCCGTGTCCGGTCAGAATCACAACCTCGATTTCCTGATTGCCGGCCTTCACGCGCTTGAGGACCTCGATACCATCTATGCCCGGCATCTGTAGGTCCAGGACCATCACTTCCGGGGCGTTCTCCTGGACCATGTCCATAGCGCTTTCACCATCGTAGGCGATCATTGAATCGATTTCCCGAAGTTGCAGCCTCTCTGAAAGGGTCTGAACGAATTCCCTTTCATCATCGACAAGCAGCACCCGTGCGGGGGGTTCGAAACGCCGGTAGGAAAAAGGGCTGCGATGATCTCCGGCCGCCTTGATCTCGACCCTGTCAGGCTTGAAGCCTTTTATTCCCATGATCAGTCCCTTTATTTCCCTGGCCAGTCTCTCATGCATGACCACCGGCCTATGAATCGTCACCAACACATCCCGCTGATTCACTTCTACACACGCACAATGACCGTGCCTTCCCAGGTGTACCTCGACCCGAACGCCTGTCAGGAAATCGGAATAAACACCCTTGGGGTCCTCCGGGGTCAAAGAACCGCTGCCTACAGCCCGGTTAACGAGTTCCACCGAGTCCTCCAGACTGGTCTTGTCGCTGGGCAGCACAATGTCATAAAGACTTGAATCCCAGGGATCCGGAACCTGCTTCAGGAAGTTTACCCAGAGTTGGCGTTGCTCGTCCTCCTCGCGAATCCGCCGACGGGCTTCCGCTTCGCTGCACCCCAGGTCCGCCACGGCAAGTTCGAGCCGGGATTTTCCGTCGGCGATGACGAGTACTCTGAGGACATGATTCAACCGGTAAGGAAGCAGGTGAGCTGAAAAACCGTGCACCAGGAAATGTTCCTGTTCAAGGATCTGAGCCAGTGCCAGTTTCACCCAGCATACCGTATGTTCCAGCTCATGTATGAATGGATTGAATATCGCGTCCCTGAACCTGAAGCACTGCTCAAGCCTGCCGGCCTGAATTCCGGACAACCGACTCGCCTCCAGAAGTATTTCACTGTCCGTTACCAGCTTATAGCCGGTGGACTCCGCCACGGCTGCAGCAAATTCATCGGCCTGACAAAATGTGCTGCTGAACAGAGAAACAGCCGGCATAATGTTTACTCACCGTACATGGTGATGCGAGACATTTTTATGTCGATACTTTTCACGCCTGGGATATGCTCGGTAATCTCAACAATCCTGCGTTTAAGCTCCGGTTGACGGTCAGGTGATGCGTTCAGCCGGACGGCAACCAGTCCGTCTTTTGCTTCAACATCGATATCGTACTGGACATCCATAAGGGCCGCCTTGACCTCCGCTGCAAGAGCCAGGTCGTGCAGGGCCCTGCTTGACTCAGGAGTCGTTGAAAACTTATCAAGCGCTATGATCCCGGCGATGATCTGGGCGGCATCATCCGTAGACAGTTTCTGAATGCGAAGCACCAGGTCGTACAAACCGGAATCCCATGTGTCTATCCCGTAAAGGTCACGACTCCATTTGCGCCTCTCTTCGTCGTCCTTGCGAATGAGGGCCAGTGCTTCCTCGTACGACGTCCCTTCGCGTGACATTTCAAGGCGCACACGGTCTTCGAGGTCCGCCACAATCCGAGCCTTTAATACGTGGGAAACCCCTGAGACAAAGAAGTGGCCGGCCAGACCATGATAAACGACATTGTCGGTACAAAGCTGCTTCAACAACGCAGCCCGGATGTAGGCGATATATTTCCCTTTCCCATACTCCAGGGCCTTGAAGACGGACGGAGCATCATGGATAGCCCGTATCAACTTGATTTCCGGGACATTGAACTCATGGGATGCCTCGATCAGTATGTCCCTTGAAATGCAGCGATAACCCAGGCGCTCCGCCACCAGTTCAGCCACTTCTTTTCCCTTACTGTAGGAGCCGCGTGAAATAATTATAATCGCCATAAAAGACCTCCTTGTTCGATTGCCGATAGTGAGGCTCCGGCTGAAAGCCGCCATTTAAGCAGGGAGCGTGAAGGGGGCAAGCATAATATAAACCCCTGTATCTCTGCTCGAGGCAAAAGGTTTTTACAGGGCCACCATCAGTTAAGATTGAAAAGCTCTTTAATGGTCCCTCTTATCCGATTGCGATAATGAAAGACCATTTTTTCATTGGACATAACCATGTCCAATTGTCTTGTATGCATTATCAAAAAACCGATTATTTTCAATCTCTGCTGCATGACCTCCATTGGTTCATCTTCAAAGCGCGCCCACAGGACATCCCCGTTAACATCTAAACTAAACCCCCAGTCCGTGAGAATCTCCTCTATCAGGCGCACCCTCCGTTTTTTGCGGGATTCGTCGGCCGCCCCCCCTTTGAAACGAAAATGGATATAATTTTCCGGTATACGCTCGCCGACATAACTCTCAACACTTGCAAAATGGAACCCGAAACGGGAGTTAAGGCTGCAATAATGTTCGGCGATCATGAAGTAGTTCCGTTCCGCATAGTTTGAGGGCATACCGGTTATGAGGGAAGTATTCTTTGTCGCCTCGAACATCACGGACATCAGGCCTTTACCGTCAATCGGGGGAGGGCCCTCCCAGGGGACCATGGTTATACCCTCCCAAAGGGCCTTCATCGGCACTGATATGATATCATCGAGGTGAACCTTGGACCCTTCGATTTCCTTGTCAAATCCGTCGTCAAGATTCAGCACCCACCACTGCATGGGGATATCGCACACAAGCTGCTTGGCGGCGTGGCGGGGAAAAGGGTGCCGGCTGCTGAACCGGAACATCTCTCTAACTGCGTTTTCATGGCAATACCTTATTATATCATGGAATGTGGCACAGTTTTCAGGTCTGAAATCAGGGGCATCAGGGTCCTTCAGCGTAAGCGGCAAGATATGGCCCGCGATTCTTTCAAGGGTCTGATAGACAGGCGTATGTGCCAGAGATGCTTCCCTCTCAACGTTTGATTTAATGAGTTCGACGATCTCTCCATCATAGACACGCGCCCCGCCTCCATCCAGGGTTACCATTTGTCCGTCGGTCAGTTTGTCGCAGGCGCCTCTCAGACCGAAGACCGCCGGCTTGTTAAACTCCCGGGCCACGCTGGCCAGGTGACTGGTGATACTCCCATATTCGGCTATCACGGCGGAACACGTGCCCATCAACACCGCCCATTTGGGCAGGGGGTGCATAACCACCATAACGGCCTTCTGAGGAAAGCGCAGGATGTCCGCGTCCTTTTTCAGGATATGAACCGGGCCGGCTGCGACACCGGCGCTGACCCCACGCCCCCCCTGTAATAATACCGGGGCCTTTACAACTCCGCCGTCACTTGATACCGCCGGCCCTTTCTCAGGCGCGGTAGCCAGGCGTAAAGGGCGGCACTGCAATATTACGATCCTGTTGTCATGGTTTATGGCCCATTCCATATCCTGGGCTTGGCCGTAATGAGTCTCAGCGGCAACCGCGGCCCGAGCCAGGGTCAGTACCTGCGCGTCCGTGATAGAGGGCTCCCGCCTTTCTTTTTCGATCAAATCCTCACGGCAGACCCCCTCAGCGCCATAACATGTGTACTTAATTGATTTATGAGCGATATCCCGATGAATGATCTTCGGCTCAGGAGACCGGAGTACAATAAATCGATCCACTTCCGAGCGCCCGTCCACCACCAGTTTGGGCAGACCCCAGGCGGAGTTTATGATGGAGATGTCACCGCGGCCTTCAACAGGATCCCTTGAATAGGCAACGCCCCCTGCCACCGCATCCACCATCTTGAGACAACCCACGCACATGACCGCATCCTCGTCCCTCAATCCCCGGTTAAATCGGTAAGACATTGCTGTGGCGCTGTATTTGCTTGCAACGATTTCCTTGAAGGCCCGCAACAGGTTTTCAGGCGAGACATTCAACACAGATCTATACTGTCCGGCAAAGGAGGCCTCCTTGAGATCCTCGCTCACCCCACTGCTGCGAACAGCCAGAGTCAGCGGCTCCGTTGGAGAGGCCCTGAGGCCTTCTATTGACTCGCGCACGGCATTTGCCACAGTCTCTGGAACAGGAGCGTCTATTATCAACTGTTGCAGGCTGGAACTGAGGCGGTACAGGGCATCCAGGCCTCCGCCCTCATCCGCCTGCCTGCGCCTCTCCACTTCTCTCTTGAGGCCGCTATGCTCCATGAAGGCCTGGTAAGAGGCAGCGGTTATCACGAACCCTTCCGGTATTTGCATACCGAGACCGCGCGCCGCTTCCCCGAGGTTGGCCATTTTGACCCCCACCTGATCAATATCTTTCCTCCCCACATTCGACAGGGTGAGCACTAAAGGCGCCTCCGCCGCTTTTTTGCTGTTGTTCAGGACAGGGGTGATTTTTTGCCTGATTTCATCGAACTTGTCGAAAAGCAGTTTGAACTTGCCGTCATCCGCCAGATCGTTCAGATACTTGACCGCCTGATAGACGCCGGTTGATATGACCGTGGTTCGGGAACGTACGAAATCCATCCCAAATAATCGAGACCCCTTGAGTGCAAATTCTATCTCGGTCATAGCCGCCAGGACTTTGTCATTGGCATTCAACAGACGCTTGAACCTGTTGTACCGGAGCCTCAAGGCATTCCGCTCACCCTCGGCGTCAAATACGTGTTGGCGTCTGCGCCATGGAAATTTATGGGAGAGTATTTTACTGAAAAATCCCATAACATCTCCCAAAGCTCATTGCCGATACACCGGCCACCCCCGTGGATGAAAATCAAGCGATAAAAAAATCTGACGGCCTACCCTAATGATGCGTGATTTCGATCCCGACGGTGATTTGGATTTTGGATACAAACAAAAGTCAAGCGGATGCACCTAAAAGTTATTCTTCGCGCCAGTGGGCCTTGTCGCTGGTACCCGGGTACGGTTAGTGGCCGAGCTTCATACCAAAGCCTTCAAAAAGATACATAATTCCAAAACCATACCAAACGGTATATATCACATAAAAGACCAGGGAAACTATAACGATAAAATATTTATCTTTTATGCTTTGGGCCTCAATACCATAATAGTTATATGAACATTCAATAACTCTATTTTGAACTAAATTTATATTTTTTGCCGCTTCAAACTGTTTTCTATTTGTTAATTCATTTCCAATTTTATTTAATAATAACCACCAATTATAAAGCACTCTTCGTTCATTGTATCCATATTTAGATGCTATTTTATCTCCATCATTATCAAACATAATTTTTGAATCATCAATAGCCGTTAACAGAATATTTTTTAGATTACCATTAACTATTATTGTCTTGCCCTCGACATCGGTGTCAGCACCGGCCGCCTCCAAGAGAAGTGCTGATTGCCCGGCCTGTTCCATTGACGCCATCTCCACTTCCATACGGAAGGCTTCCTCTTTCAACTCGTGAATCTCCTCCCGAACCACTCCGGCGTAATCAGCCGAGCCCTTGGATATGGAATTATACAGATTATCCAGAAACTCCATAGTGTTGTGCCCATCGAAGACCGGCATAAACAAAAAAACCAGCACAATCACAAAACTGATCATCATCACCAGACCTTTGAAAGTGGCTTTTCTTTCCGCTTTCATATGCCCTGCTCCTTGCTCCTAAGGGTTGAAATATTCGCGAAGAAAATCCCAATCACCCACACACTAAAGCCCCCGATCACGATAAAAAAAGCCCAAATCCCTATGACTTCGAGAGTCTTACCGAGTGATGGCGAAATGGGCAATACACCCAAGTCCGCAAGCTTTGACGGAAGGGCGAATATGCGGTTTACAAAGCCCGCCAGAACCGCCATAGCGTAAAACCCTCTTATGGTAATTCCCTTGACCACCTTGGTGACCACGGCCCCTACCTGGATACCGACCAAAGACCCGATGAGCATGCCCATGGCCAGGGTATAGAAAATAAACCCGTAGATGGCATATTGGCTTATGGCGGCGTAGCCGGCAGTAAAGATTATCTGGAAGATATCGGTCCCAACCGTGGTCATGGAAGACACACCCAGGACATAAACAAAGATCGGGAAGGTAAGGAAACCGCCGCCCACCCCCATTATTCCGGCAGCCAAACCCACCAGTGCTCCGCTTGCAACCAGAAACAACCAGGAAACACTGCGGCCGCCGGGCGTGAAATCATGGTCGAATTGAATCATGGGAGGAATTTTCACGGATTGAATGCGGTTGCAAAGATCGCCCAGCTCCGTCCCTTCATCGCGTTGACCGTGGGCTGTTGAGTCGGCGCACGCAACCTCCTGAGGCTGCCGGGGTTTGCGGGCCCTGAGGTAATCCAGCATCGCATAGGTACCTAGAAAACCCAGCATTAGCGAGTAGATGGTGGTGATAAAGGCATCGCTCATCACAGGGTTGATTTCATACAAGACGCGGTTGATCATCCCGCCTACCGTGGCGCCTATAACGGCGCCTATCAAAAAGACAACAGCAAGCGGGACAGATACATTCCCCAATTTGCGATGGATTACGCTGCCCATTATGGCCTTGGCGAAGATATGAAAAAGATCCGTGCCCACCGCAAGGATGCCTTTGATACCCGCGCTCATCAGTGCGGGAGCAATAACAAAACCGCCGCCCGCACCGATGCAGCCGGTTATCAAACCGGCACCCATCCCTATCAGGATTGAAACGATGAAAATGCTCGTCGAGTAAAAGGCCGGGCTGTAAGCCTTTTTCCCCCCCAGCACATCCGGCAGGACCTCGACGATCTCATCAGCGAAGGCCACACCACCCAGAATAATCGGAACCAGCATCAGGGCCAGCAATAACATGCGTTTTCTGCTTCCCAGGATCGTCGATGCCATTTCCTTTTCCCAGTTGGCGTGAGCCACCGCCCCCCACATCATGAACCGGCCCCAATTTTTCAAGATTCCCATGGTAAGATCCTTATTCACTAATTGTTGGTAATCAGGGTTTCACAAGAAGATTCATTTTTAGGGTTCAGGCATGCCTTTTCGAAAGCGTCCTGAAGCTTGAATGAAAGTTCATCGATATCGACTGGTTTGGCCATATAGTCGAAAGCCCCGGACTCAATTCCCGTCAATGCCGCATCAAGGCAGGCATGCGCGGTGAGCAGGATAACCTCTGTCGGCGGATGCCGGCTTTTGATCGCCTTCAGGGTTTCCAGCCCGTCCATTCCGGGCATCATCACATCCAGGACCACAACATGGAAAAACTCCGCCTCCATCAGGTCCAGTGCAGCCTGTCCGCTGCATGCGGTCTTTGCCGCAATGCCTCGAAGGCGAAGCCTTTCTGCCAGGCTTGTTATGAATTCGACCTCATCATCGACCAGCAAAACATTGCCAGCAGTCATGGGAAGCCTCATTCCTTTGGAATCCCGCCCAGGATATTTCTTTTTGCAGGCAACGGCTCTTCTTCACCTCTTAAGAATCAGGCAGCCGGCCTGCTCTGCAATATCCTGCGGCAGGATTTCTGAAGCTGCTCATACAGTGAAGCGGCGTCATAAAGGTTAAATGTCCTCAGCCGCGCCACTCCATCTACCATTGTGAATATTATAAAAGCAGCCTTACCGGTTGACTCCACACACATTGATTTATCATCGCGGCCTTTTAATATAGCCTTTTCAAATACATCCAGAATATAATTATAGATTTCAGTGAAATGCGTTCTGAAGACAGGATTTTCCTGGGCAAGTTCATAGGCATCGTAGCGGTGAAGGATCAGAAACATCTCTTCCATTGTCCCCACAAGGAACAAATAGAAATAAATACAGCTTTCCAGCATTTCCAGACCGGTGGCAAACTTCTTTTCCTTGAAAAACTCACCGTATTTTTCAACTATGGTAAGTTTGATATAATCAAGTATTGCAGCGAAAAGTTCTTCTTTGGTTTTGAAATGATAAAATATTGTCCCTTCAGCAACCCCGGTGCACTTGGCTATCTCAGAAATTGCAGTGTTATGGTAGCCTTTTTCAGAAAAAAGCCGGGTGGCGGCATGAAGAATGATTTCCCGCTTGGACATCAAAAGCCTCCGGAGAAAACCTGAGTGAGCGCTCAGTACAATAGCAACCAGGAACTACTGCGTCAAGAAAAAATTACAGGTGAACGACAAAAATGCCTGAAGGGGATCCCCCTGCGTTGCGCCCGTAAAAGGCGAAGACAGTTAATGCGATTCAAGAGGCGTCCTGAAATATGCGGGAGGGGATTATACAGGATGCGTGCGGCTTGGCGCGGTCGGCATGACCATTAGGGGAGGGCTTCCTCGAGCTCACGGGCTGAAGGCCTGCCGTAAGACGGGGCCTGGATCGAGATGCTCGTCTATCAGGGCAGGTAATCCCTTCGGACATTCCGGAGGGCGTGGAATATGTTACCACGGATCTTGGGGTTCCTTCGGTAAAGTCGGGCCAGCATCTCCTTGATCTCGGCCCTCTTGCTGGTTCCTGAGACGGGGCACCCCAGTTCAATGCCGGGCCAGCCCATGTCCCGCGCAAAACGATCCACCAGTTCTTCACCTACCAGGTAAAGAGGTCGAATGGCCGTAATCTTTCCATTGAAGAACCTCTGCACCGGGACCATTGTGCTGATGGAACCCCCGTAAAAAAGGTTCAGAAGAAGGGTCTCGATGACATCGTCCTTGTGATGGCCGAACGCAATTTTGCAGCACCCCAGGTCTTCCGCCGCCTCGAACAGGATCTTCCTTCGCATCCGGGAACACAGAAAGCAGGGATTTTCCAGGTTCAAAGGGCTGTTGGCCATGGGACCGAAGTCGCTCCGAATAACACGATAGGCAAATCCGTGCTCTTCAAAAAAGGCAGCCATGCGCCCTGCCGAGTCAGCGCCGAAACCCGGGTCCACATGGACTGCCGTGAGTTCGTAGTCTATGGGTATCCGGCGAAGGCGCTCCCTGAGAAGCCACAGGAGGGAAAGGCTGTCCTTGCCACCGGACACCGCCACCAGGACCCGGTCCCCGGCCTCGAGCATGTTCCCGGCATGGATCGCCCTGCCGGTCAGCCTACGAATCTCTTTCGCCGCGTATCCCAATTAATGCGCCCCTTAAACCCGGGGGATCCCCCGGCCTGATCATTCATAGGTCCTCTCTCCAAAGATGAGGGTCCCGATGCGGACCAGGTTGGCCCCCTCTTCCACTGCGACCCTGAAGGAGTTGCTCATGCCCATGGAGAGAACCTGCATCTCCACGCCGGGAAATGCGAGATCCCGAAGCCGGTCAAAAAGTTCCCGGGTTCTTCGAAAGCAGGGCCTTGCGTCCTCCGGGTCTCCGGTGAACGGGCCCATGGTCATCAGCCCCATGACTTTCAGGTGCACCAGGCCGGACATATCCTGCACGAGTTCCACGGCTTCATCGGGTATGACACCGGCCTTCTGGTCCTCTTCACCACTGTTGATCTCCACCAGAACAGGCATCTCTTTGTTTGCCTTTGCGCACTGCTTGTCGATCTCCCGGGCCAGCCGCATGCTGTCGACCGTCTCCAGCATGTCGAAGATCCCCACAGCCTTTTTGACCTTGTTCCGCTGAAGGTGGCCGATCATGTGCCACTTGACCCTGCCGCCGACAGCCTGGAACATGCCCTCGGCCTCCTGCAGGTAATTCTCCCCTACGATCCTCAGGCCGGCCTCCACGGCCTCTAGAACCTCTTCCACGGTCCGTGTCTTGGCCGCACCCACCAGCTCCACCCCTTCGGGCAGTTCTTCCAGAATCCTCCTCACGTTTTCGCGGATCATGTCCTCCTCCATTCCACGGAGATTGGTAACAGAAGGCCCCAACGCAAGGACCTCCCGAATCGGGTCAACAACTATTGATACTCGAATCCTGGAATGGTGTAAAGGAGGGGAGAAAATGGCGGAGGTGCGAACGAATTTCTTGGCTGTGCAGCGGTCAGGTACGCTTTTGGAAAGAAATGGGCTTAGCGAGCCGGTCGGGACTGTGAAGGGTCAGGGGTGAGTTGACGGTAAAAAGAAGCGGGCCGCCTCCCGCGACTCTTAAAGGGAGGAGGCCCGTCAAAGCGTATCCGGCCGGGTCTGTCAGCAACTGCATGAACTGCCGCAACTGCTGCCGCAGTTAGCCCCTGCATTGAGGTTGGACTGAATGGAGAAACCCGAACCCATGGCAGTCTCGACAAAAT
>CAZEIA010000043.1:0-20256 GCA_964512335.1 uncultured Desulfobacterales bacterium
GAAGCTGGAAGTCGTGCCCCCGGACCCCGACGCCGACCTCTTTGAAAATGACGGCGGTGAACCCGAGATGCCGCCTGACATCGACGAAGTCTTTACGGCGCTTTTGAGTTCGCTGCCCGTGCAGACCCGAAAGGTCTTTTTGAGCTATGGCGAGGCGTTCAAGCAAGGGTATGTGGCGCTCAATGAAGGCATGTTCGACAAGGCCGCCGACCGGCTTCAGGAGGCCCTGGAGGAGAACCCGGATGGTGGCCGAATTCTGCCTGAGCTTGCCACTGCTTACCTGAACCTGGAAATGCACACCGAGGCATGGGACCTGGCCGAGACGTTTCTGGAGGCACACCCTGATGAGCTGCAGGGTTACCTTGTACTCTCCGAGGTCCTGTGGGCCCTGGGCGAGTACGATACTGCGATAGAGCGTCTGGATTCAGCTCCAGCCTCCCTGGCCGGGACCTTGCCCTTCCTGCTCCTTCGAGGTGAGACACTGCTCAAGGCCGGACAACCCGATGAGGCCGAACGCCTCTACAAAGCATTTCACGACACTAAGGGCTTCAACCCGGAAACGGCCCGGGCCCTGGCCGGGGTTTACGAGGCCATGGACAGGAAAGAGGAGGCCCGGGACATGTACGGCAGGCTTCTCAACGAGTGCAGCACCTGCGCCGGACCGAGCGATCCCTTTGCAAAGAGCCGTTTCGCCCTCTTGAGTTTCGAACTCGGGGAGCGCACTCCCGCCCTTCTAAAGATTTTTCTGTCGCTGATCCGGGAGGACCCTGATAATCAGGCAGACTATTACGACAGGATAAACCGAATCCAAACCGCCCTGGGCTAGACAATAAAATCAAAAAACAAGACACGGCCCCATTGTTGAGCGCAACCTGAAATTATGATATTTTTCAGTTATTCGGCAACATTACAGACGCATCCTAAAGGGGCCTTGCACTGCGCCGGGAGAAGACCTATGAGAGGAAGAAACCTGAGTCTTATTGTGAGCTGTGCCGCCATCCTGATTTTATTGTGCGGATGCTCTTATCAGCGGGGGAGCGTGGAAACAACGGCCCTTCTTGACGACGGCCGGTATGCCGCCATTCTCCCCATGGTCAATCTGACCACCCATCCCCACGCCGGTCGGATTGTAGGAGATCTTCTGACCACGGAGATGTATGCCTCATCCAGTTTCCGGATTATGGAGAGCACCGAGATGCTCGAAATACTCAAAGAGGAAGACAATGATCTGGACCGGGTCCTGGACCGAACCGTGGCCCGGCAAATCGGCTACGGCCTGGGTGTCGACACCGTCGTCTTCGGTTCGGTCACCGAATACCGTTACAAGCGCGGGCTGAACGAAAAACCCGTTGTGGGGATCAACATCCGAATGCTGGACGTCAAGAGCGGAGACATCCTTGCGGTCGGGAGCCGGTCGGAGACGGGCGGTTGTTTCTGGTTCTGCGAGGACTCCCTCAACCGTCTGGCGCAGAAGGTGTGCCGCGACCTGGTACGCCGGATGGTGACGGCTAATTGATCACAACGCTGCATCAGACGCGCCGCTTATTTCTATTGCTTCTGAATTCAACGCTTCCACTCCTGCTCATGTGCGGCTTTCACGAGTGGGCTTCTCCGCCTTCCGCATGGGGTCTGGATCCGGAGGTTGCCTCATCTTCCGGAGATTCAGGGGCTGAGCCCGCCGCCCCGCCGACGGAACTCGAGAGGCGGACAGGCCTGATCCGGGCCCGCATACTTGACCGCCTCGGCCTTGTCCCGGAGACCCTCTCCCTCTATCGCTCTCTCCGCGTCCGCTTTCCGGAAGACCGGGAAATATGGCTGGACCTCATCCAGTTCCTGTCCAGCCAAGGCATGTACGAGGCTTCCCGGCAGGAGCTGAACGCCTTTCTTGATCAGCACCCCGGCGATGCAGGGGCTTTGCGTATCAAGGCGAGGATCTTTTTCGAGCAAGGCCGGTTCGAGTCCTCTTATCCTGTGTACGACCTTCTTGTGGAGGCGTCCCCCGAAGACGCTTGGGTCTGGTCGGATTACGGAAATGCCCGGCAGGGAGCCGGCGACTGGGCCGGGGCACTTGACTGCTTTTCCAGGGCCTTGGAACTGGACCCTGAAAACCGGCACGCCCTCAGGAGCGTTCATCGAATCCTCAAGGACCACCTCCCCAGGCTGGATGCGGGCTTCCGGTCCTATAGCCAGGAGGAAAGCGGCTCGGAGTGGGCCACATGGTTTCTCCGTTATGGGCGGCACCTGACGGAGAAGACATGGTGGACCTTTTCCTACGACGGGATTCGCATGGACCGGCCCGAGGGACCCTTTGTAACAGCCGTGAGCGAGACCCTTCACGATGCCTCCCTCCTTGTGGACTACGAGTTCAACAGGTACTTCACGGGCCGGGTGGGGGCGGGGTTCTTCTCGGGCATGGGAGACGGCGCCCAAATCTTCCTGGGCGTTGAGGGCAGGCCCCGGCAGGCCCTGGTCCTGCGTGCGGACTATGCCCACGGCCTCCCCTGGTACGACCCCATGGAGGCAGTGGTCCGGGAAGGCCGCGAAAATCGCCTGACGCTCACCGGGACCTGGTCCGGGTGGTCTCCCTGGACGGTCTACCTGCAGGCCTATCAGTCCGATTTCGAGGTCCGGGACCTCAGGGACTACGGGAGGCGGCAAGGCGCTCTTGGCGTTCTTTCTAGACGATTCGGCGACAACCCCTTTGTTGTTCTGAGCTACTCCTATTCCTGGAGACAATTCGAATACAGCAGCGGGACCTATCGGCCTGTGGCTGTTGTGGAGAGGGAGCGCGTACACGGGGTCTCGGCCATGTTCGAACACCGGCCCTCCGCGTACTGGACCTATCGCCTGACGTGCGGAGTCCGGAGGGACACGGCCAGAGACCTGGACTCATGGTTCATAAAGCCGGAGGCCTTGATTCACATGGGAAACCGCGTTGAGGGACGCTTTTCGTTCGAGCACTCCAGCGAATCCGGGACAGCAACCGGTGGGGCCGGCCGTACGATCGAGGCCGGGATTCAAATCATGTTCTGATCCGAAAACAGCCCTCCTGCCTTGCAAAACCGGACTATCGTAATGAACTTTGATATATCCCCTGACACCTGGCTCTGCTTCTACGGCCTGAAAGCCGACCCTGAGGACTACGCCCGTTTCGACCTGGTGGTCTTTGACGGAACCTTTCACCCGGATCTGGCTCGAAAGAGGGACGGGGGGCCGGTCATTCTCGGGTATTTGAGTGCGGCCGAGGTCCTGGAACACGGTCCTTTCTGGCCACGGGTGGAGGGACGGAATATCCTGGTCCGGAAAAAGCCTTTCTGGGACTCCTGGGTCCTGGACATCCGGGACCAGGAGTGGCAGGACCTCCTGGTCCAGGAGGCGTTCCCCGGTATTCTGGAACAGGGCTTTGACGGCGTGTTCCTGGACACACTGGACTCGGCCCTTGCCCTCGAGTTGTGGACCGACGAGCCCCGTTTCCGGGGCACTCAAGAGGCTGTAATCCGGTTGATGGAGACGCTCAGGCACGCTTACCCGGATGCGGTGACAGCGGTAAACCGGGGTCTTCCGGTCCTCCCAGGGATTGCGGGCTTCATGGATTTTCTTGTCGTGGAAGGCCTGTCCAGCATTTACCAAGGCCCCGAGTCCGGCTACGTCCCTGTAGGCCCTGAGACCCAAGACATCCTGCTCAGCCAGTTGGACTCGGGGCTGGGAAAATTTCCGAAACTTCCGGTCCTCACCCTGGACTATGCACCGGAGGGTAAGCCTGATCTCGTACGGGACGCCATCAACTTCTCCAGAAAGAAAGGATTCATACCCTATGTCAGCACGGTCAAACTCGACCGGATCTACACGCACACCCTGGATGATGATCTTGATTATTCTGGGCCTCTGCCTCGTTCCGGCGGGCGCAACAGCTGAAAACGCCCTTCCGAGAAAGGTCCTGGTGCTGCTGGACCGCGAAGGCCCCGGGGCCCACATGGAAAATATCGTCTATCAGGCCTGTCAGACGGTCCTTAATTACTACGGTATGCTGCCCGAGTACCGCAACGTCAATGAGGGACCGCTTCCAGGGGATGAGGTCATGTCAGGCTATCGCGGGGTGATTACGGCTTTTTCCGAAGGACTGGTCGTTGATCCGGAAAAATATCTGGGATGGCTTCTCCAGCAGATGGAGGCCGGGCGAAGGGTGGTCGTGCTAGGGCCCCTGGGAGTGCAGCCTTACGGCGGCCCGACCTCAGAGATGCTCCGTTTGTTGAACGGCGTATATGAAAAACTGGGGCTTCGCTTTGAAGGAGACTTCACATCCGTCCGCTCTCTTCTGCGCTACGGGCAAAAGGATCCCGACGGAGTGGAGTTCGAGAGGGACTATCCACCCTTCCCAGTGGGCTACAGGCGTTTTGTTCCCTCCGGAGAGGACCTCCGGGTCTATCTCAGCATCCATCGCAAGGACCGGCCTGATTCAGAGAGCGCCGTCATCGTGACAGGACCCCACGGGGGATTTGCCATGGAGGGCTACATCCTCTGGCAGGACCCGGTCACCTATAAAAGGCAGTGGTACCTGAACCCGTTTCTGTTCTTCAGGGAGGCCCTGGGGTTGGAGGAGACGCCGGCCCCTGACCCCACCACCCTGAACGGAATGCGGGTAGCCGTCTCTCATGTGGACGGCGACGCCTTCAGCGGCCGCTCCCGGATCGAAAACTCACCCCTCTGCGCTGAGGCCATCAGGGACCATGTCCTCAAAAAGTACGACTTCCCTGTCACGGTATCGGTCATTGTCGGGGAGGTGGCGCCCGAGGCCCTGGGCGACGAGGCCCTCATGGCCCTGGCCCGGGAGATTTTCGCCCTGCCCAATGTGGAGCCGGCCAGTCATTCTTACTCACATCCCTACTACTGGCATCCCGGCTACAAGGGAAAACACCGGTACGACTCCCTTCACGGCATTGAAATACCCGGGTACGAATTCGACCCGGCCATGGAGATCGACTATTCCGTCGAGTACATCAACCGCCATCTGGCACCGCCTGAAAAACCATGCAGGGTGTTCCTCTGGACCGGAAACTGTATACCAAGGGCCTCGGATGTAGCCCGCTGCGACAAGCTGGGGCTCCTCAACATGAACGGCGGAGACACGGTTTTTGACGATACCTCGGACTCCTACTCCTCAGTTGCCCCGTATTACCGGAACGTAGGAGGACACCTGCAGGTCCACACGGGTCAGGCCAATGAAAACATCCTGACCAACTACTGGGAAGGACCCTATCACGGCTTTCGAAACATAATCACCACCATGAAACGGACCGGAGCCCCTCGCCGGATTGCCCCCATCGACATCTACTACCACTTTTACAGCGCTGAGTACCCGGCTTCCCTCAAGGCCCTTCAGGACGTATACGAGTGGGTCATGGCCCGGGAGACCGCACGGATGTTCACCTCCGACTACCTGGAGATGGTCCAAGGGTATATGAACGCCGGAATCTACACCACGGGCCCCGGCCGTTATGAGATACGAAATTACGGGGCTTGCACCACCTTCCGGTTCGATGACGACTCTTTGCGGGTGGACCTCGCCCTTTCGGAAAACATACTGGGCTTTGTCAAGGAACCTCAGGGGCTTTACGTATCACTGGCCCCGGGCCGGGACCGGGCAGTGATCCAGGTAAAGAAAGCGGAACCGGCCGGCCGCGCCCCGGCAGCCCCCTATATGCAAAAGGCCGCCGGGTGGGTGGATGAATTTGAACAGGAGCCCGGACGAGTCGTTCTTGAGTACAGGGGCTTCGGCAAGGGACCCTTGGAAATCGGTGGCCTTGGGCCTGACCGGGCTTACAAGGTCTTTGGATCCGCCCTGGAAGGATCCCCCGCCCGGCTCAATTCCGATGCAGAGGGGGTACTGCGGGTCCCATCCGTGGCTGCGGGTACACTGGAAATCACATGGTAACCCAAAAGGAGCCCAAAAAACCGGCTGGTTCGGGCAACAAACAGCCGGATTACGAGCCTGCAACCGGGTATGCCAGGCTCTCACTGGTGCGATTCCGGGCATGGCAGGTCCTGCTCGTCCTGATTGTTTTGATAGGGGCGTCCCTTCTCCTGTTCCCCCGCCAACGCATGCTGGTCGATTTTTACCTGGAGCGGGGACGGACTGAAGAGGCCCTGGACGGGATCACAAGGATGCTCGAGAGGGACCCGGACAATCCTGAACTGCTGAACATGGCAGCCGAGGCTCGATTCCAGACCGGCGACATGGCCGAGGCCGTTCATCTGCAGGAGAGGGCTGCAGGGTCAGCGCCTGAAAGGCTTGGCTATTTGAGCCGCCTTGCCACTCTGTATGAATGGAACCGGAATCCCAAAGACGCCCTCAAGGCCTACGAACTCATTACCGCCCGTGACCCCTCCAACAAAGATGCTCTCATAAAGATTATCGAACTCTCCCGCCACCTCGGTTACATTGACCGGGAAGGCCTGGCCGTGGCCCGGCTTGTGGAGCTGGAGAACGATTCAGACGAGGCCGGTGATCCTCTGCTCCGGGAGCTGACCGGCAGTCTCGAGACACTCTCCCTCAAAAGGATTGCAGAGGGCCCGGACCCCCTGCTGGACGAGCTCCTCGGCCGACTCTATCTGGTACGGCTCGACTATCTGGATGAACGTCTCGAGGGGGGGATCCCGAGCACAACGGAGACGGAAACGGCCGAGGCGGCACTCCACTTCTTCCTGGTGACCGGACACCTGGAAGAGGGCCAGGAACTGGCCGTTCGCCTGGACCAAGGTCTTCAAAAAGGCGTGAGCTTCCAACTGGCGTGGGCCGACTTCCTGCGCTGGAACGGGCTTTCGGAGGAGGCCCTGGCCCTGCTTATCGAAGCACATGAACAGGAACCGGAGAACGCGGACATAGCCCGCACTGCGGTGGAGACTGCCTGGCAGACCGGCGACGTCCAAAACCTGATAGCGCCTCTGGAAAGGCGTCTTGGGCGTGAACCGGACTCCGAGAAACTACGGGTCTTTCTCGCGGACCTTCACCGGGCCGCGGGCGACCCGGTCCGAGTCTTCAACCTTTACGAAAGCCTCCTGAGGGACCACCCGAATAACCCCGAGTACATGGCGGCCCTGATCACCGCTGCCGAGGGATCGCCTGTACCCGCCTTGAAGGAGCGGGCCGCGGACCTGGCCGGCGAAGCTGTCACCCAGGACGCCGAGCTTCTCAAAAGGAGGGCCGAGCTTTATGTTGCGGCTCAGGCGCCGCAAAAGGCCCTGCCCTTGCTGAGCGTGCTGGCGGCGCGATCCGGAGGGGACAAGGAGGCGGTCGAAAGGATGATGGAGGTCGCCGGATTCACCAACGACCCCGCGTCCCTTGAGAAGACCCTGTCCGAGGCCCTGGGCCTGAGGCCGTCGGACCAGGCTTTGCGCCGAAGGGCGGCGGACACCTTTTTCTGGACGGAGGGGGCCGGGGAATCGTATCGGACCCAACTGGACCTTATAAAGAAACCCGGCGCCACCAGAGAAGATGTCTTCCGGCTCATAGAACTGGCCGGATATACGGGCCGGCCCGAACACGAGCGGGAGGCAATCGCCCTGGCCGCCAAAAAGCTCCGGGGCCCCGGGGTCTCAATACTGAAGGAGAGCCCCCCACCCTATGAGGTCCCGGCATCAGACGAGTCGGCCTTTGCGGCGGTCCGGGACTACCTGGATCGATATCCGAAAGACCGGGCCTTCATGGACCTCCTTATCCAACACTATCTCAAATCGGGCCGCCCCGGCCTTGCCGCCCCGTTACTGGCCGACCTCTCGGACAGGGCGCCGGACGATTTCCAGAAGGCCCTGGATGCGGGGGATGCTTATCTCCAGGGAGACCGGCTCAAAAACGGCCTCCCTTATTTCGAGCATGCCAGTTCCCTGAACCCTGAGGACGTATCCCTTAGAAGACGGCTTATGACCTACTACGGCTGGGTGGGGCTGAGGGAAAAGCAGATCGCCCAGATGGTGCTGCTCGAAGAGGACGGGCTTCTAAAGGAAGAGGAACGAATTCAGCTTGCCGAGGCCTTTCTCGAAATGCGGGAGGGTGCACGGGCGCTGGAAATACTCCGGCCCGCGGAAGCCGAGGATCCATTGAGGAAAAGGGAAGGGTTTCTCCTTGCCACGGCCTACGAGATCAGCGGAAACAAGGATGGGGCCCTGGCCGTGTATGACAGGCTGGCCCGCAGCCACGCGGACGACCCTTCCCTTCTGGCCGAACTGGGAGACCGGGCCCTCTGGTTGGACCGGGCTCCCGCGGCACTGGCGTTCTACGAAGCATCCCTGCGCAGAGACCCTAAGAACCTCCGGGCGTTGAAGGGAAGCGGGCTCGTCTATGCATGGAACAACGACCCGCAAAGGGCCGCGGCACGGCTGGAGGAGTACCTCAGCCTCAACCCCGACGATTTCGAGATTCGCTATCAGCTTGGAGAACTCTACTTCGCAGACCAGAGGGAAGCGGAGGCCCTGAAGGAGCATCAAAAGGCCCTGAACCTGATGGATCAGATGAAGAGAGAGGTCAGTCCGCGGCAGCCTTCCTCTCGAAATACCGGAATCCATCAATGATGTCCAGGTAGACGCCGTCGAACCCTGCATCGATGATTCGATCGAGCAAGGCTTTCCTGTCCCCCATAAGTACTCGCTGCCAGTCCTCCATCCAGTACCGCACCTTGAAATTTCCCGGCCAGTCGGGGTTTTCATCTTCCAGCCAGGGGGGCGGGGAATTCTTCCACTCCTCCTTCCAGTAGGGCCTGTAGTCCTCGGCCTCACCGATGCTCAAGTAGGCCAGCACAAACCTGTTCCCGCCGCAGGCCTTCCGCTTGAGCGCATGGACCTCCCGGCGGGAATATGACACTGAGCCCAGGTAGAAGGGGTCTGTTATGAGGATGTCGTAGTCGGTGTCCCGCACGGCATTCACGAAATCGTTCTTGGAGGAATATCCGGACATGTTCAGGAGATAAAGAAAGTTCCGGGCCTCCGCTGGATCGGAAAGGTCCCGGCAGTGTTGCCCGAACGGCCGGGCCGGATGAGAGGGAATGCGATCCAGGTGCCGGCTGTCAGCGGCAAAGGAGATGTGCCCGCGCCGGTGGTTCAAGTTATAGGACCGGTCCACGAATTCTTCGTTTCGGCAGTAGTCCGTCACCAGCACAAAGAGCCCGTTGTCCTGGGCCAGGGCTGTAAACCGATTGAGGGTTTGATTCATGTCCTCCGGCGTGGGGTCGTCCATTTCAGGGTATCCATAAAAAAGGCTTTCCTGGGCTACGCCGTCGATTGTCTTTATATATCCGGCTGCGGCCTCGCCTCCGGGATCGCCGCTCTCGGTCAGGAGCTGGAGTCCGTTCTGCGGAACCACTAAAAACCCTGGGCTCTTCTCCCGGGCGTATTCTCCGATTCGGCCTACCAGGTCCCGCATATCCCTTCGAAAGTCCCGGTCCGTTTCACGGGCGTCCGGCGAATCGGAAATGCACCCCGCCGGAAGCAACAAGGCCAGAAACAGAATAGAGGCCGCAACACCGGTTCGTCTCATCTGCATAATCAGGATCCCCTGCGGGGTGACCTGCGGGGTGACTGACGGGCCCCGGCCGTCAGGTCAGGCATGCCCGCCGGAAGCTCGTCGAAACACATGGTATTCAAGGCCTCCTGCAATTCGATTCACTATGAAAAACCCCGCGGCCGCGGCCACAAAGGACGCAGCCAAAAAACCCGCCCCCTCAAACTCCCGCCCCGCCTCTATGGAAATCAGTGTAAACACTATATTCATCAGACAGAAAAGGCCGTTCAGTTTGAAGAGTGCAGTGTACTCGTCCAGATACTGGATGATGAGAAAGAAGAAGAAATACAGGGAGAAAAAAACGGTGCCCGTGAGGAGATAGTGAAACACAAAGGGATTGTGCCATAATATGGGGATAACGCCGATATACACCAGGAAAAGAATAAGCATGCAGATCCCGCCGTAGAACACGAACAGCGATGAAGCGGTCTGAGCGATTCCGGCGAAAAGGTTGGCCTTTTCCACAGCCAGCTCCCTGAAGGGAAAGTTGTTGGAGAGCTTGAATATAAAGGCCTCGTAAGGCTTGTTAACGCTCTTCTTGATGCCCTTGTAGATTATCAGGGACCCGATCATCATTATGGTGAGGGCCACAAAGAAGGGAAAATCATACTCTGCGTAGAAATGGAAGATCCCGCCGATCGAGTTTCCTGTCTTCGGTGAGAACCAGAACACGAACTTATCCGCCCAAAAGCCGAACATGAAGAAAAACGCGGAAAGCACGACCCGCCAAGACCCCCGGTGCCTCAGAAAGGATGCGTCAAGCCTGGCCCCCCTTCGAATGTAGAGCTTCACCACATAGGAATACCCGCCTGCCACGGGAATCGCCACTCCCACTGAAAAAAAGATGAGCAAGGCCTGGGTTTCTGTCAAGCGGGTGCCTGCAAAGAGTATCAATGTGATCCCCATGCCTGCACCGAACAGCATGAGAAGAAGCCTTTCCCTGCGCACAGAGCTGAGAGCCGTCCCGATGCACCAGAACAGGCTCATGATGGCGGTCAGTCCCATAAACGTGAACTTGAGGTGAAGATCGATGTTGGAGAAAGGCAGAACCAGTATTCCGGCGAGCGAGAGAGACAGGACCGTCACCATAACGGTCAGGGCCAGGAGGCTGTTGACGATGTCGTGGAAGCTGCCCAGGTAGACCTTGTCGGCCATGTAGCGGGTAAAGAGGGTGTGAAAAGGCGATGTTAGGACCAGGGACAGGGCCGTGGCGTAGGTGACCAGGATGTAAAAGAGAATCGGGGCGCGGTCGGTCATCATGTGTACGGACAAGCCCATGACCGCCAGGCAGAATATGGTCAGAAACCAGGCCCCTACAGCCTCGAAAGAGTCCAGGGACTCCTCGATAAGCATGCGTGTCATGGAGGGCTTGTGCTTCAGCCTGTCAACCAGTTGCACGATTTCGGCCATGCATAAGCTCCAGGTACAGGTCTCTGTATTGACCGAGAACCAGGTCTTCCTTGTATCGGTGTTCGATCCGCCTGATCCCGCTTTCCCCCATTCGGTCGGCCAGATCCTTGTCCCTCAGAATGGCCAGCGTTGCTTCGGCAATCCCCTCGGCGTCCATAATCCGCCTCACCAAACCGGCCTCGCCGAAATCATCTCCTGCGCCGAGCAGAAGCTCCCTGCATGCACCCACGTCAGTGGCGACCACAGGGAGCCCGCTCGCCATGGCCTCCATAACGGCCAGGGGCATGGCTTCCTTGACGCTGGTGAGAAGCAGGACATCCATCTCCCGGTAATAGGGGGTGACGTCGGTCGGGCCGGTGAAGGTGAGCACCTCTTCGAGATTCAACATCTTTACCAGATCAATGCACTCCTGAAAATAGGAGGGTTGATCCCCTGTAGGTCCCACGGCCATGGCCCGAATGTCCGGATATACGTCCCTGAGGAGCGCGAGCACCTGAATAAAGGTCTTGATGTCTTTGACGCTGTCGACCCTCCCTACGTATCCCACCGTGGGCGGATCGGTCCTGCACCGCTCGCGCCTGGCGGCAATGAACCGTGGAATGTCTATCCCGTTCGGTATGACCCGGATGCGCTCGGGATCGGCCCCGTAGTCCTGCTCCAGTCGACGGTTTCCCTCGAACAGGGTGACGACCTGATCGCATGTGTTGTACTGCCACCGGCACAGGGCTGAAAACCCGTCGATCCACATATCCTTGAGGTAGGCGTCATCCAGCCACTCGGACCTGAGGAGCTCCATCTCCCGCTCCTGGAGATATATACCATGCTCAGTGATAAGGCTGGACCGGTCGTAGAGCACTGCCTTCAGGCATGCCATCAGGCCTCCATATCCGGTGCCGGGCGAGTGGTAGACGGATGCCTCCGGAATACGGTCAAGCAGAGAAAGGAGGCGGAACAGAATCAGGTGGATGTTGCGTACGTTATAATAATAGTTGAGAAAGCCTACATCATCCCGGAATTCTTCATACAGGCGGGTCAAAAGAGAAAAGGCCGGTTCGTCCCGAAAAAAGTTGCGGAAGATCCGCGGCGACCGGTTCAAGGCCACATCCCGAAGCAAGCCTATACTCTCGGCCGACAGGCTCCCCGCCCTCCACTCCGTCATCATGCGGTGGAGCCTCTTGGAAAGCGTGGACCACCTCTTTTTCGAGAGGTTCAGGGGAACGGCCCGCTCAATCTCACTGTAATCGAAAATGTCGAACTCCTGATACGATAACACGTTTTCGGGAAAGGCATACTTCCTCTCGTTTTCATCCTTTTCCCCGGCGATAAGCGCCACGATGGAAAACGTGAAGTCCTCCAGGTTTTCCATCAGCCACTGGAGCCATGAGGAGACCCCGCCCGTGACGTAGGGATAACTACCCTCTACAACCAGGCAGATGTCAGCACTTTTCGCCATGCGATCGCCGCCTCTTTTACGCGGTCCGGGATGAATACCCCGCCCCCGGCCTCGATCAGTAGATAGAGATCATTGAACACATCGTATTTCCTGCTTCGAAAAGCCAGCTCGAACTCATATGTGATCCACTTGGGAAAGAAGTAGTCCCCCTTGATTCGGACCTTCCGGTAGATTGCATCCGCCTCCTCGACCCGGTCGGCCTCCAGCAGGTAGCGCACTGAAAAGAGCGCGTCGTCCTCGCTCCCTTCACGCTCAAAGGCCGAAACGGCGTAGTCGCAGGACCTTGAGGCGTAAAAAGGTTTCATAACCGGGTCCGCCAGATCAAGGTAACAGATCTCGTGGTACAGGTTGGCCAGCCGGATGAGATGGGAGCGGTCAGGGCCGTCCAGGGCCTCCAAGCGGGAAATCTCGGAGAGTATGGTATCCGTCTTCTTCTTCAGAACGTCTATGGCCATGAGCACCACGCTCTGGTGGGGGCTCAACCTGATAATGTATTTGAGGAGCCCCGACTTGGTCGCCGACCAGTCCATCTCCCCGATGATACCCACCATCTTGAGCCCCTGGTGCCGTGTGAGCCCCCGAATGAGCAGGGCCTCTGAGACAGGCATGGACCGACCCTCAAAGGACTTCTGCAGGACTGTGAGGACATCCCGGTTCACCTTGTGGAACAACTCGGTTCGAACCGGGTAAATGGGATAGAACCGCATGAAAAAGGAAAAGAACAGGGCCGCCGGCGGGCCCACGACCGGAATTACTGCGACAGCCAGGACAAAGGTCAAAAAACCACGGCCCATAATGTGTCTGCGCAGGGTCTTGTCGGTCCCCGCCAGGATCACGTAGATCATGACCGTCAGGCCGATTGCAGTGGCATGGGAGACAAAAAATCCGGCCAGCCGGGTCCCATCGGATAAGCCGGTCAGCAGAAAATAGACCGCGCCAAGCTCTGAAATCATCCAGTATGCATAGAGCTTGTTTCTCACTTTGACTCTCCCGGTTCACCCGGCAGTGCATTGAACTCTTCGAAGTTAAGCTCCGGGTGGGCGGCGGACAGCCGTCTGATCACAAAGGGGATGTTCACGTCCGCCGCCATGGTTAGGCAAAGGGTCAACTCGTTTTCCCCGGTCATCACCAACATGTCGTAGAGTCGCAAGGAACGGTAGAGGGCGCGCGCCCGTTTCTCGGTGACCGGCCCGGTGACCCTGAGGGCCCCATAGGGAAGGCCGTAGAGCCGGTAGCGGGCCGCGGTCCGGGCCATTACTCGTTCGCCTTCCTCCTTTTTGTAGACAAGGACCGACGAATAGACGCTCATAGGAAGGAGATCATCGAAGTGGAGCCGGTTTTCGACCAGGGTCTTTATCCAGTGGGCGGCGATCTTGAGCAAGTCGATCAGGTTCTCCGAAAAATTGATGAATCGAATCTCCTCCACCAGAATGATGTACCGCAATTTTCCCGCCTGGGAAAGGATGGGCACGGCCATGACCAGCCGGTTCTCGATCTCCTTTGGAATCACCACCTCGTGTTCCGTGGCCGCGACCTTGATTATCTCGGGCATTTCCTCGGCCTTCCACTTAAGCCTGTCGGGTAAAGAAGTGGGGCCGAAGGACGCGGCCCGCTTGAACGAACCCCGGCTGTCAGGCTCAAAGATGCTCGATTTTTCCACATGGCAGTGGGTGTAAAGGACATACAGGATTTCTTTGAAAAATGCGTCCCTCTCCGGAATCTCTTCGAGGCGCCGCAGGGCCTGATACATGATCCTCGGCGACTCCATTTCAACCAGCACTTCTTGAAAAGCGTCCTGGAGCGCCCTGTCCCTCTCGGAAAGCTCGATGGTCAATCTCTCCAGGCGTTTTTGCAGAATGGCGTTGGTCAGCTCGGTGCCCAAGACCCGCCTGTCCGCCCTCGACTTGACGAATGCGGTTACAAGGAGCGCCATGGTGAAAAAAGTGACTTCCAGGTACCGGCGGGAAAGAAACCCGGAAAGATCTCCGCCCAGGTCGGCGAAAAGGAGGACCGCTGTTCCCACTGCGGCCCCGACCATCCCTTTAACTCCGTAATACAGTGAGAGGGCCAGCCCGATGAAGGCTGTGGACAGGAAAAAAGGTTCCGGCCCGACAATCCCCTTTTTCCTCAACAGCAGAAGGGTTCCGTAAAACAGGATGATCTCTCCCGGCAACAACACGCACTTCCATTTCGAGGGCTGCATATATTTACTCCGCCCGGACCGGTAAACTCAAAAAAACCAGCCGGGCTGTTCCGCCGGGAGATTCAGAAAATCTCATGGTCCAAAGGCCTTAACGGCTTCCTCCCTGGCATCGAGGATTTGAAAGACCTCGTCCATTCTAATCACGCTGAAAAGATCCTTGACCTGGGCCGAGACATTGCACAGCTTCAGATCGCCGTTTTCGGCCCTGGCCTTTCGAAGGCACGAGAGAAGTGCACCGCAGCCGGAGCTGTCCACAAAGGCCAGCTCCGACATGTCCAAGACCAGGCGTTTGTGCCTGTCCAGTACCGGCCCCATGTCGTTCTTGAACTCCATGGTGTTGCCGGCGTCAAGGGCGGGTCCGGGAATCGCCACCACAGCGACCTCCCCGGCGGTTTCCAAAAGCAGCTTCATGTGGGTCTCCTTCCTGTGAGGCCCTGCGGATAGGCGCTCTCAGGCATTGCGGCAGCCGCCAGGTGTTTTTGAAGATGAACAACGCTTTTTCACGAGCCGAACCGTGTTGGTACCGTCTGGAGAACCGGAGTAGCGAACCTCGTCCATGTAATTTTCGATTATGATCAGCCCGAACCCGTGCTCTTTGTCAGGAGAGGGAGAGGGTGTGAAAGCGCCGCCGCCCTGAAAAGGTTTTCCCCGGTGGCACAGGGAAAAGACCCACTCATCGTAAAAGGCTTCGGCGACTATGTGAATGCGCCCTCCGGCGTCCCCGCGGTATGCGTGCTTGATTATGTTTGAAACAGCCTCATGAAGTGCAATCCACACCTGCCATACAGTGTCCTCATCCGCGGCCTCCGAGCCGGCGGCGGTGCAGGCCCTGCGGGTGAATTCGCGAAGGCGTTCCAGTTCGTCGAGCCTGCTTTCAAGCTCCAGCTGAATCCTGGAAAGGGGTTTGGTGCCAGGGCCGCCGCCTATCTTCACGGCCACACAGGTGAGATCATCCGAAAAAGCCGGCGTGTGGGAGAACTCCAGGACCTCGTTCTTGACCTTGGCGATGACCTGTTCGGCGGAAAGGGAGGCTGACTCAAGGATGCACCTGGAAAGCCGTTCTCTGCCGAAAAAGCGTCCTTCATTGTCACGGGCCTCTGTGATGCCGTCCGAGTAAAAGAAAAAGAGGTCGCCCTCTTCAAATGTAACAGAAGCCTGTGTGTATATCTCATCCAAACGAACCCCCAATGGAACATTGCTGCCTTCAAGCATGATTATCTTTTTCTCTGTGGCCTTGAGGTGAAGCGTCCTGGGATGTCCGCAGTCCACGAAATCCAGCCGTTTCAAGTCGAAGTCGAACCGCGAGTATGTAAGAGTGACGAATGACTCCAGGTCGATGAGCTCCTCGGCCATACGGCTGTGGACCCTCTGTACAATTTCCCGGGGCTGCGGCACCGCACACGACGGCGACATCATGGCGTTGAGGGCCTTCAGGAAATGCCTCTTGCTTCCGGCACCCAGCAATGCGGCAGGAACCCCCTTTCCCATTACATCCCCCAGGATGAGGTCCAGAATGCGGTTGGGCAGGGTTATGAATTCGTAGAAATCGCCGTCAATGCGCTGTGAAGGTATGGTCATGGCGGCAATGGATATGCCGGCTATGTTAGTGGGCGGGGAACCCAGAAGGAGGGTTTCCTGAATCCTGGACGCGATCTCGATCTCCCTTTCCCGGGCGGCGGACAGGTCCCTCTCGGACTGCTTTCTATCGCTTATGTCCCGCACGATAGCCAGGGCGTTCCACCTCCCCTTGACCTTGCCCGAAGACAGAGAGAGCTCTATGGGGAACTCGGACCCATCCCGCCGCCGAGCTGTAAACTCTCTGGTCTTTCCGAGCATAGCGCCTTCACCGGATCGCTTCCACTTTTCCATCCCTTCGGCTATCTGCTTTCTGTACCGCGTGGGGGCCAGCAGCAAGTTGGCGTCCCTGCCTATGGCATCTTGGCCGGGGTAGCCGAACATTTCCTCCGCCGACCGGTTCCAGTAGTTGATCAACCCTTCATGATCAATGGAGATGATGGCGTCCTGGGCTGCCCTGGCAAGGTTCCTGAAGCGCTCCTCGACCTCCTCCCTCTCCTCCTCAGCCGCCATCCGCTCTGTGACGTCCCTGAAAATTGCACGGGTGGAGACCGGTCGGCCCTGTTCGAACTTGCAGTTGGCGCTGCCCTCCACGGTGACCCTCCTTCCATCCCGCGTCAGGAAGACCGCTTGCAGTGGCTTGATGGTTTCGCCTGAAATCACTCTCCTGAAAGCCTCCTCGCAGTGGGCCAGGCTCTCAGGGGCGATAATGTCGAAAAGCGACAGGTGGGGAAGGTCCTCCGGGGTGTAACCAAGGGTGTCAAGCCACAACTGGTTGACGAACAGAAACCGGCCCTCGGGTGATACTGACTGGATCAGGTCATTGGCGTTGTCAAAAAGGTCCCGAAGTCGTTCTTCACTATCCTTCAGGGCTGCCTCGGTCCGTTTACGTTCTTCGATCTCTCTACTAAGGAGTGTGTTTGCCGTGGAAAGCTCCCGGGTCCTGTGGTCTACCCGGACCTCCAGTTCATCCCGGGCCTTTCGCAGGGCCGCTTCGGCGGTGCGGTGCTTCTTAAAGAGCAGGGCGTTCTCAATTGCTATGGCAGTGGCTCCGCTCAGGGAGGTCAGCAGGTGGAGTTCGGATTTTCGAAACCCGAACGGTTTGTCCACCGAGTGTACGTACATGGCTCCCATTGCCCGGGACTTTCTGATGAAAGGCACGCACATCACTGACTTGATTTTCTTGAACTCCATGCTCTCGGAGACATTTTCCTCTTCCTCCAATTCGGTATCAGCCATTATCACCGCCTTCATCTCCTCGACGGTTCGGCGAGCCACAGTGAGGCTGTATTCGGCCCGCACATCCCCTTCCGGAAATTTTGAGCGGGAGGCGAGTTCGTGGAGTTCACCGCTCTCGCTGTCGACCATGAGGATGGCCATGGTGTCCACGGACCTGAGAGCGGAAAAGAGATACTTGGCGAGCTGGTCCAGGAGCTCCCTCAAGTCCAGGGACTGCATCAATATGGTCGAGATCTCATGAACCGCCTCGAGGTGCTCCCTGTCGGTGATGCGCCTGTCCTTTAGGAGCCGGAACAGCTCGGTATCCAAGTCTCCATCGGCCAGGTCGATCATATACCGGGAGATGAGGCCCTCTTCCTCATACACACGGCCTATGGTTACAAGGACGTTGCCGAGGGAAATATGCCTCCCGGGAGAAACCGGGGTCTCCGTGTTGGGTGGAACGGCCTTGCCGTCGATCCATGTCCCGTTATGACTGCCCAGGTCCACAATAAAAATTGATTCCCCCCGCCGCAGGATTTTCAGATGCGACCGGGACACGGAACGATCATTGAGGCGTATGTGGTTGTCCGGCCCCCTTCCCACCAGGACCACCTTTTCCTCCAGAGGAAACTCTTTCCTCTCGAAGTCGCCGCTTATGACATAAAGCTTGCTCTTCATGAAAATCCGGTTGATCACTCTTGATGGGTTTGCAAAAGCCTTTTATACCGCGCAAAAACGCCGGGATCGCTGTCGAAAAACAACAGCCGTCTCAGTCGAGAAAGAACCGGGATTCATCAGCGGACAAAATCCTTCTCGTGGAGCAAAACCTAATGGTTTTCATCCTTTAATGTCAACGAATTCGATCAACCCTGCCTGAGGGTTAAGGTGTAGCCGACACCGTAAACGGTTCGAATCACCTCCCGGCCTCCAAGGTGTGAGGCGATCTTTTTCCGCAGGTTCTTGACGTGCGTGTCAATGGTTCGATCATACCCTTCATAGGCGTACCCCTGAACCCTGTCCAGGAGTTCCTGGCGCTGGAACACCCTGTCGGGGTGGGCCATGAGGGTCCTGAGCAGGGCAAATTCGTTGGGTGTGAGATCAAGGTCCCTGCCGGAAACAGTCACGCGGTGAGTGTCTTGGTCCAACGCAAAGGGGCCGGCATGAATTCGGCGGGGCGGGGCCTGAGGACGTACCCTTCTCAGCACCGCCCTGACTCTTGCCACCACCTCTCTCGGGTTGAAAGGCTTGCACACGTAATCGTCCGCCCCCACCTCCAGCCCGATCAGGCGATCCACGTCCTCCACCCTGGCCGTTACCATGATAACGGGGACGTTGCTGGTCTTTCGAATCTCCCTGCAGACCTCCAGTCCGTCCGCACCCGGCAGCATAAGGTCCAGGATGATCAGGGCGGGGACACCCTTCCGAATCTCTTCCATGGCGCGGTCGCCCCGATCCAGACAGGTCACCTTGTACCCCGCCTGGATCAGATAATCTCTTAACAGATCCGCAATTTTAGGTTCGTCCTCAACGACCCAGATATGCTCTTCGGCCATGATCCCCGCCTCCGATTTCTTCGCCGGCTCCCGGTCCCCAACGGCAGGGTGACGGTCATCTTAAGCCCACCGGTCCCGGCATGGCCTGCGGTAATTCCGCCCCCATGGGCCTCTGCGATCCGCTTTGCGATGGAAAGGCCCAGCCCGCTGCCCCCCAGGGCTCGGCTGCGGGACTTCTCAACCCGAAAAAGTCTGTCGAACAGATGGCCCAAGGCCTCATCGGGTACGCCGGGCGAGGAGTCCTCGAAAGTGATTTCCAGACGATCCTCCAATCTGAAGGCGCGGATGTCCAGGGTCCCGGGGGCGTCCGTGTACTGCAGGGTGTTCTGGAGGAGGTTGGAAAACACCCGCCCCAGTTGATCCGCGTCCCCTGTCACGGCCGCCGGCTCGGCCCCTTCAATATCCAATCGAACGGCGATTCCAGCCCGGTTCATTGACTCTTGAAACGCCTCCACAGCGCAGCGCAGGATTCGGACGGGCTCGATCCGGTCTCGTTGAATAGCCAGGCCTTCCGAGTCGGCCAGGGACAGGAGGTGCAAGGCCTCTACGAGTTTTGCCAGTCGATCCACCTCGCCCTGGAGGGAGTCGACGGCCTCGGGGATCAGCGGCCTGACCCCGTCCTGGAGAGCCAGAATCTCACCCTGCAAAATGGACAGGGGGGTGCGAAGCTCGTGCGAGATATCGGATATCCACTGCCGGCGCATTGTCTCGTAGGACTCCAGGGTTTCAGCCATTCGATTGAAGTCGTCGGCCAGGCGGCCCAGCTCGTTCCGGGATTGCACCCGAATGCGGACGTCGAAACGCCGGGACGCAAGGGCCTGTGTCCCTGCCATCAGTTTTTGAATGGGGACCAAAAACCGTCTCGAAAGAAGGACTGTGAGCGTCATGGTCAGGAGAAACACGCCTCCGCCCAGGAAGTAGAACATCCTGTACTGCTGCTCCAGGAACGCCACCTCCAGGGGAGACCTTCTCAAGGGCCGCATACTGAGACCCAGCCACCCTACGGTCTTGCCGTCGACATTCAGTTCGATAAGGTTCTCGGGGTCCTCCTCGCCGCGATGTCCGGCCAGGAGCTGCCTGTTTTTGTCCAGCAGAAAAGCCCACGGCTGCGGGCGCATCCTTTCGGGTTTCTTTTTTGAAACGGCAGGGTCTTTGCTGTCAGGGTCACCGTTCCCCTCCCCGTATTCTTCATCAGCCCTTTCGAGTTCGCGTGCTGTGTCCATCAGGGCATGCCATGCGTCCGGATCTTCGAGAAGGCTTTCCCAGCCCTGCTCCCTGGCATGCTCCTCCT
>CAZEIA010000044.1:0-20125 GCA_964512335.1 uncultured Desulfobacterales bacterium
AGGCTTGTGGGCCTGTGGACGGAGAAGATGTATGAGATCAGGCACAGGGCCATGAGGGCGATTATGGGTTTGTCCAGGGGCGTCTTGATCCAGTGGAAGCGGCCTTCCCATATTTTTGTGACGATGAAGGCGGTCAGTGCTATGAGGGTGAGGATGTGGATCACGGTTATGGCCCATGGCTGGACCGAGGCCCGGGCCAGGGGGGCGAAGATTAGGAGGGCGTAGATGGCGTAGCGGGGGATTTGGGAGATTATGGACATTGTGGTTATGTGAAAAAAAAGAGCAGTGGTTCTATGATGATGTGATTATGTGGTTAAGAAAGGGTGCTGAAAAGGAAAAATCACTTATGAGTCCCTCAAATTTTCAGCATCGGCCAAATCCTGTGTTCGACCGGTAGACCTTTTGTTCTTCTTGAGGCTTTCAATATCTATGAATTGAACACGGACGCCATCCATTTCGAAGTCGACTTTTGCTCTGTAGCAATCACCAAAATCAAGTCCTGTACATGATGTCAAGATATCAATTCGATTGGGCGGATATCCAAGCTGTATGATTTGATCGGCCTCAAGAAAATCGTCCGGTGTGAGATTAAGCGAGCCAAAACCGAATTCACTGAGTGCCTTTAAGAGCTTGTCCGCATTCGCGGGAGAGAGATCAATCCATACATCCAAATCTTTGGTATATCTTGGATGTCCATGGAAGGCCACTGCATATCCGCCAACCACTAGATACCGGACATCATTTTTGTTTAATAACTCGATAAACTCTTTGAAATCCTTGCTGAGCACCATATCTCCATAAATTGTATTCTTTCCGAATTTCCTCTAAGGCGTCCAGGCGTTCTTCGTGTGTTCTTGATTTCCAATATGAAAAATCGTTTGGTTGCTCAGTTATTTTGTATTTTCTGATTACTTTTGAAATGGGCTTTCCCATGAGTGTCCTTACGGAGTCATCATCCGCGCAGCCTCCCGCCATAGTCGGCAATCACGTCGACTTCATTGCCATTGCTGTCGCGCCAGAAGAAAAACTCCGTGTTTTCCATGGAGTTTAAGCGGGTCTTGACTATTTCCGATACCGCAAATGTCTCAAAGATGCTGCCGCGAAGCGGGTGTGTTGCAAGCTGGCCTGGCTCCTGAATACCCAGCAGCCAGCACAGCAGGCCGGTGTCATAAAAGTAAATTTTCGGCGATTTGACCAGCCGTTTGCGGAAATTGGCATGGTGAGGCCTCAGCTGGAACAATACATAGCTTGTCTCCAGTACGGAAATCCAGGCCTTGGCCGTATTGTGGGTAACGCCGCAGTCTGTCGCCAGGGAGGAAAGGTTCAGTATTTGCGCACTGCGCCCGGCGCATAAGCGCACAAAATGCTGAAATGCGTTGAGGTCCTGTACCTGAAGAATCTGTCTGACATCACGTTCAACATAGGCCGCTGTATATGCGGGAAACCACATACGAGGGTTCAGATTGCGGTCATAAAGAGGCGGATATCCGGATCCTCCAGTGAAAAGGATGGTTTTCCGGCAAATACGGCTTGTGCGAGTGTTGTCTTCCCGGATTGCCTGGGCCCGGTAATGGTAACTATCGGAAAACCTTGTAACTGAGTGGATATGATTTTTTCTGCATCTCGTGGGAGCATGGTTTGTGGGTACATGATTTATGTAAATTGTAAATGCTTTTTACATTCTGCATAGCCAATAGGGGACGTTGTTGACTTCGTTGACTTGCTCTCTTTCGTCTTGTCCGTATAACGGGGACCGGCAGGGAAACCGGGTGTGTGGGCTTCGTGCTTTCAGCGGATACCGGCTTACACAGCTCCGCCCCTTCGGTTACAGGGGCAGAAAAAACCGATTGATAATGGGGAGATATGTAGCTTGCCGCCTGTGTGGGGGCGCGCGGCGGCAGGAAAAGATTCAATTTGAAAGTGTCAGTGTAAACATCGGATCGGTCAAGGGTTTAATAAAGGGGAAAAAACCCTTTACCTGAGTTTATGGGTCCCCGAACTGCTCCTTCAGTTGGGTGTGTCTCTTTTGGTACTGATCATTGCCGGGTTCGAGGGCGGCGGCCTTGGCCGAGTAAGCCAGGGCCTTGTCAAAACTGGCCAGTTGCACCAGGGCCTCTGCTGCGCCCGCATGGTATGCGGCCCTTTCAGGCGAAATGGATATGGCGGTTTTCCAGTCGGAAAGGGCACCTGAGTAATCGTTCATCCGGCGTCTTAGAGAGGCACGGTAATGGTAGAGCCGGTCGGACGGTCCCTGGTTGTGCTCAATGGCCCGGGTGGCTGCCCGAACGGCCATGTCGAGATCGCCCGCATCCCGAAGGACCAGGCTGAACAGGTAGTGATAGCGGCTGTTTCCAGGCTCCAGCACAGTTGCCTTTTGAATGGCAAGCTCCATGCGTTGCCGGTCCTTCTGCTGGGATGCTATTTTGTAGAGGAGGAAGTAGGCATGGGACGTGGGCCTTCTCTGGTTGAGGCGTTCGAGCAGGAAGCGCGCTTCTGGATAGGCCTTTGTCTCAATTAGGGCCTCGGCTACGACGAGGCGGGCCTCCGGGGAAAAGGGTATGGAGCGGTCTGTGCGCTCAAAGAAGTTTAAGAAGGCCTCGATGTTGTTGTGGGCCCTGAAGGCGGCGAGCACGCGGCGCAGGTCAGCGTCTCGTGAGTTACTGGCAAGGAGGGCCTGGGTAAAGGCCTCTTCGGCGTTGTCCTGCTCTCCCGCCTGTAGTTGCACGCGGCCCAAGCGGATGTACTGGGACGGGGTGTTTTCCCGGGTGCCATGTTCCAGTGCCAGGGTGTAGTGCTTCAGGGCCTCCTGGGGCTTGTTGTTCCGCTCCATTATGTCGGCAAGAGCCATGGCGGCGTGGCGCGGCATCACATTGGTCTCAACGGCCTTTAAGAGACCCTCTTGAACCACCTGTTCCAGGGACTCGGACCAGAAGGGCTCCCGCCTGAGCCGGGAATAGGTGGGCGGGTATATGCGCACAAGCTCACGGATAGTGTCCTGAAAGGCCCTTATGTCTGCAATGCGGTAGAGGTATCGGGCCTTGGCGTAGCGGTAGAGGATGCCGTTCGGCCGAAGCTCGATGGCCCTTTGAAAGTGGGGGAGTGGGCGGAAGGGGTTTTCGCCGGCTGCGGGTTGGACAAAGGCGTGCATCTCCTGGAGCCGGGCGGTGGAGCGGGCCAGGCCGTAATGGGCCTCTGCATCAATAGGGATGAGCCGGGCCGCGTTTTCAAAGGCCTCCATGGCACGCTGCTCCAAGGGATAGGCCTCTATTACCGGCTTTTCACGGGAGAGGAGGTGCAGGGCCTCTCCAAGGGCCTTGTGCATGCGGCCGTCGCGGGGCTGGCCTTGGGCGGCCTTTTCGTATTGCCGGATCGCCCGGGCGTACTGCTCTGCCTCCATGGCGTTTCCGCCCCAGTGGTAGTGGAGGCGGGCTTTCAGTTGGAGAGAAAGAAAGGTGAAGGCTGCCAGGGAGAGGATGAGAATTAGCAGTGTCGCTAGGAGTTTTTTTCGGGGTGGGAGGGGGTGTAGCTGTTGAGCTGTTGAGCTGTTGAGCTGTTGAGGTGTTGAGGGATTGCCAGCCCTGCGGGCTGGAGGTGATGGCGGCCCTTTGGAGTGTAGGTGTTGAGGTGTTGAGGTGTTGGGGTGGTTAGCCAAGGCGTTTGCCTATTCGGATTCGCCGTAGTACTTGGCGTAGTATTTGGCGTAGTACTTGTAATAGCCCTCACGCTTGGTGTCCACGTCGTTGAGGACCACGCCGATCATGTTGGCCTGTGTGTTCTGGAGCTGTTCCACGGCCTTTTTTATCATCTCGCGATTTATGTGGCCGGCCTTGACCACGAGCACCACGCCGTCGGTCCGGGGGGCAAGGAGCAGGGCGTCCGATGTGGGGAGGAGAGGAGGAGAGTCCACGATCACCACGTCGAACCGCTTCTTGAGGTGATCGAGCAGAAAGGTCATTCGGTTTGATTCCAAAAGCTCGGCCGGCTTCGGGGGGCGGGGGCCGCTGGGAAGGACAAAAAGGTTCTCGGTCTCCGTGGGCTGAATGGCCGCCTGAATCTGTTTATTGAGGAAGGGCAGCTCCTCCTGGCCGATCACAACCTGCCTGTAGACCTGGCGGAGGTCGGCGGGGTCAAAGGACGGGCGCTCGAAAAACGAGTTCGTGAGCCTCTCGAACTCGTAAGTGCCGGTCTTCATCTGGAGTGCGTTCCTGAGACCCTCTATCATGTGAAGCGAGATGTATCCTGCCAGCTCCTCCTCCTTGAGCAGGCCGAGACTGATGAGGACGAAGCCCAGCTTCTGGCCTGTGCTGCGCTTGCGCTTGAGAGCGGCCTCGGCCTGGGCCCTGGTAAGGGCCCCGCCCTTCACCAGCAGGGTGGCCAGCTTCTTGCCCTCAGGCCGGGTAGGCCAGTGCACGTCCACCAGCTCGCCGTCAAGAAAGAAGAGGTCCGCCTTTTCTTCGCCCTCGGTGAGGTGGAGTACGCCTGTCTTTTTCTGAAAGGAGCAGAGCCTGAAGATGTCGCTCAAGCCGTGTTCCTTAAGTGAGCCGGACTGGACCTCGGTGCCGAAGGCGCCTGAGAGAAGCCCTGTAAGGCCGTAGCCCTCCTCCTGGCGGTGGGGCACCAGGCGACTGAGCATGGGCTTTCGAAGGTCCGCGTCCAGCATGAGCACGCTGCGGCCGGCCTGGGCCATGGTGTGACACAGGTTTGCCACCGTGGTGGTCTTGCCCTCCATCTCACCCGAGCTTGTGATGAGCAGGGAGTGGAACGCCTTGTCCATGAAAGCGAACTGGATGTTGGTGCGGAGGGTCCTGTAGGCCTCGGCAAACCTGGATTGGGCGGTGTAGCTTGTGAGCAGGGCCTTGGCCAGGGTTTCGGGGGAGCGATTTTTCTTGGGTTTAAACATAGTATAAACCAGGTGTTGAGATGTTGAGGTGTTAAGGTGTTGAGGGCTTCCTGCGGGGTGCGTAGTAGCCCTTGCCTGTTGCCTGCTCCGCGTTGGGGATAACCGAGAGCACGGGCAGGTTCAGGTAGCGCTGCACGTCGTCCTCGGTGCGGATGGTACGGTCTATGTACTCGCGAAGGAAGCTGAGGCCTACCCCCAGCATCAGGCCGAAAATGAGGCCCAGGGCCAGGTTGCGCTTCTTGTTGGGCCGGACCGGGATTTGGGGCATGGTGGCTTTTTCAGTGATCCGGATGTTGGAGACGTCAATGTCACCGGTTATGTCCGTCTCCTTGACCCTGGACAGGAGCGTGTCATAGAGGTTTTTGTTCATCTCAACGTTCCGCTCGAGGATGTTGTAGCGCAGTTCTTTGCGGTTCGTGTCCAGGGCCTCCTGCTCAAAGTCCTTCATGGTCTGCTGGAGCACCTGCTCCCTGGACAGCAGCACGGTCCGCTCGGAACGGAGGTTCTCCACCTCCTTGCGGAGCTCCTGCTTGAGCTTCTCCCGAATGTTCGTTATTTCCGTGGTTATCTGGACGATCCTGGGATGTTTTTCTTTATAGACCTTGCTCAGGCGCTCCAGCTCCACCTCGGCTGTCACAATCTGGCCGTAAAGAGTGGTGATGAGGGGGTTCTCTATGAGTGAGCGCACGTGCGGGATGTTTTCGCCTGTGTCGGCCACACGCTGGAGTTGGCGGAGCTTCGCTTCAAGCTCGAGGCGCTTGTTGCGGGCCTGGATAAAGGCGTCGTTGAACTCCCGCATTTTCTGGGCGGTCACCTGCTGGGTGTCCTGAAGCGATATGAGCTGGGCGTCCTGCTTGTATCCGAGGAATTCCTGCTCAGCGTCTTCAAGGGTCTTCTTGACGCCATAGAGGTTGTCAGTAAGCCAGGCCAGGGTGTTCTGAGAGGACTCGAGGCGGTTTGCAATATTGAAGTCGATATAGGCCTGGGCAGTGGCATTGGCTATCTCGCGGGCCATGTGGGGAATGGGGCTGTACACCTGGAGCTTGAGCAGCCGGGTCTCCTCGATGGGCTCCACTTCTAACATGCCCTGAAGGATCTGGACCAGGAGGGTGGTCTCGTCCAGGGGCTCCAGATCCTCGGCCGCTGCCCCGGTCTGCTGCTTCCTGTCCAGGCCCAGGAGCAGTTTAGTGTTTTTTTTGAGCTGTGAGATCCACTGCTGGATCGCACCCACCGGGGCAAAAGAGGGCTCGTCCATGCCGGGATAAAGGTCGGCCGGGTCCAGGTCCAGGCGCTGAATCACCCGCTCCATGACAGGCCGTGCCTTTATGAGCTGGAAGTGGGTGTTAAATGTCATGGACTCGGACAGGTAGCTCTCGTATTCGGTGCGCTGCCCTGTTATGGGGGACTGCTTCTGGTCCTTGTCTATGATCATTGTGGTCGTGGCCTGAAACACAGGGATGAGCCGGGAGTTGTAGAGCATCACCAGGAGGAACACCAGCACCACCGTGAGCGCGATGGTCCACTTGTGCCGGAGAAGGACGTGGTAGTACTCAGTGAGATGGATGGTCTGCTCCTCCTCTCCGCTGCCTCCTCCGCCTTGGGGCAGCCAGGGGGGTAAGGACATGCGGCTTGGATCAGGCGTCTGAGTGGGGGGTTGTTGGGGTTGTGGGATCATTGTTAAACCTTATTAGCTGTTGAGCTGTTGAGCTGTTGAGCTGAAAAGTTATCGATCCATCATGAACCATTAGTATTTCGAGTCTTCTAAAATGTTTTTAGCTTAACAGCTTAACAGCTCAACAGCTGCGACCCTTCGGGTCGCTACCAAAAGGTTTCAGGAATATGAATCCGATCCCCAGGCTGGAGGGGCGGGTCAGCGGTTTTGCCCTCGCGGACGTCTTTCAGGTTGACCTCGATGGTTATGGTGTCGCCGTTTTGCCGACGGATGATTTTGGCGCGGTTGGGCGCGGCAAAACGGTCGAATCCGCCGGCCAAGACGCAGGCGTTCATGGCGGTCATGCCGGGTTGCCAGTCATACAGACCGGGCTTTTTGACCTCGCCTTCCACGTAGATCTTGGACTGGGCAACATCCTGGGACTTCTCCAAGGGTATGTAGACCAGGTCTCCGGGCTGAAGCTGAACATTGACGGACATGTCGCCCTGGTCCAGGAGCCGCTTCAGGTCCACCCTGATGGGCTCTGTGGTCGAAGCCAGTTCTGCGGCGTCTTTTCCAGCCACGGCCTCATTTGCAGCCTCACGCATGATGTAGGCCACATTGCCGCGATCCGGGACCACGCCTTCGGCCTTGGCAATGAGTTCCATCAGGGTGTACTCGCTTCGGGTCTCGTAAAGGCCGGGTTTTTCGACGCCTCCGGATATGTAGTAGTGAAGGCTGCGGAACTCCCTGACGGATATGTTGACGTCCGGGTTTACAAAGTAGTCCCGCTCCAGTGGTCCCTTGATTTTTTGCTCCAGCTCGTTGGTGGTCATCCCGGCCGCCTCGATCTCTCCGATGAAGGGGGCGTTGATTGTGCCCCGGGATGAGACGGTGAGGTCGGAGTCGTACTGCTTCTCGCCTCCTGCAAAGACCGTGACGGAGATAACGTCGCTGGGGCCTAGACGGTATGCCCTGGCTTGGGGCCATGCAGCCTGCGGCAGGCAGAAGACCCACAAGCAGAGTCCAATAAGAGCGGGAACAAAGGTTTTGTATGAAAATGCTTTGATCACTGTGTCGTAACCTCGGGAGGCCGGGCATGGCCTTTTTCATTTAAGGTATCGGAAAAACAGGGGACGCTCTTAAATAATTCAATAACTTTTCCAAAGGCTGTACAGCCATGGTCCGAAGGGCCGCTGTGTGAGTTATTGAATTATTTAAGAGCGTCCCCATGGACTAGTAGTAGATTCCCTCCTCGGTGTAGCCTCCACGACTCTTGAAATCGAAGTTGAAGTTGAACATCAGCATAAGGAACCTGTTCGTGTAGCTGCCGCCCACTATGTTGGAGTTGCGGTCTTTCAGGCCGCCCGTGAAGGTGACGTCCATGCGTTCCGAAAAGAGGTAGGCAAGGCTGCCTGCGGCATAAAGGGTCTTGTCGTTGCGGATCTCCATGTTGCCGGTGTGCGTGAGGCCGCGCTGGGTCGAGTAAGTGCTCCACTGGTAATAGCCTTTGATCCTGGCTTGGAGCTTGCCGTAGAACACGTGGCCTACGTCGCCGGTCAGGCGGTAGGCGGTGTAGTCGTCCCCGTAGTTGTTGAAGTCCCTTTCAAAAGCCAGGTAGCCGTGGGTGCGGGCGCGAACGAATCGCTCCCCCAGGTGACGGCGTCCCTCGGGAGGCGGCGGGTTCTGCCCCAGGATGGAGATCTTGTAGGCTATGATATCGCCGTCTTCTATGGCCGGGTTGTCGTAGTCGCGCCTGTGATAGCCTATGCCGGCGTCAAAGGCATAGTACTTGTACCGCTTTTGAAAGATGAGCTTGATCTGGTTCGAGGTGTAGTCACGGTCTATGTTGTCGTAGTTCATCCACCAGTGCTGGAGCTCGAGGTCCAGGGTGGTGGTACGTGTGGGATCGTAGATGACGTTGCCCATGATTCGGTGTTCAACCGAGTCGTTGGGGTTTTGCTCCTCGTACCAGATGTCCGTTCGGCGGTAGCGCAGTCCGGCTGAGAACCTGTTCTCAAAGTCGTAGAAGACCATGGGTGTGAGCCGGTTGATATTGTACTTACCGAGCTCGATGGAGTCGCTAAGCCGGTCGTACGCCGTGGGATACCGGGTGCGGTAATAGGCGTCGTTCAGGCCGAAGGTGATCCGGCGGGCAGGGCGGTACCGAAGCTCCAGAGAGGCCAGGTGCCCCACGTAGTCAAGGTCCGAGACCTCGGGGGCGCCCTCGGGCCTTCCTCCCACGTCCTGGTACTTGTAGCCTTCCAGTGTGTAGTGGAGGGTGGCCTTGGTCTTGGGGGTCTCGAGGCCGAGCATGACGCCGGGCTGCAGGAGGAAGGTGTAGACGTCCCGCTCGTTCTCCTCGGTGTTGAAGAAGTTGGTCTCCACGCGGGCTCCCGTAGTGACCATGGGCTTGATCTTGAACTTGGGTGCGGCTCCGGAAGGCTTGACGAAAGGGCCGAAAATGCATATCCATAGGAACAGGACTGCTATTGAGGATTTTAACAAGCGCATATCAGTGCCCTCGCCTGACAGTCTTAAGGACGTTGGGGGGCCTCTTACACTATCGGCGTCAAGTGCCTTTTGGGGACGGTTGGCTTTTACATCAAAAAGAGGCCATCTAATCGCATAGTTGATGACCTTCTGTCAAGCAGAAAGGATGTAAAAAGGTCTGGTTATACAGGACTGGCAGGCCGGCGGTCGTCAGGAGGGGGGTCTACCAGGGGAACAAAAAAGTCAGGCTCAATAGGTTCATCATAGGCCTCGATGGTCTCCATGTAGAGGCCGGTGCCCACAACCCAGCCGAACGGCTTGTAGAGCTGGACCAGGGAGGTCTTGGGTTCGGGCGCCTGCCCTGTGGGGTTGGGCCAGAGGTAGTTTACAAAACCGCCGCCCTTTTCCAGGCACATTGCGATGAATTCCACGAAGATCAGCTTGCCGTCGGCATCACGCATGTTGGTGAGGATCTGACCTTCGAGCTGCGGGTTTGTGGGATGCATGAGCATGCGTCCCTGCAGGTCGTTGATCCAGAAATACTGCTTGCCGTCCATGCCCCAACGGTAGTTCCGGACAAAATCCATGGCCCTCTGCTGCTTCTCCTCGAGGCTGAGGCTCTCCTCTGCTTCGATCTCCTTGATGGTCTGCAGGACTGTTTCCATGGCCTTCTGCATTGTCTCTTCATATCTGGCAGGAGGCTTTTCCAGGGCGGCTCCGTCCTTGGCCGCCAGCCTGACAGGCCCGGTCTGCTCTGCGACGGCCTGATTCGGGGCGAACCCGGCCAGGATAAACAGGGCGCACACGATAAAACCGGCAATGCGGTTGATCGAAGGTGTCATGGTTTTGTCTCCAATTATAGGATAATTCAATGTAATTTTCCCGCATCCAATATCGCAGGTCAAGTTATTTTTGTTTGAAAACGCTCCCTGGTTGTTTTGGAGGGGGGAGTTGTGTAACATGCCGCTTGGAATTGATTTTGCATGTATTCAGACAAAGGCCTTTGTGTATCGGGGCCGGCCAGACAGGGAGGACAGGGATGTCTCGATTGCTCAAGAGGTTGTGTCTCGGCCTGGCAGTTGCCTTGCTTGTGGCGGCGGCCGCCTGCTCCGACAGGCCCGGGGAGGACGAAAGGGGGGTTGTTGCCCGGATAAACGACTACGACCTGACGCTCAAAGAGTATGAGATCCAGTTGAACTCGGACGTCAGCGTTTCGGAGCTGTATAACCTCACCCGGGAAGACAAGCAGGAGTTTCTGAATCGCCTCATACGAAAGGAACTGCTCCTTCAGGAGGCCATGCGGCGAAAGCTGGATCAGAGGGAGGAGTTTGTCCGGACCATTGAGCGTTACTGGGAGGCGACCCTTATCCGCGACCTCATGTCCCTCATGGGGGAGGAAGTGTGCAAGCGTGTCAGCATTACCGAGGAGCAGGTCAGGGCCCGCTACGACGAGATGAAGGCTGCTGACGGCGGTCTGCCGGAGTTCGAGGAGATAAAGGAGCAAATCGGCCGGGCCCTTCTGGAAGAGGAACGCGAGGCCCGGCTGAACGAGTGGATGGACAAGCTGCGCGAGGAAGCCGAAGTAGAGGTGAACGAGGCGCTAATCAAACCATGATGGGGGTCCGCTGGGCCCGCCATCCGGAGGGCGGTCATGGCCGAAAAGAGACCTTATCGGCGTAAACAGCATTTTATCAAGAAGGGTTACCAGACAAGGTTCATCCTGAAGTTCTGCCTGCTGGTAATCGTCGGGGCCGTCATTTCCACGGCCCTGCTGTATTTTCTGGCACAGGGCTCCCTGACCTCCACGTACGAGAACTCCAGGCTTATGGTGAGGACGACCTCGGTGGCCATACTGCCCGCTGTGATCTACACGAACTTCATCACGCTGGGCCTGGTAACAGTGGGCTGCATCTTTGTGGTGCTCTATGTCTCCCACAGGATTGCCGGGCCTTTGTTCAGGTTCGAAAAGGAACTCTCGGAGATCGCCGAGGGCGACCTCACCAAGGTCGTGCACCTGAGAAAAAAGGACGAGGTCACGGACATGGCCGACAGCTTGAACAAGATGACCGCGTCCCTGAGGGGGCGGCTCCTGGAGCTTCAGGGGCAGCTGGACGAGGCCGCGAGGCTGGCGGAGAAGGAAAAAGCATCCGGGCATCTCCTGGAAAAGCTGAAGCAGGCCCAGACGACTGTTCACGACAGTTTCAAGGTGTAAGTCCGCTGTCTCATGACTCTGCACAAGGAAATACTCTTTAGAATAATCCCTGCCCTGGTGATTGCAGGCCTGGTGCAGTCCGTATTCCTGGGGTCCGCCCGCGCCCAGGATCCCCTGACGCAGAGGCTCGAGACCAGGCATGCCGTGGTGCTTTACCGGGACATGGAAGACCTGTCCCAGTTCGACTCCAAGGTGAAGTATTCCCCGGGAGGGGGCGGCTTCGGTAGTCTCTTTTCCTCCAGGCCCAAGGGGGACGATTTGCTCAATGCCGTGTCAGGGAAGATTGACGCGCTTTATGAAAGGGTGCAGGAGATACTTGATATGCGAGGGGATATGACCAAAGTGACCCTTCGCCTGTACCCGGACCAGGACGCCCTGGCCCGTGTGTACCGGAGTTTCACAGGGAGCCCGACCCTGCGGGTCCGGGCCTGGTACATATACGAGCGCAACACTATCTATTTCAATGTGAAGGACGTGCACGAAGGCATGGTCGCCCACGAAATGGCCCATGCCATTATCGACCACTACCTCATGGTCCGGCCCCCGCGCGCAACCGCTGAGATCCTCGCCCGGTATGTGGATGAACATCTGAAGTATTAGTGCCTTACTCCTGAAAAGCTGTCAGAAAAATCAAGAAGTCTTGATGTTGCTATAATCGAAATCGGAAGCGGTAGGGTCTTGTCAACCATGCAGGTACCTTCGTTTTAGAATGCTGTTTTCGAGCTTGGAGAAATCCATGTACACCCGAAGGGCTTTAGATTCAAAAGCATGACGGGTAAAGGGTTGACGGTCCGCCAGGACCGTTCTTGACCGGACCGCCCTGGCCCTGAGGCCGGGAGGTGCTGTATTCAATATGACCAGGTCGACGCGGTCTGTGCCCAGAATGTCGCTCAGGTCCCCAATGAGTTCCAGGCGTTTTTCTGAAAAATCCCCCTCGGTGAGATAGACGGCAATGTCCACGTCGCTCAATGGCGCGGGCTTTCCAGAGACCATGCTTCCAAACAGGTAGGCGAAGGCTACGTCTTCCCTGGCCTCGAGGTAATTTCCGGCGGCGGTCAGGTCCATGGGCCGAACCTCTCATTGTCGGCATTGCCGTTACGTTCACTAAAAATTATACTTCAAATCCCGAATACGCTCAAGACAACCTTTTATCAAGCGCAGAGGCGGGAGGCGATGCGCCTGCCGGCATGCCCGTCCCAGAGGGGCGGGATGGCTTTCAGTTCTATCGGGCCTTGCAGGGCGGCCCGGACCGCCTTTTTCAGGGCGTCCGTGTCAAGGCCCACGAGGGTGTTTGTGCCCATGTCCGTGGTGACCGGCCACTCTGTGTTGGAACGGGCCGTTACGCAGGGCACGCCCATGAATGTGGTCTCGGCCTGGATGCCGCCCGAATCTGTTATCACCACTGATGCGTGCCGCTGGAGGGCCAGGAAGTCAAGGTAGCCAAGGGGTTCGATCAAGTGAAGGCCTTTGCCGCCGGGCTCGAATGAGAGATCCTGAAGCCGGCTGCGCGTGCGGGGGTGGATGGGGAACACCACCCGGACGTCCCTGCAAAGCTCGTCCAGGGCGCTCATGAGCCGCCCAAGCCGGTCGGGGTCGTCGACGTTGGAAGGCCGGTGAAGGGTGACCAGTGCGTAGTCCCTTTGGCCCCACTGCTCGGAAAGCCCCTGGTCCCAACGTTCCAGGGCCTTGGGAAACAGCCTCATCAGGGTGTCTATCATCACGTTGCCCACCAGATGGACCTTGTTTGAGTCCACGCCTTCACGCGCCAGGTTCTCATTGCCGTCCACAGAGGGGGTAAAGAGCAGCTCCGAGATGTGGTCCGTGAGGACCCGGTTGACCTCCTCGGGCATGGTTTTATCAAAGGACCGGAGCCCGGCCTCCACGTGGGCCACGGAGACCCCGAGCTTTGCGCAGACCAGGGCCGCGGCCAGGGTGGAGTTCACGTCTCCGTAAACCACCACGACATCGGGCGCCTGCTTGAAAACGACCTGCTCGAAGAGGATCATGACCTCGGCGGTCTGAATCGCGTGGGAGGACGAGCCAACTTCAAGATTGAGGTCAGGTTCGGGGAGGCCCAGCTCCTTGAAGAAGACCTCGCTCATGATCTCATCGTAGTGCTGGCCCGTGTGCACCAGGAGCTGGGAAACACCTTTTGTTTCGGCCAGGGATGCGTGAACAGGCGCCGCCTTCATGAAGTTGGGCCGGGCGCCGACCACGTGAAGGATTCGTTTATCCAAGGGCGTCCTCTCTTTTCTTCGGATCAGGAAAGGGCCTGTGCGATCCTGTCCTGGTCCGCCGCCTTCAAGTAGGGATGCATGGGCAGGCTGAATATGCGCTGCGAGCAGTCCTCGCTGACCGGGAAGTCGCCTTCGCCGTATCCCAGGCGGGAGAACGCTCCCTGGAGGTGGAGGGGCTTGGGATAGTAGATGGCTGTGGGTATACCGGCCTCCTTCAGGGTGTTCTGGAGGGCGGTTCGGTGCCCTAGGTCACGGGCCAGGACCGAGTACTGGGCCCAGGCCGAGACATAGCCTTGGGGAATGGACGGCACGATCAGGTCCGGGACCGCGGCCGTGAGGGCCTTTTTGTATCGGGCCGCCGCCTCCTGCCTGAGGCCTATCTCCTCGGGAAAGATGTCGAATTTGGCAAGTAGAACCGCTGCCTGCATGGTGTCCAGGCGGCCGTTCATGCCTATGCGCACGTTCTCGTATTTGTCCCGGCCCTGGCCGTGGACCAGAACGGAACGCAGGGCCTCGTCGATTTTGCCGTCGTCCGTGAAGATCATGCCTCCGTCACCGTAAGCGCCCAGGGGCTTGGCCGGGAAAAAGGACGTGCACCCGACGTCCCCCAGGCTGCACGCCTTGCGCCCCTTGTACTCCCCGCCGAATGACTGGGCTGCATCCTCGATGACAGCGAGACCGTGTTTGCGGGCGATTTCGTTGACCGCGTCGTAATCCGCGGGCAGGCCGAAGAGATCCACCGGGATGACGGCCCTGGGGGTCAGGAGGCCGCTTGCCCGGGGGATCGGGTGGCGTCTGCCGTCAGAGGCCTTGACCGCCTGAATCGCCTCTTCGAACCTGGCCGGATCGATGTTGTAAGTGTTCCGGTCTATGTCCACGAATACGGGGGTTGCCCCGAGGAGGCTCACTACCTCGGCCGTGGCCACAAAGGTGAAGGGCGAAGTGAAGACCGCGTCGCCCGGGCCAATGTCAAGGGCCATGAGGGCGAGGATCAGGGCGTCGGTGCCAGATGAACAACCAATGGCGTGCTTTGCGCCCGTATAAGCGGCCAGGCGCTTCTCGAGTTCGCGGATCTCCGGACCCATGATGTACTTGCCGTGGTCGAGCACGCCGCGTATGTTGGACTCAATGGCCTCGCGAATGCGGACCTGCTGCGCTTTCAGATCTATGAACTGCATGATTAATTCCTTTCTCTGTTCGTCTTTCAGTCCCCAATCCTTGTAATGCCTTCTCCTTCGGCCAGGTAGGCCTTGGAGCAGGTGAGGCAGGTGAGGTCGTCCGGCAGGCGCTCCCCGCACTCGCACACCCAGCCGATGCGCCGGGCCGGGTTTCCCACCACCAGGGCGTAGTCCTGGACGTTGCGGTTCACAACTGCGCCGGCGCCCACAAAGCAATAGCGGCCAAGGGTGTTGCCGCAGACAATGGTGGCATTGGCTCCGATGGTTGCGCCCTTCCGGACAAGAGTGGCCCGGGCCTGGTCCATTTTTCTGATTCCCGCCCTGGGGTTATAGACGTTGGTGAAGACCATGCTCGGCCCGCAGAAGACGTAGTCCTCGAGAGTCACCCCGGGGTATACGCTCACGTTGTTCTGGAGCTTGCAGCCCTTGCCTAGGGTGACGTCCGGTCCGATCATCACGTTCTGGCCTATATTGCACTTCTCGCCGATGCGGGACCGTGAAAGGATGTGGGTGAAGTGCCAGATCCGGGTGCCCGCACCTATCTCGCAGTCGTCGTCCACCACTGCTGTCTCGTGGGCAAAGTAGGGCTTTTCGGTTGAGGCTTCAGGCTCGGCCAGGACCTCGCTGCTGCTGATGGGAACCGCCTTTCCCCCGCTGTCAAGGGACTGCTGGGCCGCATTCAGCACCTTGAGCACCCGGACGCCCTCCAGGCCGTCCGTGAACGGGGTGCTGCCGTTGTTGAAAGCGCTGAGGAAGTGCATGCACTCGACGCGCAGGGGTTCGTCCTGAGGTATTATAGGGCGCTCCGGCTCAGCCTTTGCGGGGACGGGGACGTGTTCCTGCCACTGGATCTGGTGAGCATAGAGGAGGAGCTTGTCCTCCCAGGGCTGCGTGTCGTCGAACACCGCCATTTTCTTGTCGCCCACCACCACCAGTTTCTGCTCCTTGAACGGGTGGAGCCAGGATACGAAGACCTGGGCCCGGAGGCCTGACGGAAAGGCCAAGTGCGTGGTTGTGACGTCCGCGATCCGCTGGTGGAGGTAGTAACCGCCGGTGGCAAGAACTGTCTCCGGCTCCTCGCCAGCAAGGGTCAGGATCATTGAGATGTCGTGCGGGGCGAATGACCAGAGGATGTTCTCTTCCCGGCGGATTTTTCCGAGGTTGAGGCGGTTGGAGTAGATGTAGTTGATCCGGCCGAGTTCCCCCACCTCTGAGAGTTCCTTGAGCCTTTGAAACACAGGATGGTATTGGAGCAGGTGACCCACCATGAGGGTGAGGCCCCTGTCCCGGGCCAGGTCCACCAGGCCTGCGGCATCGGTCACACGAAGGGCCAGGGGCTTTTCCGTGAACACGTGCTTTCCTGCAAACAGGGCCTCCCTGGACACGGTGAAGTGGGTCTCGGCGGGTGTGGCCACGGCCACGGCCTGAATGTCGCCTCTTGACAGGACATCGTTCAGTGCCAGGCAGGTCTCAACATCCGGGTACTGCTCGCGGAACCCGGAGAGCACGGCCTCGCTCCGGTCGCAGATCAATTTCAAGGCCCCGATTTTGTGGAAGTTCCGGACCAGGTTCTTCCCCCAGTAGCCGCTTCCTATGACGGCTACGGAGGGGGAGGGTGGGGGTGGCTGTGGATGGGAGGTGTGGGCGTTTTTGTTCATAGTTTCTCCGGAGCGGCCTTTTGGGCCGCAGCTGTTGAGCTGTTAAGCTGTTGAGCCGAAAAGATAAAAAATTTCACCACGAAGAGCACGAAGGACACGAAGAATTATAAGGGTGAAGGACGCCTCCAGGGTGTTTTCCAAGCTCATCGACTCTTTCTTTCTGTTTCGGCTTAACCGCTAAAAAGCTTAACAGCTAAATACTTCACCCCCCTTTATAAATCAGGCGCATCATAGTGATGTCATCGGTCTGCGGGGCCCCGTCGGAATAGTCCCGGATGGACTGCATGACGCCTTCTATGAGTTCCTTGATGGGTGCGTCCCTGAACCGCTCCAGGTCACGAACCATACGTTCGACCCCGAACAGCTCGTTCTTCATGTTCATGGCCTCGGTCACGCCGTCCGTGTAAAGGAACAGGGTGTCCCCCTTCCCCAGGAAGATTGTCCTGGACTGGAAGACAAAGCTCTCAACCACGCCCAGGGCCACGTCGCCGGTCATTTCCAGCGGCTCAACACCCCCACCGGCGCGGATAATATAGGGCGGGTTATGGCCGCCGTTGGCGTAAGACAGCTCGCCCGTGCGAATGTTCAGGATTCCCAGGAACATGGTAACGAACATCATGGACGGGTTGTCCATGGCCAGATCCTCGTTCACACGGCTGAGCACCGCATCCGGAGTCAGCCCCCTGGTGGCCTTGGTCTTGATGAGGGTATTGGTGATGGCCATGAACAGGGACGCGGGTACTCCCTTGCCCGACACGTCGCCCACTGTGAAGCAGAGGTGGTCGTCGTCCATGAAGAAGAAGTCGTAGAGGTCTCCGCCCACCTCCTTGGCCGGTATCAGTGTGGCGTAGATGTCTAATTCGTGCCTGTCCGGAAAGGGAGGAAAAATTTTGTGAAGGATTCCCATCTGTATGTCGTGGGCGATCTTGAGTTCGCTCTCGATGCGCTCCTTGGCGGCCGTGGTCTCGGTCAAGTCTGCGATGTACTGCTTGAGGGAGGTCTTCATGTGGTCGAAGGATCCGGCTAGACGGGCCACCTCGTCTCCTCCCTTGATGACGGGCAGGGTCACGTCCAGGTTGCCTGTTGCGATTTCCTGCGCCGCTTTCGAGAGGTTTCTCAAGGGATGCGTAATCGAGCGTGCTATGAGCACGATGACCGCAAAGATGAAGAGAAACCCCACGAAACTCAGTATCAGGACGGTTTGGTTGAGATGTGTAATGTCCTCCATGAGCTCGTCCTGCGGGAACAGCACCCCCAGGGACCAGCCGTTGGAGGGAAGAGGCGCATAAGCGAGCCAGCACTGCTTGTCAAAGACGTTTTTGAACTGAACAAAGCCTGATTCGCCTCTAATCATGGCGCGTCCCAACTCTCTCATCCGCGTGTCTTCCCTGGCCTCGGCCACGCTGAAGATGGACTCGTTCATGACCAGCCGTTCCAGGGGATGCGTGATATAGGTCCCGTTCTTGGAGATGAGAAACCCGTATCCGGTCTCCGCGATCTGAATCGAGGACACTATCCTCTGGAGCCATGAGAGCGATATGTCCGCGGTGACCACGCCCGAGAACACACGCTTGTTGAACCTCTCCTTGTAGAAGGGGGCCGAGAAGGTTGACATGACTATATTGCCTGCGCCCTCATCGAAGTATGGCTCACTCCATACCGGGTGGGACAGCTCCTTGGGAATCTGATACCAGTCCCAGTACAGATAGTCGTACGGGATATAGGTGAATTCGATGGAGCCGCCGCTCTTGAACACGTAGGGCGCAAAATGCTCGGTGTTCCGGTTGTACTCGAACGGGGCGAAGGCGATGGCCGAGCCGTAGATCTCGGTGTTCTCTGACGCGATCTTCCTGAGAAGCTCAATCAGCTCACCGCCCAAAGGAGAGTAGACTTCCATAACGCAGGATAGGTTCTTGGGAATCTTCTCCACCGAGGTGAAGACCTTGTCCATCCGGTTCACCGTGGCGCGGGCCAGGTTGAGTGCGTTGGACTCGATGTTCCTGGTGATTATCCGCTTGGAGTATGCATAGTTGTAGGCGAAGATCCCTGCGAAGATCAGTGAAATGCTTGCCATAATCAGCAGCGTGAGCTTGAAGGCCAGTCCCCTATTCTTCAGCATTGCCTGCGCAGCTCCGGTAGAAATCGTCAAAATCGGGGATCGTTTCCATCATGCCGTTTTTCACAAGGCCCCTTGCGACCCGCAGGTAATCCCGCCGGCTGAGGCTGCCTATGGGGACCTTTGATTCCTCGGGTTTAATGAGGTCGCGCATACACTTGAGCATCCATCGCTGGTGGACGCGCGTGGCGGGGATGCGGGCGGCCTCCAGGTTGCGCATCACGATGTCGAGGGCCTCTTCGGGATGGTTGAAGACATACTCCCAGCCCTCGATGGAAGCCCTGACAAAGGCCTTGCACAGTTCAGGGTCCCGGGCCCGGGTCTCCTCCAGGGCGTAGATCCCGTCTTCGGGAAAATTGAGCCCGTGCTCATGAAAGAAGAATGTGGTGAGCTCTTCGGGGTTCAGCCCGGAGTTCAGTATGGTGTGGTACTCGTTGTACCACATGGCCGAGGCCACATCCACGCCGTTGCGGAGGAACAGGTTTACGGAAAAAGACTGCCTTATTACCTCCACGTCAACGGAGTACTTTCGAAAAAAGGCCCGGGGCTGGATCTGGAAAACGGGCCCCCAGAGGCCCACCTTCTTACCGTTCATGTCCCCGGGTTCGATAACGCCGCTCGACTTCTTGGCGACGAGCATGAGCGCCGAGTTCTGCATTATCTGCGCCAGGTTGATGATCGGGATCCCCTCGGCCCGCATGGGGATGCTGGTTGAGAGCCAGAGTGTGGCGAAGTCGACCTTGTGTTCCTTGAGGTACTCGTCCGCGGCCCGGTTAGGCCCGCCTGTTAAAATGTGCAGGTCAATACCGTGCTTTTGGTAGATACCGCGGTCAAGGGCGGCGTAGTAGCCTGCGAACTGGGCCTGAGGCACCCACTGGGGTAGAAAGACGGCCGGCTTGAGCTGCTGCTCTTCGCCGTGAGCAGGGCCCGATATAATCAGGAGGACGAGTGCGAGTCCGAGGACAAGCAGGCGGCGGACTGCAAGATAGTGGGCCTGGCCTGTGGCTCGGTTTGCACAGCGCATGGCGTCAGGAAGACCGCCGCGGGCCAGCTTCGGCATCCTGGTCGCGGGGTTGAAGTATGAAGGTGAGGATGTTTTCGTCGTTCTCCCTTCGGAACCGGACATCGTCCACCATCTTCCGGATGAGGAAGATCCCCAGGCCGCCGATTTGCCTGGTCGACATTGGCGCGGACACGTCCGGGTCTCCCAGATCTTCGAAAGAGTAAGGGATTCCACGATCCCGGAACTCGATTTCAAGGCGGTCTTTGTTTCCGGACTCACAGTGTATCCGCACCTCTCCGTCTCGGTTTTCCGGGTAGGCATAGTTGAATATGTTGACCAGGGCTTCCTCCGCGGCCAGTTGAATCTCCTTGATCCGCTTGGGCGTGAAGCCTCTGCCTTCTGCACAATCCGTGATAAAGGCCATGAGGTCCTGGATGTTTTCGAGTTTCGCAGGACGCCGGATTTCAGACATGATGTCAGACGCTGACGGCAGCTTCGACGGAGTCGGAGATGGGAATGATGGAACTGAATCCCGAGATGTCGAAGACTTCCTTCACCGCATCCTGAAGTGCGGCGAGATGGAGTGAGCCGCCTCCGGTCTTGAGTTTCTTGGCCAGGGCGAGGATGCTTCTAAGACCCGCGCTGCTGATGTAGTCGAGATCCGCCAGGTCGATCAC
>CAZEIA010000045.1:0-19883 GCA_964512335.1 uncultured Desulfobacterales bacterium
CAAACGGCAAAGCGTGTTTACACGGACCACGGAACAACGCTTGCAGAAAGAAGTGGTATTCATAACCATTTCAGAAGGGTTAAGTAACCATTTTCGCAACACATTCAGGATAACGTGCCGGCGGGAGCAAGTCAAGAAAGACAATCGGAAGGGTGATGTATCAAATCCTGTGTCCTTCGATCGTGTTCTCGATCATGGCCGGGGTAGGCTTCACGCTTTCGAAAAAGGCGAAAGAAAGGTCCACGATGAGCCTGTGCATGAGGACCAGGATAGGATTCCAGGTCATCTCCACGATCCGGGTAATGTCAACAGTTTTTTCTCGTGGGACACGACTGATTTGTGCTTACCTGCATTTTTTGAACAAGGGACGCATGAGTTATTGCTCATACGCAGGCAGCGCGATGGACAACCAGGTCCGTTGCATGTAAAATCAATTTCGCTTCGACGCTTACTGACTCCCTGTGGAGGCAGCGCGGTTATCCTGTTTTCCATCGAAAGCGAAGCTGTTCGGGCACTTGAAACGCATCCGGAGCGATTACGAATGATAGGGGAAAGCACTGGAGAAAACGGGTTTAAAAAGGCGGACGGGTGCGGCAGTAACACCGGGGTATGTGGAGACACCGTGGAGATGTCCCTTTTCGTTTCCGGCGGCCGCATAAAAAGGGCATCATTTCGAATCAACGGCTGCGCGAGCACCCTGGCCTGCGCCGATGCGGTGGCGCGGTTCGCCGAAGGCAAAACCATACAAGAGGCATGGGAAATAACGCCTGAAAAAGTGCTGAACGCCGCCGGCCCACTTCCACCGGAGTCCGAACACTGCGCCCAACTGGCTGTGGGCGCCTTCTACCTTGCACTCGCCGATTACAGGCAGAAGGAAAGTGCCCCCTGGAAGAAAATCTATGGGCCATAATAGATTCCAGGACAGAGTGCAGCAGACGGCTGAACCCTGTCCTTCCGGACCCATTTTGAAAATTATTGATAAATGTCAACCAGTTGCGTTTTGGTGATCTGGAGACGTCTATCAATGGTGTTGGCGATGCGCCGCATTATGAGAAAACCCATCTCGTAGTCCTGGACAAAGAGCTTCTCCATTTCCGCACCCTTCCAGGCAAAGAGCTTCGTGTCGGTAAGGGCCTTTGCATAGCCCAGGTATTTCCTGTGCTCGGTATCCAGGAGGGCGGAAAACCCGAGGGTCATGCCGCAGGTGATCTTGGTGACCAAAATCAACCTGGAGGGGCTCTTTTCGGTTTCCAGGCCTACATCTCCTTCCAGAATCGAATACACGTACTCCGCGTATTCACCCTCCTTGAAGATGTACTCTCCCGCCTTGAATTCCATGATGCTGGTGATGGGTTGAAGCTTTTGGAGCATCTCATCCGTTAGATAGCTGAGCATGCGAATGCTTTTGAACTGGGATATCTCGATCATAAAGCACTCCTTTCCCTTGGGTGGACCGCAAAGTCCTTTGGGGAATCCTGGAGTCGGCGAAAAGAAATCGCAGCCCCATAAGCCCCGTTACTATGTGTGATTCCATGGGACGCTCTTCTTTATTCAGTATAGCAAACCATCCGGATATTGTACATAATCATGCTGAACGGCAAGACCGCTTTGAGGTGTGTCTGTGCCGGTTTCGGCGAAAAGCGAAAAACACGTCTTTCGTGTTCGTGATTCGTGGCCGTGTCAAGCCTGACAGCTCGAGGCCGAAGGCATTTCAGGCATAATCGATCATGGAGAGGATCTGAGAGTCGTCAAAACCGTCAAGCCGGATCGCTCCTGACCGGCAGGAAGCCACACACAGGCCGCAGCCCTTGCACAGAGTGGGCCGGATCCTCATCTTTCCGGTTCTCTCGTCTACAACCGGAGCGGAGTATGGACAGATCGAGGCGCAGACGCGGCACATACTGCACAAGGCCGAATCCACCGCTGCAACCGTTCCACTTACCGGGATCCGCTCGGCCGCAAGAAGGGTCGAGGCCCGAGCCGCAGCGGCCTGGGCCTGTGCGATGCTTTCGTCCACCGGCTTTGGGGAGTGGGCCAGCCCGCAGACAAACACCCCCTCGGTGGCAAAATCGACCGGGCGAAGCTTTGCATGGGCCTCGCTGAAGAAGCCGTCATCGTTCAGGGAAACCTTGTAGAGCTGGGCCAGTTGGGACTGGTTTCCCGGCACCACAGCGGAAGCCAGGACGAGCAGATCCGGTCGGACGGTCATTCGGCGGTTCAACCCGGTATCCGTAAAGGCCGCCTGCAAAAGCCCGTCGTCGGAGGTCACATGGAATCCCTCCTCGCTTCGGTAGCGAATGAAGACGATTCCGGCCTCCCTGGCCTTGCGGTAAAGGTCTTCACGAAGGCCATAGGGCCGCATGTCACGGTAAACGATGAGGACCCTCATGGAAGGGTTGATCGCCTTCAGTGCCAAAGCGCTCTTGATGGACTGGGTACAGCAAATCTTGGAACAGTAAGGCCGCTCCGGAATGCGGGATCCGACGCATTGCAGAAAGACCGCCGTACGGGTTTGCTCGAAGGTGTAGTCCCCTGAAACCAGCCGGCGTTGGAGTTCCAGTCCGGTAAGGATATTCGGATGCTCTCCATAGATATGTTCCAGGGGCGAATACTCAAGGGCTCCGGTTGCAATGATGGTAACGCCGTGCTCGATCATCCGGCTCTTCCGGCCCTGGCGGACCATGGATCGGAAATGACCGACAAACCCGTCCACCTCCTCGACTTGGGCCTTCAGGAGGACTTGGATCCCCGGATGGCGATGGACGTCCTCCACCAGTTCGGAAAGGTAGGCCTGTATGGATTCTCCCTTCCATGTCTCATGATGGGAGAGGCCGTGTCCTCCCAGCCGGGCGCTTCTCTCGACCAAGTATGCAGGATAACCCTGATCGGCCAGTGCCCTCGCCGCCTCCATGCCGGCGATGCCGCCACCGATTACCAGGGCCGTAGGGATGATCTCCAGAACGGGCTCGGTCAGGGGCCTGAGCCTGCGCGCCTTGGCCACTGACATGGCGACCAGGTCCTTGGCCTTTTGCGTGGCGCCTTCCGGGTCACCGCGGTGGACCCAGGAACACTGGTTTCGAATGTTGGCCATTTCGAACAGGTACTTGTTAAGCCCCGCGCTGGTGAGTGTCTCCTGGAACAGCGGTTCATGGGTCTTAGGCGTACACGCGGCCACAACGACCCGGTTGAGACCCTTCTCCCGGACCAGATCGGTCATATGTTCCTGGGTATCCTGGGAGCAGCTGAAGAGGTTCTGCTCCGCATAGGCCACTCCCGGCAGGGTCCGCGCAAACTCCACCACCTGCGGTACGTCCACTGTGCCTGCGATGTTGGTGCCGCAGCAGCACACAAACACCCCGATTCGAGGCGGGGCTCCGCGCACGTCCTGCTCTTCGGGCAGCTCGGGGGTTTTAGTGAGGGTCCAGCGCACGTCGGCAAGATCGCGTGCCACCCCGGCAACAGCGGCGCTGGCATCAACCACGGAGGAGGGGATGTCTTTCGGGGCCTGGTGGGATCCGGCCACATAGATGCCCGGCCTGGATGTCCGGACCGGAAGGAAGCTGCTCGTGCTCACGAAGCGGTATGGATCCACTTCCACACCCAGGGTCTTTGCCAGGTCCGCACTCTTTCGGTTCGCCCCAAGGCCTACGGAGAGGACTACAATGTCGAAGTCCTCTTCGATCCGCTTCCCGGCCTCATTCACATAGCGGATCCGGTTCGTCCCGTTTGACTTGGCGATATGTGAAATTCTGGCCTTGACAAAGCGAACCCCCTGCTCTGTTTTGGCACGCTCGTAATATCGTTCAAAATCCTTGCCCGTGGTGCGGATGTCCATATAGAACACGGCGGCGTCCAGGTCGCCGTCGCAGTGCTCTTTTGCGAGAACCGCCTCCTTGACGGCATAGGTGCAGCACACGCTGGAGCAGTATCCTCGCCCCCCAAGATTAGGTTCTCTAGAGCCCACACACTGGAGCCAGGCGATTCTCTTGGGTTCCTTTCCGTCCGATGGCCGTACCAGGTGTCCTCCGGTGGGACCCGAGGCTGCGAGCATCCGCTCGAATTCGATGCTGGTTACTATGTCCGGGTTCTTCTGATAACCGTAGGTGTCGTGCTCTGACGGGTCATAAGTCTCGGTTCCGTCGGCAAGAACCACCGCCCCCACCTGCAGGGTGAGCTCTTCAGCCTTATCTTCGTAATTTATGGCCCCCGCCGGACAAATCTTGGCGCAGTTTCCGCATTTTCCCTTGGTAAGCTTGATGCAGTATTCAGGGTCTATAGCATACTTAAGTGGAACGGCCTGCGCGTATTTCAGATAAATAGCCTTTCTGGGAATCAGGCCTTCGTTGTATTCGTCGGGGATCTTTTTGGGGCACTTTTCAGTGCAGGCCCCACAGGCGATGCACTTGTCCACGTCGACGTACCTGGGGTGCTTAACCACCCGTACCTCAAAACTCCCCTGCTCGCCGGAGATTTCCTGAATCTCGGTGAGTGTGAGAAGCTCTATGTTGATGTGCCGGCCGACCTCGACCAGTTTAGGCGAAATAATTCACATGGCACAGTCGTTGGTGGGGAAGGTCTTGTCCAGCTGGGACATCATCCCGCCGATCGAACTCGACCGTTCCACCAGGTAGACAAAGAAACCGGAATTAGCCAGATCCAGGGCCGACTGCATCCCGGTGATGCCTCCTCCGACAACCATTACTGCGCCTGTTTCCTTGAATATCATGGCAATTGCTCCAGATTGACCTCACCTGCCCGCCGCATTGTGCGGCCGGATCAGGAGGATATGGATCTATTCAATCGATCCATCGGTATCCGCTAGGATTTGACCGCAGCGTCCTTCAATACGTCCATATCCAGTTCCAGACGTCTATTTTCAATGCCCATGCTGCGTCCGAGCAGCTGAGGGTAAAGCAATGAGGCAACGGTTGTCGACCCTTCACCGTTGCCTGCGATTCCTCTGTGCCGGGCCGTTTCGAACTGAAGCTGGCAGTAAGGGCATGCCGTGCACAGGAAATCCACGCCGGCCTCAACGGCTTTGGTCATTTTGTTACGCGTCAGGTCCAGGGAAAGGGCGTCGTTTATCCCCAGTAAAGGCGCCCCACAGCAGTCCAGCTTGGTGTCCCATTCCACGCTTTGTGCGCCGGTGATTTCGACGAGATCTTCGAATATCCTGGGCTCCACGGGGTCGTCGAACTCGGTCACATGGCTCGGCCGCAGGGCGTGACAGCCGTAGTGGGCGGCGATCTTGAGCTCCGGGAAAGGATGACTTACCTGCTTCTTCAGGGCCTCCAAGCCGATGTCGTGATAAAGGACGCTCAGGAGGTGCTTGATATGGACGCCGCCGTCGTATTGCAGCCCCTCCTCCCGGAGTATGCGTTCAACATCCCTGCGGGCCGTCGCGTTCCTACCGAGCATGTGCTGAGCAGCCTTGAGAGAGCCGAAGCAACAGCTGCATAGGACCATCATGTCGTGCCCCATGCGGTTTGCCAAGGCCAGGTTTCGCGCGGCGGAAAGGAGAAAAGCCCCTTGATCCACATTCCTCAGCGGGTAGCCGCAACAGGTGAATTCACGTGAATCGACAAGTCCCACCCCGAACCTCTCCAAGACCGCACGGGACGCGCTTTCATAGGACCGGGCCCTCGCTGGAATGTTGCAGCCGATAAACAACGAATAGGTTTTCATATCTTGTCCTGTCTCACATACAAGGCCTTCATAAACGGCCTTACTCATACCAAGATGGGAAAAGCGGGCTTTTTCCCGGCATTCAGGGGTGCTGTTCAAAGCAGTCGGTTTTGAATGCTTCGGTTCTTAAGGGTGTATAAGATGTCCGTGACCCGCACGCCCTGGGGGCAATGCTCTTCACATTGATAGCAGGTGACGCAGTCCCACAGCATTCGAGACCGGCAGGCCGTGTCCGGCAGGCCGAGGCCCAGGCTGAACATGATCTGATGAGGCAGGAGCCCGAGGGTGTTTACGGGATCCTCGTAATTGCCCACCACGGGGCAGACCGTCGTACAGGTTCTGCAGCCGAAGCAGTCGGTAAAGTGTCCGGCGTCCAGGTCGGGGTCCTCGGCCGATTCCCGGGAGTCTGTCATGTCCAGAGGTTCGCTGTCCGGCGAATGAACCTTTCCGTTCCCATTGGCGGTGACACTGTGCATGGCCCGCTGAAGCGGGTCATTGTAGTCAACGATGTCATCCAGGGTTGTTTTCTGGAGCCCGCGAAAGAAGGAAAAGGGGGAGAGCATGGCCGGTTCCGGTTCTCCCTGCTGGACCAGGTCCTCTCGCACACACATCCAGAATTCCCTCAGGTTGATCCCCGAGGGACAGACAACCGTGCAGCGGTCGCAGTTCGAGCAGATGCAGGCCCCCTGCCGGAGCGCTTCCCGGTCGGAGGGGCCGGGAAGGCCGTCCCGCCCCAATCGCCGCAGATACGCCATCCGCTCCGAGGGGAGAATGTAAGGGTTGCCGAATGGGGCAACCGCGGGCGCCACGGAGCATCTCAGGCTGCACGTGCCGCACTGGGTGCAGGCGTCCAGTTCGATGGCCTGTCTCGTGGCCAAATTCGCCTTGTCGGCTCGTTTCCTGTCCGTGACCGCACTGACCACGAGCCCCACCGGGGTCGCAATGATGTGAAACATCTTGCTGAATGGAAGATAGGCCAGTCCCACAAAACAGGCCAGGATATGAATGTACCAGAAAACGGTGACTGCATGGATACGCTCCAGGAAGGAGCCGGCCGGGGCCATGGCCCGGTTGACGCCATAGCTTGCAAAGGCCCACTGGGCCGGGGCATGGCAGAACTCACAGCTCATCTCGTGAATTTCTTGTCCCTCGGCCAGAATTTCTTCGGAAAACGGGGGGGAAAGACTCTGCGAGTGGAGGCCGAACGCATCCACCCAGTAGCTTTCAAGGGCCTGAACCTCGGCCGGATCACCTACATCCGACCAGTCCTCGACCATGCGCATAAACTCACCATGTGAGAGCATCTTGGCGCCTTCGAGCAAAAAGCCGGATCCTATGACCACCGTCAGGATAACTATGGCGAAAATGTCAGGGGCACGGGTCTTGAAGCGGGGCACCTTCAGGATGAAACGCCTGAAAAGGGCCAGGCACACGCCTATCAGCACCAGGACACCGAACAAATCTCTTAGAAAAAAGAAGGGATTGGCAGTGGAATAGTACTCCTTGAAAAGCTTCGCCGTGATGTGGCTTTCCAGGGCATGCATCAACAAGAGGAGCAAAAAGCCGGCAAAGATGCACATGTGCATAAGCCAGCGAAGGACATCCTCCTTGAGGATCCTCCACTGTAAAAGCCCGTCCAAAAAGAAGACACGCAGGGCGGTCAAGATGGACCGGCTGAAGAGCGTTCGGATTGTACCCTTGAAGGCGGCTCTCACCCTTTGACAGGAGGGAATTGACCGAGACGCCGGGCCGATTCTGCGGGTAAACCACTTGGAAACCCTCCAAGCCGTTCCCAGCAGGAAGATGCTAAGTGAGGTGTAAAGAAGCATCGAAAAAATCATGAATACTGACCTCCTGATGATCAGGCGGCAGAACTAAAACCTTGTTCGAATGGGAGAACAAACTGTTCAAAGATCTGTTAGCAAAACGCGAAAAAAGGTCAGTATACTGTAGGACCTCATTTGTCAAGGCCTGTTTCAACGGACATGCAACTCTGTTTCACATTCCATTAGTCAGGGGACGTCCTTAAAAAAAGCCGATAATCTAGCGGAGCTCCCTTGCCTGAGGCCAGAAACAGCCTTCTCGGCTGACTCTGCCGCGCGTGTTCACTTACACCTGTAAACTGTAAACCGTCACTCATTCGTCTATAGGGGTGTTATCCAGGGTCGCGTGGAAAGACGTCAAAAAACAGGACCTGACCACGTCATTTGTGGTCTCGGCCAGGTCCACGAGGTGGCGGTGGTGGGTGAAGAAGACCACCTGGGTCCTGCGGGAGAGTTCGGCCAGGACCTCCAGGGCGGCCCGGGCCCGGTCGTCGTCGAACTTGATAAGAATGTCGTCCACAATGAAGGGCATGGGTTCGTTAAACTCCAGGTAGGCCTCCAGGCTCGCCAGGCGCAGGGCCAGGTAGAGCTGGTCCGCAGTGCCGTCGCTCATGCCTGAGACCGGTACGATCTCCCGGCCTCCGGGCCGCACTCCCATGAGCACGGGGGTGCCCTGGTCGTCATACTCGGCGCGGACTCCTTCGAAGCGGCCCAGGGTGAGCCTGTCGAAGAGTTCATTGGTCCGCTCAAGGACCGGCCCCTGATGTCTGTCTCTATATCGTTCAACAGCGCGGGCCAGGACTGCGGAGGCCAGCCGCAGCCTGGCGTACGCTTCCACGCTCCGCTCCAGCCCTGCAAGGATTTCCTGGGCCGCCTCGGCAAGTTCTGCAGCGCGCGGGCTTCCGTTCATTCGAGCGAGTTCGCCCTTTTCTTTTCCGATGACTTCGCCGAGGACGGAGTGCTCCTCCCGCAGGGTTGCGATCTCTTCCTCCAGCCGGAGACGCCGGGTCTCGATCTCGTCCGGATCCACTTTTCGGGCCTCCTCCACGAACACGACTACGGGCGCCCCCCCGCTCAGACCGCGAAGCTGCTCCTCCAGGTCCTCCAGGTCCGCTTCCACCTTCCGCAGCCGGTTCGACCGGGCCTCGGCCTCGGCCAGAGCCTCGTATCCCGGGCAGCCGGCCTCCTCGCACAGGACGTCGAGGGCGGAGGTCAACTCCAGGATGCGCGCCTCGGCATTGCGCAACCGGGCGTCCTGCCTCTCCTGCTGCTTCTCGAGGCGGGCCCTCTGCGAACTGTCCTCACGCGCCCGGTTGAGCCGCGCATGGAGCTCAGGGACGGCCTGGTCGGCGGGCCGGCCCTTCAGGTCGGGGGCGGCTCGGGCCAGCAGCGCATTCACCTTGTCGGCGTAAGCCTCGCTGTCCCGGTCGATCCCCGCGATTCGCTTGTGGAGTATATTCGCCTCCTTGAGCTTGTCAAAGAGAGCGGCCAGATCCTCCATTACGGCGCCGGCCTGGGCCGGGAGGGCCTCAGCGTCGAGCCCCAGGGGCTTCACCGCCTCCTCCCATTGGTCCTGCCACCTGGAGAGATCCTGCTCCGCCTTGTGGAGCCTGGCCGCGGCCTCCTTCCGCTCCAGTTCCTTGTCCTGCTTCTCGGACAGGCGCTTCTCCCGGGCGGACCCAAGGGCCTCCTGCCGCTGCACTATCCGCCGGCACCTGCCGGCCAGGGCGGACAGGGACTCGTTTTCCCCGGCCGGGGGCAGGGACAGGGCCCGAAGCCCGTTGTTCAACTCCTTTCGGCAGGCCTCGAAATCGCGCTCCAGCGCCTCGGCCTTGCGCTCCCGCTCCAGGAGTTCCTGAAACCGCTCGTTCAGGCTCCGCTGCTCCTGGAGCCAGGCTCGCATCTCCCGGGGGGAGCGGGGATGGATGCCGGCCGGACCCCAAGTCTCCCGCCATGCCGCCCAGGCCGCGTCCCTTGCGCTCTCGGCCTCTTTAAGGCCGGCCTTCAGTCGCTCCAATCGGTCCTTCCCGGTCTCCCGATCCGCCACGAGCTTGGCCTTTCGAGCCACTCGATCCGCCTCGCGCCGGAGTCGGTCGGCCAGCTCGTCCGCCCTGCGGACATCCGTCTCATAGGCCTCTCCCAGGGCCGTATCGAAGTCGGAGGCCGCATCAGACCGCTCATCTGGATCAAGGGCGAGGCGGATGCTTTGCCAGATCCCGTCTCTATGTGCGCGGGCCGCAACAAGGTCCCTCTCGGTGGGAATCTCACCTTCCAGCTCCAACCCCTTGAGCTCGCCGTCAGCCTCGATCAGGGCCTCCTCCTCTTCCTGGAGTTCGGATCGAAGTTCGGAGACCCTACGCTCAGCCTCGTCCATACGCCGCTCCAGGACATCTATGTCCCCGGACGAGGGTAGGGGCAACCGGTCAAGCATTTCCAGGGGGCCCTTCCAGAGGGTCTGCCTTTCCAGGGACCCCTCCAGGGACCGGCGGGTGCCGGCGATCTCCACGCGCTCGGAAAGGAGATGCCCCTCGAGAGCGACAACGCCGGCGGCCCGCTCCAGGGCCTCCTCCAGACCTTCCATGGACAGGGGGGTATCGAGAGCGGAGAGGTCCTCGGCCAGGCCCCGGATCCGGGTGTCGAGGCGGGGCAGGGCCTCCCGGGCGGAGTCGAGGCGCTCCATGAGCCGTTCGTACTGTTTGCCCAGCTCTTGAATGCGGACGGTTCGGGTCCGCTCGAGCCGCAGGGCTTCGGCCTCTTCCAGGGAGAGGTCCTTTCCAAGGCCCGAGAGGATCTCCCGGGCTTCGCTTCGGAGAATATCCCGTCGGTCCTGAAGCTTGATGCGATCGTTTGCAGCCTTCTGAAAGCTTCCGAGTTCACGGTAGAGCCCCTCGATCCGGTCGGACCGGTCGATCACGGCCTCGTCCACCCGGAGCTGCGCCAAGGCCTGGGCGGTCTCTTCCAGATCCTCCCGCGCCAGGGCCCGGCTGCTCTCCGCGACCTGGAGATCGGCCAGGAGGCGCGCGCGCCGATCGCCGAAGTCCTCGGGAAGGAGCACGGCGTCTGTAAATGCATCGCGCTCCTTCAGGCGGTCCTGCCTCCTGGCGATCAGGGGGAGGGCGTTCCGAATGCGCCCCAGCCGGTGCAGCTCGGCCTCCAGGGATTGAAGCTCCCTGTCCACAGCCTGCCGTCGCGCCAGGGCCTCCCGCAGGGCCGTGTCGTGCAGATCCCAGTCCTGTCCGGGAAGTTGGGCGTCCCGCAAGGCCTTTTGGGTCTCCTTGAAGGCCGAAATAGCCTTGTTGATCTCCCGCGTGGAGGCGGCCGGCGTGAACAGGGCCTCGGCCTCGTCCTGGAGCTCCGTCTGGACCCGGCGGAGGTCGGAGATGCCGGACCCCGCCGCAAACAAGGCCTGTCCCACGTCCCCGCCGCCGTGGATGATCTCCTCGCCGCCCTTTACCAGATCCTCATGCCCGATGCCGAACATGGTTGCAAAGACCTGCTCATCGATGTTCCCGAGGAATTTCTGAAACCGGGCCTCATCCACAGGCTGGTCATCATCCCCGTCCCGCAGGGTATTGACGTTGCCTTTGCGACGAGTCACCTCGATCACGGTCCCGTCGCTGTGTCGAAGAACCCCGCCTATGCGCATCTTTTTGTAGGGATGGACGAAATCATCCGGGGATCGGGCGGGTATGCCGTAGAGGAGCTGCCTCAACGCACGAAGGGCCGAGCTCTTGCCCGCTTCATTGGGGCCGTAGAGAATGTGGAACCCCTCCCCCCCCTCGCTCAGGTCCACACGGAGATCGGTGAACGGTCCGAAGGCAATGAGGTTGAGCTGAAGAATCTTCATGAGGAGGGCTCCTCATGTAGCAGGCGGCGGACCAGCATGGGACGCACCTGTTCCAGGACAACGCGGACCCAATCGGGATCATCGGACGCAGGCGCCCCTTCGGTCGCCTTGAACTCCCGCGGGAGCTTGCGCTCGAGATCGTCCAGGACCCGGCCCAGGGCCTCCAGCTGTTCCGGATCGGAGGCAATCTCATCCAGGGAAGCAAGGAGTTCGTGAATCGGCCCGCTCACCGTCTTTCCGGCCCCGGCAGCAACAGGTGTGCGGGTAAGCACCCGGACTTTTTCCAGGAACACCCGGCCCCCTCCGGCCTCAAGGGCCGCGGCGCGGATCTCATTGGTCCATCGCTCAACGTCCGAGGCCAGTTCCTCGTGGGCTTCCGACTCTCCGGTGATGCCGATCCGCACCACCAAGGGAAGACCCGGGTTTTCCTCCAGGAGCTCCTCCAGGCGGGCAATAACCCCGTCCACCACATCGTATCCGGTCCGGGCCTCTTCGGTGTCGATCTCCTCATCGAACCACCGTACCGCGTCGAGTGGACGAAAATCGATTACCGCCCGGCCCTGTGAGTCAGCCTCCACCAGCATGCACCCCTTGGGTCCGGTCTCCCGCACATGGCGGCCCTGGGTGTTTCCCGGGAACACCACGGGCGGGTCCTCATAAAGGACCTCACGCCGGTGGACATGCCCCAGGGCCCAGTAGTCGTAGCCCTTGGACTTAAGCGTCTGGATCGTGCAGGGGGCGTAAGGCTCATGGCCTTCCCTGCCGTTGACGCAGGTGTGAAGAAGGCCGATGTTGAAACATTCCGGGACCGGCTTTGGGTAACCGGCGGCAAGATCCTTCTTGACCGCAGGCGAGGCGAAGCTCCAGCCGTGAACCGCAACGGCCGGTTCTTGCAGGAGGATCGTGCCCGGCCGGTCCGAAGGAAACAAGTGGACGCCTTCGGGAAGCCTGAGTGTCCTGGTGATCCTGCTGGCCGCGTCATGATTGCCCGCCACCAGGAAGACCGGGATGCCAGCCTCGCGAAGCTTGCGCGCCTGGGCCACGAAATGGAGTCCGGTGTTGTAGTCTTTCCAGTCGCCGTCATAAAGGTCCCCTGCAATGAGGACGAACGAGACCTTCTCGGTGATCGCGAGGTTTACCAGGTTCTCAAAGGCCCGCCTGGCAGCCCCGCGGATTTCATCCACGGGCGCTCCCTCGTATGCCTCGAGCCTGCGCATGGGGCTGTCCAGGTGAAGATCCGCTGCATGCAGGAATTTAAACACAGGAAAACGCCCTCACTCACCCTCGTCATGCCCCCAAGAGCAGGAAAACTCGAATTTCATGCACCCGGGCACTCTCAAGGGCTTTTGCCACGATCAAAAATCACCTGCGGGTAGAGGCAAAACCGCTCGGGAACCACTGAATGTCCTATCAAAATAACGGGTTCTGTGCAATCCTCATGAAGGTAATCCGACTTAATCATCCGAGTCACCGGGGCCTCACCGGGTGATCTTATGCGGGGTCTTTACTTGTAAGCTTGCTTCCTGTAATTCCCAAGAGGACAGAATCGATGATCATGAAAAAACACCTTTTTCTTGGCAACCTTGAAACCTTTGCGGAAAACAATATGGTCTTTACGAATCGGTCAAAACTCAAATGGGGCAAGTTCGCCTCGTGAAGCTGCTCATCAACCACTGCCTGAAGCAGCATATACTCCATCTGGACCACCGGAGCAAGGAGCGGCTGAGGGAAAAGCTCGAGTATCTGGAGGCCGGCATCTGGGACGCCGGAGTCCGGGTTAAAAAACTCAAGGGGTTGTCCAGCAAAGTGGTTTTCGAGGCCCGGCTCTCCCGGGGCGACCGGATACTTTTTACGATCGGGAGGCAGGAGGGAAACACCTCAGTGTATCTTTGGGGAATCGTAAGACACGACGATGTCCGGAAGACAGCGGAGGCGATTATACCTGAAAACGCTCCCTTTCTCCGGTTCGAATCCCCGGAAACGGAGGACATGCCGGAGCTCCTGTTGGACGAAATTCCCGAGACATTCGTCACCCAGGAGGCCGTCGACGAAAAGACCCCGGAAGACTACGGGCCCCAGAAGTGGCTCGTTCTTGAAGAAGAGGACTGGAAGCGCATCCTGCTGGAAGGGGACCCGGACGACTTCGAGCTGTTCCTTCACCTTACACCGGAGCAGGCCGGGGTCCTGGAGGCCGACCCACCCATTCTCCTGTCCGGCACGGCCGGAAGCGGCAAGACCACACTATCGGTTTACTACCTGCTTAAGCCGTGGTGCCAAGGCAAGAAGCGGCTCTTTCTGACCTACCATCCCTTTCTTCGCGACTTCTCCCGCAGGATCTACAAAGGCCTGGTGGCCCGGACAGACCTTGAACAGGCTCAGCCGGAGCCCGAATTTCTCGTGTTCCGCGAACTCATCCACGGAATCGCGCACGCGTCCGGCATGGACCTCGATGAAAGGAAGGAGGTGGACCTGGAACGGTTCAAGGAGATATTCCACAACCACCGGCTGAACAGAAAATATGATGCAGAGCTGGTCTGGGAGGAAATCCGGTCCATCATCAAAGGTGCCAAGCCGTCCATCCGCCTTGAACGGCTGCGGAGGCTGTGTCACAGCTGTCTCAGGGGAGAACTCCGCCCTGAAGAGGCCGGGGAGCTGAGGGAGATCCTGCTAGGTCTTCAGAGTCTGGACTTCTTTGACAAGCTCGAACGTGTCGCGAGAAAAAGGCTGGCAAACCATGGATTTATGGAATTCGTCCGGACACTTGGGTATGGAGAAGGAAAGCCCCATCAAGCAGGATGTTCGGTTCTCGAAGAGACACTGAAGATAGTGGAAAAGAGAGCCGATACCCTGGCCAGGCCCCTCTTGAGCTATGAGGAGTACCTCGCCCTCGGCAGAAAACGCGCGCCCAACTTCCTTTATGAACGGAAGGAAATATATGACATAGCCGCCTATTACCAGGACCGGCTCGAAAAAGAGGGGCTGTGGGACGAGATCGATTTGTGCCGGTGGGCTCTTCAGAACCTGGAAAAGAACAAAGGGACCCGGTCCGGCTACGATCTCCTGGTCTGCGACGAGGTCCAGGATTTTGCCGACATTCAACTGGGCCTGATTTTCCGCCTGGCCCGGTTCCCTGAAAACGTTGTCCTGACGGGCGATCCAAAGCAGATAATAAACCCCAGCGGCTTTCGATGGGAGGAGGTTAAGGACAAATTCTACGACCGGGGTATTGACGTGCCCGAGGTCCGCCACCTGCGTCTCAATTTCCGTTGCGTGGGAAGTATCGTAAGATTCGCCAACGCCCTTCTGGACCTGAAACAGGAGCTTGTCGGCCTTTCAGGGGCCGAGATGCGGGAGGACTGGAAGTTTAACGGGCGCCCGCCGTTTCTACTGGCCGGGATGCCCGAGAAGGACGCCCTGGAACGGCTTCGGCACACAAGCGCCGGCAGGGTGATCCTGGTCCGAACCCCGACCGAACAGCGCAAACTGAAAAGGGCGCTCAAGACCGAGCTGGTTTTCACCATTCACGAGGCCAAAGGACTCGAGTTCGATACCGTCTTCCTCTGGAAATTCGCATCCGAAAAGACGGCCGCCAGCGTCTGGAGGCGGATCGGCGCCCAAGACCCTACGGAGAGGAGCCACCATCCCCACATACGTCATGAGATCAACCTGTTGTACGTGGCCGTAACACGGGCCAGGAACACGCTTATACTGTACGATCCATCCGACCACCTGTGGAGCCTGCCCCGCTTTCGGGAATTCCTGGTCCGGACCGAGGACCGGGACATGCTGGCCGAAATCTGGCAGACGATTTCCACACCAGAGGAGTGGGCGCAGCAGGGCAACTACTTTTTCGAGCGCGAATACTACGCGGCGGCGGCCGAGTGTTACAAAAATGCAGGCGACGGACCCCGCGCGGATCTCGCGCTGGCCCTCACCCTGAAAGGAAAAGGAGATGTGGCTGCAGCGGCCCCACTCCTGGAAAAACACGGCCGTGCCAAGGAGGCGGCAGCCTGCTATGAAGAGGCAGGGAGGTTCGACAGGGCCCTCAGTCTGTGGAAGGCCGAAGGGGATGTCAAGCGCGCCGGCATATGCCAAATACTGCTCTTCGAGCAGCAGGGGAAATTCAACCGGGCGGCCGAGGCCTGCACCGTCATGGGTGACAGGGACAGGGCCCTCGAAAACTGGCTGAAGGCAAACAACCATGGTAAAGTGGCGGAACACTTCGTCTCGGTCAAGGACCCCCGCCGCGCGGCAGAGGCCTTTGAGCAGGCCGGGAATTACTCCATGGCCGCCCTCAACTACAAAAAGGCCAAGGACCCGCACAAGGCCGCACAGCTTTTCTTCAAGGCCGGTGAGTTTCAAAAGGCCCTTCCGCTTTACAAGAGGCTCAAGGACCAGGATATGCTCATCCGCTGCTACACGTCACTCGAAGACTTTTACAACGCCGGGCTGCTCCACGAAAAGGCAAAGGATGTGGACAGGGCCGTCGATTGTTTTGCCAGGCATGCAAAGCAATCAAAGGAGAGCCAAGATCGCCTCATGACGGAGGCCGATGCCTTTGCGACCGGACGGACCAGGATCAAGGGGGCCATACGCTATGCCGCGCTTGGCATGCAGGAAAAGGCGGCCCCCATCTTTCTGGAAAAGGGCTACACGCAACTCGCAATCGCCGCGTTCAAGAAAGCCGGGGACCCGGCAAAGGCGGTGGAAAGCCTGGCCGCAAAGAAAAATTACTACGAAGCCGCCGAGGGGCTCGAGGCCTTTGGAGCCCCTGGATGGGTGGAACAGGCGGCCGGGTACTTCAGGATGTATATGTCAAGCTCCCGCCGCGAGTACCTGAAACGGGAGAACCAACTGATCCGGGAGGCACAGGCCTGTCTCAAAGGAAACCGGGTCGAGGCGGCCCTGGCCCGGTTCAAGGCCGTGCTGGATGAAGACGGCATATACCGGGCCCACCGGAAGCTCGGTCGGGACGAGGAGGCTCTTCAGGACTTTCTGAAATATGAGATGCGCGGTCCTGCGGAGCAGTGGCTCAGAGAAAAAGGGGAGGTGGCCGTCTCGGTCGAATTCCTCCACGAAGCAGTGAAAAACATGGAAGGGATCCGGCGGCACTCCAGACATGTGGAGACCGGGGATATCCTTGCCCGGATGCTGAGCCGATACAGGAACAAGAACCCTGGAACGAAGATAGATGACCTCGTCGACCGCTTCCTGGAGGCGTTGCATGGAGATCACCTTGCAGGGGAGATCCCCAGTGATTCAGTCCTGGATCTCATGGTAAAGACCTCTCATGCCAATATTTTTCTCCACTCCATGAGATCGGCGAGATATTATGCTGCATACGGCAAGAACATCCCCAAATCCGCGCAGGAGTTCCTGGAGAAGGCCCGAACCAAGGCAGAGGAATCAGGAGATCCAGTTCTTTTAGCCTGCTGTCGCCACCAGGAGAAACCCGGGGCTGACTTTGATCTTCCTGAGAATCTTCCGGTTACGAAGCGAAACGTCGACCTCTTTGCCGCGGGCACCCGGTACTTTGACCGAGCGGTCCGGTTCTACTTGGACGCCGGCCGTATCGATGAGGCCGTACGCACATGCAGGCGGCACAACGCCCTCGCCACCGCCGCCCGGATTCTGGAGGACTCCGGCGACCTGTCCGGGGCGGGCCGGCAGTACCGGGACGCGGGTCTTTTTGAACACGCCCTTCGCTGCTTTCAGGCGGTTGACGACAAGGTCGGCAGCGCCCGGGTCTACGAGAGGATGGAAGACTTTGACAAAGCAGTTTCCCTGTGGGAGAAGCTGGGAAGAAACAGGGACGTCGTGAGGGTTCGAAAAAAGATCGGCAAGAAGCGGGAGGAACAGGAACAACTGAACTTGTTTTAGCGGTATTCCACTGCGGCCCTGTGAAAGGAACCTTCTCCGAGCGAAACCGAAAATTCGCCTTTACGAATTGCCTTGCACATGACCCCTGATTTCTGGTGAAATATCAGGCAACCTTAAAGGCAATACGATACCACAAGTAACCACGGCGTATTCACCCTATTTGAAAACCCTCTAAGGTGAAACGTCTTAGATCGAGGGGCACCGAAGACCCGGTAACCCGGAGCTACAAAGGCAACGCCGCCGAATTTTCGGCCTCCGGATGCCTTCACCCAGAAAGGGAGCAAATATGGATCAGTTTTCCGGACCCCAGAATCAGCCGCCTCAGATGCCTCAAATCAGGCTCGAGGACATGGACTTCTCCAAGATTCACCGTTTTGTCCGGTGGGGGCTGGTGGCCCTGGCTTTCATCCTGCTCTGGCGCGGAATTACCTGGGGCCGGGGCTTTTATGTGGACTGGCTGTGGTTCAGCAGCCTGGGCCATGAAGCGGTTCTCCTGCGCGTGGTGAGCGCCCGAATCATCCTGTTCGTGATTGCAGCGGTTCTTTTTGTGGCGTTTGCGGGCATCAATCTGTATGCCGCAAACCGGATCACCGGCCGCATGGGCTCCTCCTTCGCCGGCACCTTGCCCCCTGAGACCTATGCCTCGGCCCGAAAGCTCCTGTTTTGGGTGGCGTGCGGCATACTGGTTATTGCAGCCGCAGTGCTTGCGACAAAGCCCGCCGCCGACTGGGAGATGTACCTCCGTTTTCTTCACGGCCTGCCCTTTGGCAAAGAGGACCCTATATTCAACAAAGACTTCTCTTTCCATATCTTCTCCCTGCCGGCCCTGAGCCTGGCCCGTGCATGGCTCATGAGCGCGGTGGTGTTGATACTGCTTGTCATGGGGGGCTTTTACTATCTCACCTTCTCCCTCCGGGGTGAACAGTTCTCCTTGTCCGGCCGGGTGAAGACCCACCTGGCGTTCCTCGCCTCTTTCATCTTCGTGCTCATCGCCGTGGGCCACTGGCTGAGCCGCTACGACCTGCTTTACTCACCCACCGGCGCGGTCTTCGGCGTGGGGTACACGGACGATCACATCACGCTCCCCGCCAGGACGATCTTGACCTTTGTGGCCCTTGCCAGCGCCGGCCTTTTCGCTGCCACGGCGTTCTCCCCAAAAAACAAGCTCATTCTGTGGGCCCTGGGCGTATGGATCGGGGTCAGTCTACTGGGCGGGACAGTGGCTCCGGCCCTGGTCCAACGCCTCCAGGTGGAGCCGAGCGAGCTCGCCCGGGAAAGGCCTTACCTGGCCAGCAACATCGAGTTCACCAGGGAGGCATACGGCCTGACACAACTCAAGAGCCGGAGCCACCCGGCGCTGGGCAACGTGGAATTCGACACCGTGGCCCAGAACCAGGGCACCATACAGAACGTCCGGCTCTGGGATGAGGGGCCTCTTCTCCAGAGCTACAACCAGATACAGTTTTTCCGGCTCTACTACGACTTCGTATCCGTACACACGGATCGCTACCAGGTGGGAGACAAACTGAGACAGGTAATGCTGGCCAGCCGGGAGCTCTCCGCGGACAAGCTCCCGGAAGAGGCCCAGCGCTGGGTCAACCGGCACCTCCAGTTCACCCATGGATACGGAGTGGCCATGAGCCCGGTCACGGAGGTGGAGTCGGGCGGGAGGCCCAGCTTCTTCATTCGGGACATACCGCCCAAGGGCGATATCCCTCTGAAACGGCCCGACATTTACTACGGCCTCAAGAGCCTGAACTACATGATCGTAAGAAGCGAAATGCAGGAATTCAACTATCCCGGCCCCGACGGTCCGGCCTACACCCATTACGAGGGAAAGGGCGGGGTCCAGCTGAGCTCCTTTTTCCGCCGTCTTCTCTATGCGTGGGAGTTCGGGGACATCAATATCCTCATATCCGGCGAGATCAAGCAGGACAGCCTCATCCAGTACAGGAGGACTGTCCAGCAGCGGTTCTCCACCGTGACCCCCTTTCTCCTGAGGGACCGCGAGGCTTACTGCGTGGTGGCTGACGGACGGATTTTCTGGATCCAGGACGCGTACACCTTTACCAAACGCTATCCTTACTCCACCCCCTGGAACCAAAACTTCAACTACATCCGGAACAGCGTCAAGGCCGTGGTGGACGCCTACCACGGGAGCATAGACTATTACGTGTCCGATCCCGATGATCCCATGATTCAGACCTACCAGGCCATCTTTCCGGATCTCTTCAAGCCCATGGAACAGATGCCCGAGCACCTGCGGGACCACATCCGGTACCCTCTGGATCTCTTTACCGTGCAGACAGAGATGCTGCTCCAGTATCACATGAGAGACCCCGTGGTCTTCTACAACAAGGAAGACCAGTGGTCCATACCGGTGCAGAACTCCTTCGGCCGCAGCGAAGACCTGAAACCATACTATATCGTTGCCCGGCTTCCAGACGCGGAGAAAGAGGAGTTCCTCCTGATCCAGCCCTTCACCCCCCAGAACCGCCACAACCTTGTGGGCTGGATGGCGGCCAGGAGCGATGGTGAACACTATGGCGAGCTCACCCTGTTCCGGTTCCCATCGGGCCGCCATGTGGACGGGCCCAACCAGGTGGAGGCCCGCATTGACAATGATGCGATCATCTCCGAGCAGTTCA
>CAZEIA010000046.1:0-19012 GCA_964512335.1 uncultured Desulfobacterales bacterium
CACGAAATGGACATCATCTGCTCGCCGATCCAGGCGAAAGGCAGGTAGCTGACAAAGTCGTCCGTGTCGCGGCAGGGATCCACGGCCATGAGGTTCCGGCCCATGGTGAGCATGTTCCAGTGGCTTAAAAGGGCGCCTTTTGGAAGGGAAGTTGTCCCCGAGGTATAGAACAGGAGGCATATGTCGTCGCCGTGCCCCTTCTCGATGGTCTTTTCGAAAAGGTCGGGCTCCCGCTTTTCCACCTCCCTCCCGATCCGCTGGATTTCATCCATGCTGACCAGGAAATCCTGGCGGTAGTTGCGCATGCCCTTGGGGTCATCCCAGACAACCTTCTCAAGCTTGGGGCAGTCGTCCTTGATGGAAAGGGCCTTGTCCACCTCCTCCTGACCCTCGCCCACAAAGAATTTGGTGTCCGAGTGGTCGATGATGTACTTGACCTCGTCCATCATGCAGTCCTGAAAGAGCCAGACCGCAATACCTCCGGCGCACATGGCGGCCATCTCGGCCCAGAGCCCCTCAGGACGGTTGTCCCCGATCATGGAGACCTTGTCGCCCGGCTGGAGGCCCATCTCCATCATGCCCAGAGTGAGGTACTTGACGTTCTCGTAGTAGTCCCGCCATGTGTAGGGGATCCAGACACCGAACTCCTTTTCGCGCATTGCCACTTTGCTTCGGCCATACCTTCGGCACTGACTGAGAAAGAGCTTCGGGATGGTGAGGTCCTTGGTAATTTCCATGCTCGATCCGCTCATACCGCCTCCCTACCTCCTTGTGGAATAAAGGTCCTCTTCACCCAGGTACGCCTTTATCACTTCCGGGTTCTTCTGCACCTCTTCGGGGGGGCCGTCCGTAATGCGGTTTCCGAAGTTCAGCACCAGGACCTGGTGGGAGATGTCCATGACCACACCCATATCGTGTTCAACAAGGATGCATGTCACCTTCCACCGTTCCTCCTCATTGACGTCCAGGATGAAACGGGCCATGTCTTCCACCTCTTCCAGGTTCAGCCCGGCCAGGGGTTCGTCCAGCAGCAGTATTTCCGGTTCCAGGGCCAGGGCCCGTCCCAATTCCACACGCTTCTGCAGCCCGTATGGCAGCATGTGCACCGTCTTGTCTCTAATGCTTTCGATCTCGAGCAGATCGATGATTTCCTCCTCGATGAACTTGCGGCTCTCGATTTCCTCCTTCTTTGTCTTCCCGACGTAAAATGATCCGCTGAATATACCGGACTTCAAATGGATGTGCCGGCCCAGCCGGATGTTGTCCAGAACGCTCAAACCTCCGAAGAGCTCAATCTTCTGAAATGTGCGGGAGATTCCGAGTTCGGCCCGCAGGTGCGGGTTCAGGGAGTTAATGACCTGGCCTTTGTAACGGATCGTTCCCTTCTGCGGCGAGTACAGCCCGTTGATACAGTTCATCATCACTGTCTTACCCGCGCCATTCGGGCCGATGATGGAATGGATCTCTCCTTTTTTTACCTGGATGTCCACTCCGACCAGGGCCGCCACATTGCCGAAGTACATGTGCACGTTCTCCAGCTCCAACAGTGTGTCCGCTTCCTTGAGCGCCTGGGATTGAGCCATACTTGAATGCCTCCATTACTAGATGCCAAAGTTTGTGAAAATTTTCTTTATTGGTCCATATGTCACGGGGCTTCAAGATTATGACAACAACCATTACTTGCTCAAGCCCGAATTGTCAACCGCTTCTGATAATTTTTCCCTGCAAGGGACGCCACACAAGGGAATCAGAGGGCCCAGGCGACTGTCAGACCCGCATGGGTTCTAAAGTGGGGACCAGATGCTCACTGCATTGATCGAGGAAATACTCGTCCGTCATGCCGGCAATAAAGTCACGGACGATTTCCGCGGGCCGGGTCTCCTCCCGGTAACAGGATGCCATTCCGTCGAGGAACCTGCCGAAGATCGCCGAACCCTCGTCCCCCGATTCCAGTTCTTTCATATAGCGGTCGAACAGGAGTTCGAACATGAGCCGAATCTTGGGTGTCTGCCTCTTGACCCGTTTGCTCATGTAGATCCGTTCCTGGTTGAAGATCTTCAGGCGACGAAGGGCGTCTCCCACGTCCGGACTGAAACGCACGTGGGAGCAATCCAGGCTGTTCGACACCAGGTCCTCCACGAGGGTATAGACAATAGTCCCGTTTGTGTCCCCCAGGACATCCCGGCATGAGCGGGGGATATCCTCCCGGTGAATCAAGCCGAGCCGTATGGCGTCTTCGATGTCCCTGCCGATGTAACTGATAGTGTCGGCCATGCGGACCACGCAGCCCTCCAGGGTCCCGGGCCAGAGATCGCAACCCGGGTTTTGGGCCTTATTTTTCAGTTCCCGTTCGAGATCTGCAAAACCCTTGTCCCAGGCCGGGCGCAAAGCCTCACTGTGCAGCTCCCCGTCGTGACACAAAATTCCGTCCAGGACCTGGAGGGTCAGATTCCAGCCCTTTCCTTTACGTTCGATCTTATCCAGGAAACGAACACCCTGTATATTGTGGACGAACGTGTCCAAGCCGTACCGGGCTGAGAGTTCGGAAAGAAAACGCTCTCCATCATGGCCGAAAGGGGCATGCCCGATGTCATGGGCCAGGGCGATGGCCTCGATGAGGTCCTCGTTCAGCCGGAGCAGCCGCCCGATGGTACGGCCGATCTTGGAAACCAGCTGGACATGCAGAACACGGTGGGTGATGTGATCGTTCTTGATCAGATAAAATACCTGGGTTTTGTCTATGTAGCGGGTGTAGGCGAGGGAGTGCAGGACACGATCCGTATCAAGTGCGAACTCCTGTCGATGTCCGAGGGATATCTTCTCCTCCGGCTTACGCCGTAGGGCCTTACTGCTGGGACAGGACCAGGCGGAGAGACGGGTGCTCTCTTCCCGGTCGAGGCTGTCCCGAATGGCCTTTAGGACCTCGGCTTTTTTCAATCCTCTTTGTCCTCCCCGGCCTTGGGTTGAAGACAGGCTTTTTTAAGCTCGCTCCATGCCCTCTTCCCTCTCCTGGACAGGACGCGGTTGGCTTGCTCTGTGACCCTCTCGGATTCCCTGCGGATCCCCTCCTCCTCAGGTATTTCTTTTCCTTCCTTACGGTATTTCCACTTGAGAAGGGACTCCGCCAGGCGGGTCTCTGTTTTACGGGCAAGGTTCTTGAGGTCCGTCTTGATCTCGTCGCTCATGCGGGATCCCCTGGAGAAGGCGGCCTGTTTCAGTGCGAATACACTAATCGATCCGTCATCCAACCTAATGCGGGCCTTTGCCCGCAACCCAAAATCAAGGAGCACTGGCGCTAAGAGTAAGCGTTTAGTTTGGTTTCTTCGGGATCGAAATCGATTTCCTCCAATCCATAAACCCCGGAGTCTTCCTTCACACAGAGGTAGACATCAAGCTTTTCGTGTCCAGGTATCCTTTTATTCTCTTTCGATTGCGATCCCGATCCCGATTTCAATCCCGATTTCGATTTCGATTTCGATTATACTAACATCAACACTTCTTGTTTTTTCTGACATCTTTTCAGGGGTAAGGCACTGACAGAAAAGAAAGATTAAAGGAAAGAGCCGCTGCCGCGAAGACGGAGAATCCCCTGAAGGCTCGAGCTGTTAAGCGGTTTTGAGTGTGAACGCGGGTTATGACTATACAATAACCGGGGTAACGGGCCTTCCGGTCGCGTGAGTTCTAAACAATCTGCGTTGGAGATCGGAACCGGATTATAGAAAATCCTTCGTACCAGGTCAACTCATTCGTAACACGCAACCCGCCGCCCCCCGTCCTCATCTGCACCTTTTCCCTTGATCCTTTGAACAAAAAGTGTTAAAGAAAACAGTTTCGTATTTTACAGGCTGTCGGTAGCGGCCCCCAAGGGGCGGGACCGCCGCCATTTTAAATCCACACGTTCAGAAACGACCCCGGTGCGGCGACTGCACATCTGAACGGAGGGACAACCGGGTCGGGGGCCACACCCCCCCCCGAGACCAACAGGAGGAAGGCATGGCACCATCGATCGGTATGAAGCAAATGCTGGAGGCCGGTGTTCATTTCGGACACCAGACGAGACGCTGGAACCCCAAAATGAAGCCTTACATCTTCGGGGCCCGCAATGGAATCCATATCATAGACCTCCAGAAAACCGTCAAGCTTTTTGACAAGGCTTACAGTTTCATAGTCAAAACCGTCGCGGACGGATACCCGGTCCTTTTTGTAGGGACCAAGAAGCAGGCACATGACTCCGTTGTAGAGGAGAGCGAGCGCTGCGGCATGTTTTACGTGGTGAACCGCTGGCTCGGAGGGACCCTTACGAACTTCCAGACAATTCGAAAGAGCATCAACCGGCTGAAAGAACTGGAGACCATGAAACGCGAAGGGACCCTGAGTTTGTACACCAAGAAAGAAGCACTCAAGATGGAAAAGGAGATGGTAAAGCTCGAAAAGAACCTGGGCGGAATCAAAAACATGGACGAACTGCCCGGGGCTGTCTTCATAGTGGATCCCAAAAAGGAACACATCGGACTACGGGAAGCCCGTAAGCTGAAGATTCCCGTCGTCGCCATCGCAGACACCAACTGTGATCCGGATGAAATAGACTACATCATCCCGGGCAATGACGATGCAATCCGCGCAATCCGCCTGATATGCTCCAGAATATCCGATGCCTGCATTGAGGGACACGGCATTGCGGAAGAACGCCTCAAGGCCGAAGCCGAAGCCCAGGCGGCCCGGGAAAAGGAAGCAGAAGAGGAGCATGTTCAAGAGGCGAGCAGGGAAGACGGCGAAGGCGGACCGGAAGTCATAGTAGTCGGCAAAAAACAGGCACCTGAAATTGAAGAAATAACCACGGAGGAGTAGGCTTTGGAAATCACCGCTGAACAGGTCAAGGAACTGAGAGACAAAACCGGGGTCGGCATCATGGACTGCAAGAAGGCCCTGGCGGAAAGCAAAGGTAACGTGGAAGAGGCCGTGGATTATCTTCGAAAGAAAGGGATCGCCACGGCGCAAAAGCGCGGGGGCCGAGCCACTTCAGAGGGTCAGGTGGCTTCATACATCCATGCCGGAGGAAAGATCGGCGTATTGATCGAGATCAACTGCGAGACGGATTTTTCCGGCAAGACCAACGACTTCACCGAATTCGCCCGGAATGTCGCCATGCACATCGCCGCAACGAACCCCATCGCCCTGGACCGGGACAGCCTGCCCCAGGACGTCCTCGACCGCGAGCGCGACATCTACGCCACCCAGGCAAGAGACTCCGGAAAGCCGGAAAAGATCATCGAAAAGATCGTGGACGGCAAGATGAACAAGTTCTACTCGGAGGCCTGCCTCCTGGAGCAACCTTACGTGAAGAACCCGGACATAACAATTCAGGACCTCGTCAATGAGATGATGGCCAAGACCGGTGAAAACATAGTGATCCGGCGATTCACCCGATATCAGTTAGGAGAAGAATCCTGAACGATTCCGCAAATGCCCGACCTCGATTCAAGAGGGTTCTGCTCAAGCTGAGCGGCGAGGCCCTGGTGGGCAAGGGTTCTTTCGGTATCGATCCGGGCATGCTGAACGAAGTGGCCGAAGAGATCCGGCTTGTCCACGACTTGGGAGTGGAACTGGCCCTGGTAGTGGGTGGGGGCAACATCTTTCGTGGCCTGAACTCTTCGGAGTACGGCATCAAGCGCGTGCCTGCGGATCATATGGGCATGCTGGCCACGCTTATCAACGTGATCGCCCTGGGTGAGGCCCTGAGCGGATCGGGTGTGGAAACCAGGGTCATGTCGGCGATCGACATCAACAAGATCGCAGAACCTTACATCCGCAGCCGGGCCGTCAATCATCTCGAAAAGGGGCGTGTCGTCCTGTTCGGGGCCGGGACGGGAAACCCTTATTTCAGCACTGACACCGCTGCGGCCCTCCGTGCCATGGAAATCGAGGCCGAGGTGCTGTGCAAGGCGACCAAGGTGGATGGTGTCTTTGACCGCGATCCGGTAAGACATGCCGACGCCCGAAAGTTCGACCGGCTTTCCTACCGGGAGGTCCTGGAAAAAAAGCTGCAGGTCATGGACATGACGGCCGTGAGCCTTGCCATGGGGCAGAAGTTGCCTATCATAGTTTTCAACCTGCTGGTTAAGGGCAGCATCAGGCGCGTAATGTTTGAAAAAGACTTGGGAACAATCATCTCGGGAGGACTATCATGAAAGAGGAAATCCTGGACGAGACTCGGGAAAAAATGACCAACAGCGTGGAAGCCCTGAAACGCGAATTCAACCGGATTCGCACGGGACGGGCGTCTACGGCACTCCTTGACGGAATTAAGGTGGAGTGCTACGAGAGCCGTATGCCATTGGATCAGGTCGCCTCCCTTTCCATCCCCGAGAGCCGGTTGATCACCATCAAGCCCTGGGACCAGTCCATAATCGGAGAGATCGAAAAGGCGATTCTCAAGTCCGAACTGGGACTCAACCCGATGAACGATGGGAAGATAATCCGTATTTCAATCCCCCCTCTGACCGAGGAACGCCGCAAAGAACTGGCCAAGCTTGCCCGTAAAATGGCCGAAGAGGGGAAGATAGCAGTTCGAAACCACCGCAGAGACGCAAACGATATGTTCAAGGAGCTCAAAAATGATAAGGAGCTCTCCGAAGATGAAATGTTCAAGGCCCAGGAAGACGTCCAGAAGCTGACCGATGAATTCATCAAGAAAGTGGATGAAATCACTGCGGAGAAAGAAAAGGAAATAATCGAGTTCTGATTGTCGCCACCCCTGTGCCATGGCCCGCACAGAGGGCGATGGTTTACCGAAACGCATGGATGCTCCCCTGTGTACCTTAGCCTCCGGATTTAATCATGCCTATAATCGATCCAAAAGCAATCCCCCGCCACGTAGCGGTCATCATGGACGGAAACGGCCGTTGGGCGAAACGAAAGGCCATGAATCGCATCCGCGGGCACGAGCAGGGTTCTGAGTCCGTCAGGGAGATCGTGAGGGCCTCCAGGGAAATCGGAATCCACTACCTTACTCTTTATGCCTTTTCCGAAGAAAACTGGAACAGGCCCAGGCATGAAATTCAGGCCCTCATGAGCCTGCTGAAACGATTTTTAAAGTCCGAACTCCGCGAGATGCTTGAAAACGGGATCCGGCTTAACACGATAGGCCGTACAGACAAGCTGCCCGAGGACGTGAGGAAAACGCTTCTGGAAACCATAAAACGGACTGGACACAATCAGGACATGGTCCTCACCCTGGCCCTCAGTTACGGGGGGCGTCAGGAACTCGTAGACGGAATAGCGAACCTGGCAAGACGGGTCAAGGCCGGGCAGCTCGATCCGGCTGCCGTCTCTGAAGAGACTATATCCAAAGCCCTTTACACCTCAGACATGCCCGACCCTGACCTGCTTATCCGCACGAGCGGGGAGTTCCGGATAAGCAACTTTCTCCTGTGGCAGATCGCCTATACGGAGATCTATGTCACACCGACCCTATGGCCGGATTTCCGCAAGGAAGAGTTCCTGTCCGCCGTCGCGGATTTTCAACACCGGGAAAGAAGATTCGGGAAGACCGGGGAACAGGTGGCGAAATGCACCTGAAACGATGGCTCACCGGCATCATCGCTCTGCCCGTCCTTGTCTACGCCGTTGGGTTCTCTCCGAGGTGGCTCTTTCACGGATTCCTTTGCGCGGCCGCAATAGTGGGTCTCTTCGAGTTTCTGCGAATGACCCTGCCGGAGGTGCCGCGAGTCCTGAGGACCGTCTCAGTAGCGCCGGTGATCATCCTTTTCTGGTGGGCATCCAAGGGCTCGTATTTCCTGCTTTTGTCACTGTTCAGCCTGTGTGCTGCAATACCTGTATGCTATCATATCTTTGTCCCCGCCGAGGACAGGGCAGATGCGATTGAACAGGCCGCCCGTATTGTTTTTGGATTCTGCTACGTATGCCTTCCCCTGGCCATGCTCGTTTTCATCGACCGCTACCCCGCCGGGAACGTGTGGATATTCTTCCTCCTGTCAGTGGTTTTCGCGTCGGACACCGGAGCGTTCTACTTCGGCCGTTTCTTCGGTAAGCGACGCCTCCACCCATCCGTAAGCCCCGGCAAGACCTGGGAAGGGGCAGTAGGGGGGATGCTGTGCAGCCTGATCCCGGTCTACATTTTCCAGGCCTTTTTTCACGTGGGAAAAGTCTCCGTCTTCTTCCTGGCCCTTGCCCTGGCGGCCGTAGGACAGATAGGCGACCTGGCCGAGTCCCTCCTCAAGCGATCTTGCGGTGTCAAGGACTCAGGAGGTATCCTTCCAGGACACGGAGGGGTCCTGGACCGAATCGACGGAGTGCTCTTTGCCGCACCGGTGCTGTATGTCTACCTGGCCTGGGTGACCGCATAATAGCAAAGAAGGGAGGGGGGCACCCCCTATTCGCAATGAACTTATTCGACAGAGAGCGCGTTCTGGTAACCGGAGGGGCCGGGTTCCTCGGCTCTCACCTCTGTGAACGCCTCCTTAACGACGGCTGTTATGTGATCAGCCTGGACAACTATTTCACGGGACGGAGACGAAACGTCTTCCATCTCATGGACAACAAACGCTTTGAACTGATCCGGCACGACCTGGTCAATCCGATCTTCCTGGAGGTCGACAGGATCTACAACCTGGCGTGCCCGGCGAGCCCAATACACTATCAGTTCAACCCGGTCAAGACCACCAAGACCAGCGTCATGGGAGCGATTCACATGCTGGGGCTTGCCAAGAGGGTCAAAGCGCGCATTCTGCAGGCCTCCACCAGCGAGATCTACGGCGATCCTCATGTTCACCCCCAGCCCGAGACATACTGGGGCAACGTGAACACCATCGGACCGAGGGCATGCTACGATGAGGGGAAACGATGTGCGGAGACCCTGTTTTTCGATTACTACAGGCAGAACAAAGTGGACATCCGTGTCGTGCGCATATTCAACACCTACGGTCCCCGCATGCACCCGGCTGACGGCCGTGTTGTCAGCAGCTTCATTTTGCAGGCCTTTCATGACGAACCCATAACCGTTTACGGCGACGGGACACAGACCCGGTCCTTTTGCTATGTTGACGATATGATAGATGGAATGGTTCGAATGATGAACGGGCCGGACGACCTGATCGGCCCACTGAACCTGGGGAACCCTCAAGAGTACGAAATTCGGGAACTGGCGGAGGCCGTCATACGTCTCACCGGTTCCAGGTCCCGTATTGAGTACACCGCTCTGCCCGAGGACGACCCCAGGAGGCGCAGACCGGACATAAGCCTTGCTCGAATGAAACTGCAATGGGAGCCTTCGGTCTCACTGGAAGACGGTCTTAAGAGAACGATTCAGTACTTCAGAGACCTGGTGCGCGAACCATGAAAAACATCTCCCTCCTTGGTTCCACGGGCTCGATCGGCCGAAACGCCCTTGACCTGATTGCAGCCCATCCGGATCGTTATCGCGTTATTGCTATGGCCGCCGGTCAAAACATTGACCTCCTGGCGGAACAGGTGGAGCGCTTCAAGCCTGAGGTTGTTGCGGTCCGGGACGCCGGCCTCGCCAAGGACCTTCTGAAACTACTCCGGCCCCGAGGGCGGACCGAGGTGTTGTGGGGGCGTGAGGGAACAGCCCGTGTCTCCGCAATGGAGGAAGTTGACACCGTTATCTCGGCCATCACCGGGGCAGCAGGTTTGGAGCCGACCATGGCCGCCGTCCGGGCCGGCAAAGACGTGGCCCTGGCCAACAAGGAAACCCTTGTCATGGCCGGAGACCTGGTCATGCGCGAGGCCGCGGAACGGGGTATCCGAATACTCCCCATCGACAGCGAGCACAGCGCCGTACTCCAGAGCCTTCAAGGCCACGACATTCGGGATTTAAGACGCATAATCCTGACTGCCTCGGGCGGCCCCTTTCGGGAAACCGCCGTCGAGGACATGGCCGGGATCACCTCGGCTCAGGCGCTCAATCATCCCAACTGGGATATGGGGCCGAAGGTGACCGTGGATTCCGCCACCCTTATGAACAAAGGCCTGGAAGTCATCGAGGCCCGCTGGCTTTTCCGCCTTTCCATATCCCAGATCAGTGTTCTTATCCACCCCCAGAGCATAATTCACTCCATGGCCGAGTACAGGGACGGTTCCATCATTGCACAGCTCGGAGTCCCGCACATGATAACGCCCATAGCTTACGCACTGTCCTATCCAAGGCACCTGGCCACACCAATTGCTCCCCTGGACTTCAGCCGGATAAGCGCGTTGACCTTTGAGGCGCCCGACCTGGATCGGTTCCGTTGCCTCGCCCTGGCCCTGAAGGCGGCCGAGGAAGGCAACGGCATGCCGGCCGTCCTGAACGCCGCCAATGAGATCGCGGTTGAACTCTTCCTCAAGGGGGCCCTCCCCTTCCTGTCCATTTCACAGCTCGTCGGACGGGTGATGGACACTTACAAACCCTCCACAATGGAGACGATCGATCAGGTCCTTGAAGCCGATTCATGGGCGAGGGCAGCGGCCGTGAAAGAGGCGGGGCGGATGAGATAATGGAGGTTTCACCGGACACGAATCCTTTGCAGCGGGGACTTTTTTCGTTTAGGCCCTTAGGGCCGCTGGAACGACAACATGTTGTCGGTTACGAAAACTCAAGTGTTTCCCGCTGAATAGCGGGATTCGGTGTTCGGGCTGGATCGGCCAAACCGTCCATCACGAAGGCACCTGAAACCCGAAACCTGAAACCCGAAACCTCAAGCGAATAAAGCCGGAGCCGGTTGCACCACGGTTGGGTTGCGGGCAAGGGCCCGCCTTGGGTATTTGCAAGTTAAAAATTTTTGAATGAAAGGTCTCATCCCGAAATGCACGTATTGATGTACTACATAATTCCCCTGGTCGTGGTCCTAGGTGTGCTGATCTTCTGCCATGAGCTGGGCCATTTTCTGGTGGCCAAGCTCTTTGACGTGAAGGTTCTGCGGTTCTCCCTGGGTTTCGGGCACAAGCTCGTTGGAAGGACCATAGGGGAGACCGAGTATCGGATCTCGGCTATCCCTTTAGGCGGTTACGTCAAGATGCTGGGAGAGAACGAGGCGGACGAGGGAGACGAACCCATAGCGCCGTCCGACCTGAAGCGTGCCTTCAACATGCAGCACCCCCTGAAAAGGATCGCCATAGTCGCTGCCGGCCCTGCATTCAACTTCTTTCTGGCCTTTCTCCTATTCTGCGGCCTTCACCTGGCAATGGGGGCACAAATCATGCTTCCGGAGGTCGGCCAGGTCAGCGAGGGATCACCGGCCGATCTTGCGGGCGTAAAAAAAGGAGACGTGATCCTGAGCGTTGAGGGCAGGCCCATAGCCTCCTGGGAGGAACTCAAGAGCCGTGTGGAGCACCGGGCCGGGGAACCGCTGGTCTTTCTCGTCCGCCGCTCTGATCGGACTCTGGAATTCACCGTGACCCCTGAACCCTCCATGGTCAAGAACATCTTCGGCGAGGATGTCCGCACCGGCCTGATCGGCATCGTGGCATCGGGTGAGTTTAAGGCCGTGAAGCTTGGCCCGGGCAAGGCTGTCCTCGAAGCGGCTGACAGGACATGGGAGATCACTAAGCTAACCATCCTTACAGTGGTGAAACTCTTTCAACGAATAATCCCTATGGAGACGGTCGGTGGCCCGATAATGATCGGACAGATGACCGGCCAGATCGCCCAGGAAAGCTTTTTGTACCTCATTCCGTTCATGGCGATCATCAGCATCAACCTGGGCATCCTGAACCTTCTGCCCGTGCCTATCCTGGACGGCGGCGTTATTGTCTTTCTCCTTGTGGAATTAATTATCGGCAAGCCCCTTGGCCCCAGAAAGCGGGAAATCGCCCAAAAAATAGGGCTGTTCCTTTTAATTGCGCTGATGGTGGTGGTATTCTACAATGACATAGCCCGTCTCTTCCACCCCCTGTTCCAGTGAGCCGAGCATGATACTGGCCCTCAGCACGTCCACGCCTCAGTTCGGCGTCGCCCTCATGACAATTCAGGGAACCGTCCTTGCCGAGGTGGTTTCCGGCGTGGGACGCGCAAATTTCAGGGGCCTGATGCCGGCGGTGGACTATCTGGTCGATTTCTGTGGAACGCCCATAGAGGAGATCGAAGCGGTAATCGTGGCCAAGGGGCCGGGTAGTTTCACGGGTCTGCGCGTCGGGCTGTCCGCTGCAAAGGGGATGGCCAGGGGCTTGGAAATTCCACTGTTAGGGGTTTCCAGCATCGCGGCCCTTGCCTACCGCATCCCCTTTTGCGATCGGCCCGTCTGTGCGGTGCTCGACTCCCGCAAAGGGGAACTGTTCTATGGAGTCTATAATCGACCCCTTCACGGGCCTATGACCTGCCAGCGGGAGGAAGGCTGTATTCGGGAGTCGGACCTCCCGAAACTCATTGAAGAATCGACTGTTTTCATCGGGAATAACTACCCGAGGCAGGGCCCTCTGATTCAAGGACTCATCGGTGACAAGGCCGTATGCGCACCGCCCGCCCTATGGCACCCCGCGGCCTCGGCAGTAGGCGCCGTCGGACTCGAGCGTTACTTACACGGAGAAACCGACGACCTCCGCGATCTGGTCCCTGTCTACTTCCGCCCTCCGGACATTCGATACGCCCCGGTTCAGAGAGTCGGAGATAAAATGGAGGGGCTTGGGGAGTAGAGGTGTTGACAAACAAACCACCGCCTTTATAATGGCCCTGGCCTTTTCAGCATGCAGGGCGCCGTGCGTGTTATTTCCACACGTAATTTCCTGCGGCGCCGATCCCCGGGAAGAGCGTCTTTTATGGTATCGCCCGAAATCGTGAAAACAAGGATAGAGAACCGCCTTCCCGTGGCCAGGGAAGGGCTTCCCTTCATCCTGGCCGGGGCGGTCCTCACGGCCCTCTCGGCCTGCTTCGGCTGGACTGTCGCACTGATTTTCTTTGCCCTCCTCACAGCCTTCGTCGTTTACTTTTTCAGGGATCCCGACAGGGTCCCCGACGAGACAGGCAACGCCGTACTGTCTCCCGCCGACGGGCGTGTGATCAAGGCCGGCGCCCTCACGGGCACTGACAACCCTTATGAAGGGCCTTGCATCGAGGTGAGCATCTTCATGTCGCTGTTCAATGTGCACGTGAACCGGGCCGTTGTAAGCGGCGTGATCACGGACGTCAAATACACCCCGGGCGCCTTTATTTCAGCCAACCTGGACAAGGCCTCGGAACAGAACGAACGTAATCGAATCACCATCAAGACCCCGGACGGCCGCACCCTGGTGGTCGTTCAGGTCGCCGGCCTCATCGCCCGGCGTATCGCATGCTGGGTAGGCATCGATGACCTGCTGGCGGCCGGCCAACGATTCGGCCTTATCAGATTCGGTTCGCGGCTCGACGTATATCTCCCGGAGGGCTCAAGGATCACGGTTGGTCCAAGCCGGAGAGTCAAGGCGGGGAAAAGCGTGATAGGATACTTGAGCTGAACGCGCTCCGGCGCCTGCTTCACCTGGAGACGGGCCTTGCGCATTACCGGCGGCCGAATGAGGGGACGGAAACTGGCGGCCCCTAAAAGGCGGGATATCCGGCCTACATCGGACCGGGTCAGGGAAGCCGTGTTCAGTATGGTCGGACAGGACCTCGAAGGGCTGAACGTCATGGACCTGTTCGCAGGAACCGGGGCCCTTGGAATCGAGTCGCTGAGCCGGGGTTGCGCAAGGGCCTTGTTCGTGGACAACTCGGGCCGGGCACTGGAACTGATACATCGGAACCTTTTGCTGTGCGGACTTGAGCAGGCCGCACGGGTAATTCGTTGGGACTTGAGGAGGGGCCTCCCGGGAAATGCCCTGATAACGGAGAGGCGGTTCGATCTGGTTTTTTTGGATCCACCCTATGGACGCAGCCTGGCCTCGCCGGTCCTGGAATCGCTGGGCTCGAGTGATCTCCTCGGGCCCGATGCCCTTGTAATCGTGGAAACCGCTTCGGGGGAAACGCCCCAGGTTCCGCAAGGCCGAATGAAGCCCCTGGGCAGCCGGGTATACGGTGATACCAGAATCCACCTGCTCACCCGGTACCGCGTCCAAGGGTCGAATATCAACAACCACCCACAATCAGAGAGGACTACATGAGCCTGCGAATCGCCGTCTATCCCGGCACGTTCGACCCCATTACCAACGGCCATCTGAGCATCGTAAAAAGGGCCTTGAAGATATTCGATAAGCTGGTGGTGTCAATACTGATAAATCCCAACAAGGTCTCCCTTTTCTCCCGCGAAGAACGCATCCAAATGATCCAGGAGGCCCTGCACGGCCTGCCCAACGTGGAAGTGGACAGCTTCGACGGGATGCTTGTGGACTACGCGGTGAAAAAAAAGGCCGGGGTCATCCTTCGCGGCCTTCGAGCCCTGTCAGACTTTGAATACGAATTCCAGTTGGCCCTCATGAACCGCAAACTCAACCGGAACGTTCAATCAATCTTCCTTATGACCGACTACAAATGGTTTTACATCAGCTCGACCATTATCAAGGAAGCCGCAAGCCTCGGCGGGGATATCAGCGGGCTCGTCCCTCCCAATGTAAGCCATAAACTCAAGGAGAAATACGGACAATTAAAAAACACTTGACACGGCGGCCCCCATTATACATATTCGAAAATCCAAGAAAACGAAAGAGTCACGGGCAATTACCCGGATTTCAGAGGAGGAGTTCACCGATGTCGCTCACCAAAGAAAAGTTGATCACGGATATCTACAACAACGTAGGGTTGAGCAAGACCCAGTCCCGCGCCGCGGTGGAAACTCTTTTTGAGATTGTCAAGCGTACCCTGGAAAGCGGAGAAGACATCCTTGTCAGCGGTTTCGGCAAGTTCGTGGTCAAGGACAAGGCGGCCAGGCGGGGAAGAAACCCCCAGACTACGGAAGACCTTCGCTTACGGGCCAGACGCGTCGTGGTCTTCAAGACGTCCGGCGTACTCCGCCGGAAAGTCAACGGGGAGTGAGGAAAGAAGCTAGAGCCTCACCACGAACGTACCCACAAACCCCATTTCTTCCAGCTTTTTTTCCATTTTTCCGGCCTCATCAAGTGAGTTTGACTTGGACACGCGCACCCGATGAAGCATCCGTTCCTGTTCGTCAATGTAGACCGTTATCTGAACGTACTTGAAAATCACCCCCAGTCTTTGCGCCAGGTTTAGGGCGTTTCTACGTTCCAGAAAGGCCCCCACCTGCACGGTGAATTCTCCGGAGCGGAGATCCCTGGCTTCGACCACCGGGCTGTCCGTGCCCCCGGACCGGGCTTGGGTTGCGACCTGAGGAGCCAGTGCGGTGACACGAACCTTGGCCACGCCCGGCTCAACAAGGCCGATTTTCGACGCTGCGGCATAGGACAAATCGATGATCCGGCCCTTTACAAACGGACCGCGATCGTTGATCCGGACAACAGTGGACTTGCCGTTGGCCGGGTTCTCTACGCTGACATGGGTTTCAAAAGGCAACGTCTTGTGAGCCGCGGTGAGGGCGTGCATGTCATAGGTCTCGCCGTTGGAGGTGGTTCTTCCATGAAAGGGGTGCCCGTACCAGGAGGCATTGCCCGTCTCCACATATCCATCGGCTTTCGGCAGCGGATAGTAGCGTACTCCGTAGACCTCATAGGATAGGGGGGGCTTTTCATCCGGCTTCTCGGACAGCACTATCCGCTTTACCGGGGGCCTTGCCGGCTTGACGCCGGGACGCCATGCACATCCTGAAAAGGCAAGATAAACGATCAGGGGACAGAGCATAAATACTACTTTAACCTTCATGATATCTACACCTTTTCTCTCGTAAAAATCAATGCGGTCCTGTAGTCGGGCAAGGAAATCCAAATCGAAATCGGGATCGCTATCGAAACGCCATGGCGGAATCCGATTTCGATCCCGATAGCGATAAGGGCAAATCCAAACTGGTTAACAATCCCTCACCACTAAACTCGCACAAGGGCCGACGGCTTATTCAGATGTAACAATACGCCATTGATGGAAAACAATTTTTAGGATTAAACCATCTTATCAAAACGTCCGGATCATTCAACCGGATTTCATCCCGCAACTCAACCCGTAACCGGCGTCCACGGTGTATCAATATTTTCCTTGACAGGCGTCAACGCTGTCCTCTACATTTACTTAATAGTTATATTGTGACTATATTGTAATTACTGTCAATCCGCTGGGTCATCCGTTGCCGCGGCAGAGGCGCCGCCCCAAACACCGGCAGGTCCGCGTGTTCAGGCGTAAAACCGCAATATGGCGAAAATGACCCCCCGCCTTGACTGGAACTCCGGGGATTCGAGAATGAAAGGACTCACTCGATTCCCCGAGCCGTTTGGCGGTTTTTATTCCCTTTCGCATGCATAACCCGTACAGAAAGGAAGAACGTCTATGAGACTGAAGGACAAAGTGGCCGTGGTCACCGGAAGCAGCCGCGGCGTAGGGCACTCCATAGCCCTTGCGTATGGCCGGGAAGGGGCCAAGGTCGTGGTCAATTACACATCCAGCGAAAAAGCGGCCATGGAGGCTGTGGACGCCATAAAGGGAATGGGGAGCGACGCCGTCGCCGTAAAGGCCGACGTGGCTGTAAAGGCCGACGCTGAGGCACTGATCCAGTCCGCCGTGGACAATTTCGGCAGGCTGGACATCCTGGTCAACAACGCCGGGTTCACGCGCCCGGCCATGATGCTGAAGATGACCGAGGAGCAGTGGGACCAGGTGGTGGACATCCACCTGAAGGGGGCGTTTCTCTGTGCTCAGGCTGCGGGCCTCCACATGAAGGAACAGAAGTCCGGCAGGATCATAAACGTCACATCAGTGGCCGGTATCGTGGGCACGGTCGGTCAGATCAATTACAGCGCCGCCAAGGGAGGCGTTATCAGCATGACCAAATCCATGGCCCGGGAACTGGCCCGATACGATGTGTGCGTCAACGTGATTTCCCTCGGAATAGTTGCCACGGATATGACCGAGAAAATCCGCACGGATGAAAAACTCAAAGAGATTTACATGAACCGCATCCTGCTCAAACGGTTTGCGGAACCTGAAGACATTTCTCCGCCGTTTGTCTTTCTCGCTTCAGATGAAGGCGGATACATTACAGGGCAGTTGCTTTGTGTCGACGGCGGATACGGGATGATATAGTTTCACAAGCAGAAGAGATGAACGCCCGGGCTTAACCTGGCGCATCTCCAGGGGAACCCCGACAGTCAGGCGCAAAATGATGCGGTAATGATCCGCCTCGTGTGCCCCCGGCTGACGGGCCTCTACCCCTTCCTGTTTATCATAGAGAAGGAGGGAAACCATGGGAGCAATTCCGGATAAAATCATGACATGGCAGATGGTTCAGCCCACGATAAAAAACCGCGAAACCGGGGAGGTGTCTCCCGGCAGGATCGAAAAGACCGAAATACCGGTACCTGAACTGGGTCCCGGAGAGGTCCTAGTGGAAGTGGCCGGTTGCGGCGTGTGCCACACGGACCTGGGGTACTTCTACGACGGAGTCCCTACAGTGAACAAGCCCCCCCTCACCCTTGGACATGAGATCTCGGGGGTCGTCGTTGCGGGCGACGAGGCCTGGGTAGGCAAGGAAGTGCTCATCCCTGCGGTCATGCCATGCCGGCGATGTTACCTCTGCAAGACTCGGCGCGGAAACCGCTGCCTGGACCAGAAGATGCCGGGGAACAGCCTGGGCATTTACGGCGGTTTTTCCAGCCACATTCCCGTGCCCAGCATTGACCTGTGCGAGATCCGCAACCGGGGCGATATTCCCCTGGAACACCTCTCCGTAGTGGCGGATGCGGCAACCACCCCATTCCAGGCGGCCAGGCGGGCCGGTCTGGAACTCGGGGATAACGTAGTTGTCATCGGCATCGGAGGTGTAGGGCAATATATGGTTCAGGAGGCCAAGGCCCTTGGCGCCGGGACCGTAGTGGCGATCGACATCGACGATGCCAGGCTCCAGAAAATGTTGTCCTACGGCGCGGATCACGTCATCAACTCCAAGGGTAAGAGCACAAAGGACGTCTCCAATGAGCTGAAGGACATCCGCAAGAAGGCGGGACTGCCCGCTTACGGATGGAAGATTTTCGAGGTCACAGGAACCAAGCCCGGCCAGGAAATCGCCCTGTCCCTGGTGGGGTTCATCTCGAAGCTGATCCTCGTGGGGTTCGGCATGCACAAGGTTGAGTACTCCATGAGCCGGCTCATGGCCTTCGACGCGGAGGTCATCGGGACCTGGGGCTGCCTGCCCGAGTACTATCCTCAGGTGCTCGGCATGGTCCTTTCCGGGAAGGTGGCCCTGGAGCCTTACGTCCAGACCCGTCCCATGAGCACCATTGCAGAGACCTTCGACGAAATCCACTCGAAGGGGTCTCCGGAGCGGCGGATGGTACTGGTCCCGGATTTTTAGGATTGTTTCTCAACAGCCGCGCCGTTACGGTTCTCCCGCCGCATGGGGGCGACGGAGGCCGCGAATAAAACGACGGATGTCTTGACGGCCGGCGGTGATGTAATCTAACACAGCAGCAAAATGACGCAACGCCGTTGGAGCGGTAAAGACATTTTATCTCTCCAAGGACAAGATGATGATGAAAAAACTCAAATTTTGTAAAAAACGAGGAGGAGGCCATTATGACCCTAGACTGGATGCCTAGAGACAATGAAAAAAAAGATCACGCCCTTCACACGGATGTACACTGGGGGACTGAAGCACCTTCCGTGATCTATGAAAAACGCCCCCTGACGGACCCTGAAGGCAAAGTGGTGGACGGGCTCTATGTTGCGTGGATCACCATGAACAACCCCAGGCAGTACAACTCCTACACCACCGAGATGGTAAAAGGTGTAATCGCCGGTTTCGAGAACTCTTCCAACGATCGCAGTGTTGTGGCCGTCATATTCACTTCGGTGGGCCCCTATGCCTTCTGCACTGGAGGCAACACCAAAGAGTACAGCGAGTTTTACAGCCTCCGCTGCGATGAATACGGCCAGTACATGGAACTCTTCAACCACATGGTGGACTCCATCTTA
>CAZEIA010000047.1:0-18895 GCA_964512335.1 uncultured Desulfobacterales bacterium
TTTCCAACATCGAGAGTTGGGGAATCATCAACAAGTTCTATTCACGCATCTTCGGAATCTACAATGTCTGTGCAAATCGAGTGGGAGAAGAGCGCCACGAAAACCGAAGACAATCTTCAGAAAGGCTTGAAACCGAAGGCCAAGACCAGCCGGAGCCTCCCTGCGACGCGGGCCGCCCTTACAGGTTCTGGGGAGGAAGCGAGATCATCAATCCCTTCGGCCAGCCCATGGTTCGGGCGGCCTTGTACAAAGAGGACAAGATCTCAGCCGTCCTTTCCAGGGACCTCCTTCGCCGGAAAAAAATCCTGCTCCCCTACCTGAGAAACGACGACCCTTACTTCACACACCGTGCGCTCGGTCAGATCCTCTACGGAAAGCCCGATGCTTCATAAAGGGTTTATAATCAGGTGTTGAGGTGTGACCTGCTACACCACAATCCCATCCTTCAGCGCCTTGGGAGAAGGCACGGGTACAGGCAGACATCGGTCCTTAACGGGATTGTACATCAGACGGTAGGACATGCCACGATTGCCTTCCTTATCCATGTGATCCCATCCACGCACATAGTAAGGGCATGAATCGTTGAAGCAAATGTACATATAGTCATTGTCCCACGTCTGACAGAACGGATTGTCCGGGACCATCCATTTCCGAAGGGGTTCATTGCAGTAAGGGCAATTCATGGTGGCTTTGATTTGCGCTTTTCTCCTCTCTATTTCTTCCCTTGACGGCCTTTCTCCGTACGGAAGGGGCCTCACCTGGGCAAGGGGGCTGCCGGGATCGCCGCCTTCCCGCCTGGCGTACACGGCAAACACCGGGTCGCTTTCCGTGGTGGTGCCGATATACTTGTCGTCCTTCGGCCTCGGCCTCCCCCTGGAGACAAACTCCAGGGGCCGTTCGAACCCTTCCGCAGCCTGAAAGAACTCATGAACAAGTATCAGCCTCTCCCCTTCATCGGCATCTCTCCACACCTTGACCGCCTTTGCGGGAAACATACGGTTGGAAAACACGACCAGGAAAACGCCCCCGGGCTTCAGGATCCTGCAGACCTCTCGAAAAACCTCCACAGCCCTGGTCATATAGTCAACGGAAACGGTGTTGATCACCGCATCAAAGGTCTTGTCCGGAAAAGGGAGAACCGGGTCTTTGTTCAGGTCGTGGATCACCACCTCGTTCACGGCGGGGTTTGTTTCCAGTTCGTTCCGGTTCAGGCCCAGGCCCACTAATCTCCGGGGACTGATCGAGGATGGAACATGGGAATCCCAACCGGCCATCAAGTCAAGGACCACCGGATTCTTCACGGTTATCAAGGACCCGATTACGTGCTCCACAGTGGCAAGCGCCCTCCGGTCCAGGTGACTCACAAATCGGTCCGTCCCGTAGAACAGGGCGTCATCCGATTCATCCAACCTTGAAAAAGCGTCGGGAGCGTTGACAGGGCTGTCCGGATTCAAGCCCTTCAGGGTATACGCACGTGCTGTAGTCATAACTTGACCTCCAAAAAAAGAGCCGGGATGCATGCTTTCAAGCACTGCATTAACCCGGCTCATGGCCCCGATTTACGGGCAGGTTAATAAATTTTTTGTTTCCTTTTAGTACAAATTAATCACCGGCGCCTCCCTGTCAAGAGGGGTGTCTCGACAGGACCCTCTTTACTGCCATCCCAAGGGCCTCCACCGTGTAGGGTTTCTTGACGTATTCGCCGGCTCCCAGCCTCCTGGCTTCCCTTACTCTTTCATTCTCTGCAAACCCGCTTGCTATCACAGCCTTCTGCCCTGGTCGAAAACCGCAAATCTCTCGAAAGGTTTCAAGCCCGTCCATTCCCGGATCCATGATCATGTCCAGGACAAGGATATCGGCGTCCCGCTCCTTTAAAAGGGCTATCGCCTCCTCCCCGCTGGGAACGGCCGCCGCCTGATAATTGAGCTTTCGAAGCATGCTTGTCGCGATTTCCCGCTGTTCCATGACATCATCCACAACGAGCACGCTCTCTCCGTTGCCCTTGTAGTTTTCAACCGGCACGGGCTCGCCGTGATGAATCACAGGCTCCCTGGTGATAGGAAAATAGAGTACAAAGGAGGTTCCCTTTTCCTCCCCTGTCTTAATATCGATGTACCCATTGTGATCCTGAACCGTCCCCCATACCACGGCCATGCCCAGGCCGGTTCCGCTTCGACCCATGACCTTTTTGGTATAAAACGGCTCAAACACCCGCTTGAGATCATCGTCGGCGATTCCCGGACCGTCGTCCATTACGCCCAGCACAACATACTCTCCCTCGCTGACATCGTCATAGCCGCTGATCGGACGATCGACATACCGGTTTGAGGTGTGGATTATGACGCTGCCCCCCCGGGGTTGCGCCTCTACAGCATTGGAGACAAGATTCATCAGTGTTTTTCGAAGGTGAATGGGGGATCCCTTGATATTCAGCAAGTCTGCACTCAGCTCCGTCTTAATCATTACATTCGGGTGATACTGTTTGAGTTTACCGTGCTCCGGAGAGGCCAGGTAGTCTTCCACCACCTCGTTGAGGTTCAGGGCCTGGGTGTTGGTGACCCCTCTTCTGGCCAGGGTCAGCAGGTCCTCTACAATGGCCGCCGCCTTCTGGCCCGAGTCCTGGATCGTGAGTATGGGCTTGCGAAAAGGGCTCTCCTTAGGAAGATCCAGGAGCAAGAGATCCGGATAACTCACGATCCCTGAAAGGACGTTGTTCAGGTCATGCGCCACGCCGCCCGCCAGGAGCCCAAGGGCCTCCATTTTTTGAGAACGGGCCAGCTTTTCCTCCAGATCCCGCTTTTGTTTCTCCGCGTATTTGCGCTCGTTCATCTCCTGCCTGAGCTGTTCATTGCTTGCTCGAAGAGCGGCGGTTCGGGCGCCCACCATCTCCTCCAGCCTCGTGTTTAAGCTCTCCAGGTCATGGTTCGACTCCTCCAGCCTTGCCGCATAGGCATCTGCAGCTTCGACGGCATTTGTAAGGGCCACATGCTGCTCTTTGAGCCGCATGGACATGTCATTGAAGTCCGCCGCCATCTGCCCGATCTCATCACCCATGGGAAGGTCCACTTGCTCGCCCAATCGCCCCTCATTCACCTTGTGAATGGCGTCGCGAAGAAGGGATGCAGGTCGAATAACGGATCGGGAAAGCAGGAGATTGAGGAAAAGCAGCATGGTTGCAAGCATGCAGACAAAGAGGCCGGCAAAGAAGCCCGCAGTCATCAAGGACTCCCGTTCCAGATCGGCCAAATCGTATTTAATGCTGATATAGCCGATTTTCTCGCCGATCGCCTGAATTAGTGCGGCATATTCGGCATAGGAGCGCCCATCCGTGTTCGTCTTCATGAACACGGGTGACTCATCAATCCCCACCCCCAGTCTTGGGAAAAGGCTGCCTGAGATGAATTCCTGCGTGGAAAGTATGGGATCTCCTTTCAGATCGTAAACCGTGACAACGGCGATTCCCTTTACCTGCCGCATGTCCGCCAGCGTCTTGGCCAGAGCCAGGTATTGGCCGGCAAAGATCTCATTGGCAAGATCGTTTCGCTTCTGCAGGAACAGTGTGTACAAAAGGACTTGGATTTCTTCATAGCGTGCTTTTTGCCGTTTCATCTCAAACGGATAGATCAGGGTCCCTAAAAAAACGGCGATAACGGCGCATGTTATAAGGATGGCCGCATTAATCTTGAATCGTAGGCTTCTGTTAGTCATATCGAAAGATAGTATCTCTGAAAGACAATTTCCGGCTGAAATCGGTGAAGAACACACCCGGGCTGCGGAGCGGTAGAGCCCCACAGGGCCTTTATTTCCTCGCGGGCGCGAATACGAATCGCGACACTCTTGATTTCACTGGACCATGGAATGGATGAAAACGCTCTTTTCCTTCTCGAACTTGAGTATGATTGCCTCCTTGGCCTTTGGATCTCCGTTTTGATCAAAGGTAATGGTGCCTGTAGCGCCCTGAAACTTTTTTGTCGCGGCAAGGGCTTCCCGAATGGATTCCCGGTCCGGTGCCCCCGCTCTTCTCACGGCATCCACAAGGACAGCGACCGCATCATACGTAAGCGGTATTCTCATGTCGGTAACCTTCTCCAGATCGAATCTCTGTTGATACAGCTTCTGCAGCGCCCTGTTTTGAGCAAAGGGTACTTCCGGGTGGTAATGGGTGGTGTAGTAAGCCCCCACCAAGGCGTCCCCCCCGTAATACCGCATATTCTCCCCCCAACCGTCTCCACCCAGAAATGTGGGCCGAATGTCCATTTTCACAGCCTGACGCACCAACAGACCGCTGTCCCTTGCATAACCCGGGATGAAAAGGACATCCGTCCTGAAACCCCTGACCTGATCGAGAACATCCTTAAAATTGACGGCCGTGCCTCTATAGACGCCCTGCCATAAGACCTCGCCCCCGATCTCCTCGAAGGACCTGGTGAACATATCGGCCAGGGTAACGGAGTATCCCTCATTTATGTTCTTTAGAACCACGGCCGTTTTAGCGCCAAGCCTTTCTGAGGCAAAACGGGCCATCACGAGTCCCTGAAAATCATCACTCATGCAAATGCGAAAAATGCAGTCTCCGGTCATGGTGATTTCCGGCTTGGTTGCAGTGGGGGTGATCATGGGAATGCGGGCCTTTTGCATAACAGCAGCAGCAGGCATTGCATGAGAACTCCAAAGTGGACCTATCACACCCACGGCTCCCGACTGGACCGCCAGTTCCGCTGCATGTTTGGAGCCGATAGGGGTGCTGCGGTTGTCGATGAACTCGAGTTCCACCGGGCGGCCCAGAACTCCCCCTGTGATGTTTGCTTCCTCAGCCGCCAGCTCGGCCGCCTGTACGGCGGGGAGATTGTCCTCGGCCGCAATGCCCGTAAGGGCGAGTACAACAGCGATCCGCACAGGATCGAGCGGCTGTGCCCGGAGCGGCCTCCAGCTCACGGAAGCGCAAAAGACAACTCCGAAAAGGACCAAAATTCCAACCCACCGAAAAAGTTTATACATGTTAAATTTTCCTGTTTAAGCTGTTTATTTATCCTTATTATGTTTTTATAAGCTGAACTGGAAACCTGTCAGTCCCAAAATTTGATTTATAAACCGACACCAATTATCTGACATCAGGCGATACCTTCTTGAAATATCTTCTGGACCCGCCCGAAACCTCCATGATGACGGCATCCTTAAGAGGATCGCCATGCTCGTTAAAGCTGATGGAACCGGTCGCGCCCTGGAAGTCCCGGGTCTCAGCCAGGGCCTTTCTCAGGCTTGCCCTGTCCACCGAACCTGAGCGCTCCAGGGCATCGGCAATCAGCATAACTGAATCAAAGGCAAGGGCCGTGGACGAAGTCAAGGACCCGGGTCGCGCCCCCATGACCTCACGGGCCAATTTCACGAACCTGCGGGAAGCTTCTGTTTCCACACTCTCGCTCCAATGATTGCAGTAATACCCCCTTTCAAGGAGGCACCCTCCCCGCTCGAGAAAGACATCAGGCCCCCATCCGTCCCCCCCGATAAAAGTCCCGACCATTCCACAGTCGAGGGCATCTCGAATAATTGCTCCACTCTCGCTGTAGCCCGGAACAAAGATGACATCGGGACGAAAACCCAGGGCAAGGCTCACAGCATCCTTGAAGCAGTCCTGGGTGTGCTTGTAGTCGACCTCTAAAAGGACCTCGCCTCCAAGGCCGTCAAAGGCCTCCCTGAACTCCTTCGCAAGCCCTATGCTGTAATGGCTTGCCAGGTCTCTGAATATTACAGCCGCCCGCGCTTCAAGAGCTTCCACTGCAAAACGCGCCATGACCCTGCCCTGAAAATCATCAGTGAAACAGGCCCTGAAAACATAATCTCGCGACCTGGTAACGTCCGGATGTGTGGAGATATCTGTAATCATGGGGATGCCCTGTTCCTGCGCCACCCGGGCCGCGGCCATGGAGTGAGAGCTCCACGCAGGCCCCACAATGGCCGTAACACCAAGCCGTGCAGCCTCATCAGCCGCCACCTTGGACCCGATCGGGGTACTCCGGTTGTCGATCTCCACTATTCTGATCCGCCTCCCCAGGACTCCGCCTCTCCGGTTCAGCTCCTGAACCGCCAGCCGCACCCCTGCCAGGGAGTGGAAATTTGCCTTTGCCGCAGGCCCGGTAACAGCAAATATACTTGCAATTTTAATTTCTTCCCCGGCCGGGGAGCCTGACGGAAAAAGCAGTCCGGCGGTCAAAACCGCTGCGACACATACTGACCGTTTCATTGTCATGAACCTGCCGCCTCCTTGATGTGGAGCACAAGTATCTAATATACGGCGCGGACCCCTGGGGGTTGAGAATGCCCTCCTCACCCCTTATGCAATATTAATGCCAAACTAACATGACCTGGGGCCGGTCACTCATTTAATTGAAATTCGTGATTTGTGTTGGTGACAGCGAAGGTTCTCGGCGGGCAATATGCGTTATTCGTGTCGACTTAACAGTGAAAACAGGGTCTCATGGGTCCTTTTCATTTCCCCGGGGTCCTCCACCTTGAATCCGTCCAGGGTGCATACATAGAACGTATCGGCAGCCTGATCCGCCTTGGTTGAAACCCTGGCTATTCGAATGTCCAGCCCCAACCCGGTCAGTGTCCGGGTAACATCGTACAGCAAGCCCACCCGGTCGTCGGCAAACACCTCAACCAGTGTGAAAAAATCGGAGGCGCTGTTGTCTATCCTCACCCTTGACGGGCGTGCGGGCGCTCCCCGTCTGGTCAGGATGGAAGGGGCGGCTTTCCGCTCGAGTCTATTGTTAAGGCAGATCCGCCCTGCAAAGACGTCCGCAAAATCCTCATCCACCCTTGCCCAGGTCTCTTCAGGTGGCCTGCCCTTTGCGGGAAGGATGACCCGAAAGACATCCACTGCCGTGTGGTCCCGCCATGTGTAGATCTCCGAAGACAGGATGTTGATATTGTTAAGGGCAAAAACGCCCGCCGCATCGGAAAACAGCCCGGGCCTATCCGGAGCCAGGAAAGATACATCCCAGCATCCCCAAACCTCATCAAGCCGGCGGGACATTACGAAATCCGACTCTTTTCCACAGGTGCTCAGGTTCTCAAGTTGCCAGAACAGCTCAATATGGCGCACGATCTCCGACGGCGCGGTGTTCAGGAGGTACCGGGGGGGCATGAGGTGGAAGGCTTGGTGAAGCTGATCCGATCCGATTCTACCGGCGGCCGAGCGAACAACTTCCATCTGTACCCACTCCGTCCTCTTTGTCGCATCCGGGGAAGCAAGTTCTCCGCGCTCCAGGACGTGAAGCACCTTGAAAAACAGCTCCTGCACTAGGGCGGCCGTCCAGCCGGTCCAGGCACGCGGCCCGGTGGCGCACGCATCCGCCCAGGTAAGCAGATAGAGCATCTTAAGGCGCTCGATTGTCCCGACGGAACTGGCACAACCTACGATAGCCTTCTCATCCCCGAGATCTCTCCGCGTGGCGGTCTCCACAAGCAATAAGTGATTTCCCACCAGGAATGCGGACTCTTTGACACGGGGGCTCTCGAGGCCCAGCCGTTCAAGGATTCGAGTCGCAATTAAGGCCCCGTGCCCGGCGTGATCCGGCTTTGATTTGCCGATGTCGTGGAAGAACGCTGCTAGCAGCAACACATCAGGATCAACCAGGTCCAGGAACAAGCTGGAAAGAAGGATTTCTTTCTGGCGTGTCACGTTCTTGAGGACACGAACAGTCTCCAGGCTGTGATGTCCCACAGGGAACAGATGGTACGTATCAAACTGGACCCGGTCACGAATATCTTCAAACTCGGGGATATAGGCATCCAGGAAACGGGACTCGAACATCTGGTCCAGGATGTCCGCGGCTCCATCCGCCCTGAGGATATTCAGGAACGCCGAGGCCGCGTCGCCGGATTCGCGAAAGCCGTAGTCCACAAACGGCAGGAATTCCCGAATGAGCCTCATGGTCTCGAGGGAAAGGGGAATCCCGGTCCGGGAGCTCGCTTCAAAGGCATGCATCAGCAGCAATGGATCTTCCGGAACAGCGGCAGCGGACTGAAACCGAATCCCGTCTCCGTTCAGCGCGAGCCCGGGCCGCAGGCCCGACTGATCATCGTCCGGACTGTCACTTGGGACTTGCCGGGTGTATAATTCCGTTGTCCTGCGGCATAGGGCCTTCACAGAGGCCATGGCCCCGTGAAGGTCGCCCATGAAACGCTCTACCGGGAGAGTATGGCCCTGCTGACGATACCCGAGCCTGCGAGCGATCTCCGGCTGGAATTCGAATGTCAAGCGGTCGTTCTTTCGACCGGAAAGGTCGTGCAGATGACTCCGCACGCAACGAATGAGTGAAACGGCCTTTTCGAGATCATCGTACTCACGGTGTGACAACCGCCCGCTGGTCTCGAGGTCCCTGGGCGTTCTCAGGCCGAGCTCGGCCCTGGCCAGCCACGTCATGTGATGGAGGTCGCGGAGCCCCCCGATTCCCTGTTTCAGGTCCGGTTCCAGCATATGGCTTGCATCGCCGAATGTTTCCTTGCGAACCACATGCGTATCCTTCAGCCATCCTGCAAAGCGGCCCTGTTTTTTCGATATAACCTTCTTGTCGATATGCTCCACAAGCGTGAGGAACAGAGGAGAGCTGCCTCCTATGAACCTGGCATCCAGCAGGGACGTAAGCACTTCGAAATCCGCTTTTGCAAGCCTGACGCACTCCCTGAGAGAGCGTACGGCATAACCCAGCTCGATTCCTAGATCCCACAAAGGGAAAAGGATCTCTTTAACAAGGGGCTTGGCCTCCACGGGAATCTTCGAGGCAAAAAGTACAAGGAGATCGATGTCCGACCTGAGCGAGAGATCTCTCCTTCCGTACCCGCCCACAGCGATAAGTGAAAACAGGACGCCTTTTCGAAAAAGCAATTCGCCTGATCGGCTCTCCTCGATACCTCGCCGGAAGTAGCGGTCCACCAATTCCGTACAGCTCTCCTCCAGGCCGTCCTGCAGTCTGCCTGAGCGGAAAGAGGCCTCGAGTTCCTCTCTTGACCTCTTTAATTCTTCAACAATGGATTTCATGTCGACACACCCGGGGTCCGGCCTTATGAGCCTTGAGTGTTTCAGATCGCATCCTCACCCGTCTCTCCCGTGCGTATTCTCAGGGCCTCCTCCACAGCGATGATGAAGATCTTACCGTCCCCGATCTCACCGGTCCAGGCCTTCTCCCTGATAACTGAAACCGCTTCCTGAACCAGGGCGGACGATACCACCACCTCTATCTTGATCTTGGAAACAAAGTCCACCTGATACTCAGCGCCCCTGTAAACTTCCCTGTGGCCCCTCTGGCGGCCGAAACCTTTCACCTCGCTCACGGTCAGGCCCTGGACCCCGAGCCCTGCAAGACCTTCCTTGACGTCATCCAGTTTGAACGGCTTGATAACGGCCTCTATTTTCTTCATCCTTCCTCCCCTCTTAAGTCCCCGGCTCAAACCGCTCTTAAAGGCTGTAGCCGGTCTCGTTGTGAAGCACCAGGTCCAGGCCCCTTTCCTCGTCTTCCTGCGAGACGCGGATTCCCACCAGGACGTTGACTATCTTGAGGATCAGCAGGGTCATGACAAAGGCGAACACCATGGTGGCGATCACCGACACGAACTGGGTCCAGAGCAGTACCGGGTTTCCGAAAAACAGGCCGTCCGCCCCATCAGGATTGATAGCCGTACTGGCGAACAGGCCGGTGGCAAGCGCCCCCCAGGTCCCACCGAGGCCGTGGATTGCAACCACATCCAGTGAATCGTCATATGCAAAAGCCGACTTCAACAGGACGCCCCCGTAGCATATGGCCCCGGCAAGTCCCCCGATGACGAGCGCTGAAACAACGCCCACAAAACCGGACGCCGGTGTGACGGCCACGAGACCTGCAACCGCACCGCTCGCCACACCAAGTGTGGTGGGTTTCCCCCTGTGAATCCACTCCATGACCATCCACGACACAACGCCCGCAGCCGCAGCAGCGTGGGTCGCCACAAAGGCGCTGGCCGCAAGGCCGTTGACAGCCAGTGCGCTTCCCGCATTGAACCCGAACCAACCGAACCACAGGATTGCGACCCCGGTCAGGGTCATGGGCAGGTTGTGAGGGATAAAGGCCTTGCTTCCGTATCCGGTCCGTTTTCCGATGAACAGGGCCGCGGCCAGTGCGGAGGCACCGGAGCTGATGTGAATAACCGTTCCTCCGGCAAAGTCCAGCGCGCCCATTTCCCCGATCCACCCGCCCACCCCCCACACCCAGTGACAAATGGGGTTGTACACAAAGGTGGCCCAGGCAAGGATGAACAGGAGGAACGCGCTGAACTTTATGCGTTCAGCAAAGGCCCCGGTGATGAGTGCGGGCGTGATAACCGCGAACATACACTGGAAGACCATAAAGGCCAGGTGTGGAATCGTGCTGCCATAGTCAGGGCTTGGATTCATGCCCACACCCGTAAGGGCGAACCACTCGAGGCCCCCGATCAGACCGCCGCGATCCGGGCCGAATGCCATTGAGTACCCCCAAAGCACCCACGCCAGCGTGACCACCCCCAGCACCATGAAACTTTGCATCAAGGTCCCTAGAACGTTCTTCCTTTGCACCATGCCCCCGTAAAACAGGGCCAGCCCCGGCGTCATGAGCATGACCAATGCTGTTGAGAGCAGAATGAAAACGGTATCTGCCGCGTTCATGAGATTTTCCTCCTTGCGAGTTTTGCCCCCTTTCTACGCAAGGCCCATGCCATACGGAGTAAAGTCATATTTAATGAGTATATTCAAAGAATTTGGTCGGCAGGTTCAAAACGCCGCGGATGGCTTATACGACAATACCGTATAGTAAAAATACATTATTGACAAAAATGTACTCTTTTGGCCGTAAAAGGCCTTTGAGCCTTTCATCTTCTCATGCGGGTCTTTTGGGCGGAATCCCCTCTGGTTGCACCTGCGGGGCAATTTTTCTGGCCACCATCCCTCTTGCATAGAAAAACGTGATCGCTGCGGCACTCCAGGTGATGGCAAAAATGCCCCACCAGATTCCCAGCAGACCGAATGGAAAAAAGCGGGTCAGGATCCAAAAGAGGGCGATAGGAGCGATAATCTGGCGGTACATGCCGATCCAAACGGCGAACATTGGCCTTTTCATGCCCTGGAGAGCCGCCACATGGACAAAGAGAAGCACATAGGCGTAAAGCACCAGGGCGTCGATTCGCAAATAGGTGGCGCCGATGCTGACAACGGTTTCGTCCTCGGTAAACAGTCCCATGAGAACCCGCGCGGCCGCGAGGATAATCACCGCCCCCCCGGCCATGATGAAGGCCCCGTATTTAAGGCATTTCCGCAGGGTTTTCTGCACTCTGTCATAGAGCCCCGCGCCGTTATTCTGGGCCACAAGTGTCAGGGTGGCGATATTGAGGCCTATGGTGGGCACAAGAACGATCTGCTCGACACGCATGGCAATGCCGTAGGCGGCTACCGCCTCCTTACCGAACCGGCTCACAAAATAGGTGATTACAAAAATACCCATTCCCACGGTGAGCATATTGAAGCTCGCAGGAAAACCTTGCCTGGCGATCTCCTTGAAGGGACCCGGGTTCGGCAGGATATCCCTTACCGTGTAATTTGCAATAAGCCCCGTCCTATAAACCTTGTACCCGAGGTAGACGCAGCCGATCGCCTGAATTACCACGGTTGCCAGGGCGATGCCGAAGATGCCCATGGCGGGCAGCCCCAGGCCTCCATAAATGAACCAAGGATCCAGCGCGAGATTCAGCAAAAAGCCTGCGATCAAAAAGTTCCTGAAAGGCCTTGTTTCTCCCATCGCATTCAACACTGAGTTGAACATGTAAAGAAGCATGAAAAGAATGGTGCCTGAGAATATGGTATTTATGTAGGTTACAGCCATCACGAGATAATCGTCAGCGGCGCCTAACATACCGAGTAAAAAAGGTGAGCCGTATATGCCGAGCGCTGTGAGCACCATGCCGGTAAGATTGCCGAAGGTGATGCCCTGCATGGCATAGAGCCTGGCTTCCCTGATTCGGCCCGCGCCCAGCGCGTTGGCCATGAGGGCCGTAGTACCCGTGGAAATGCCTGTTCCCATGGCGATAATGATGAAAAACACAGGAAAGGAAAGGGACAGGGAAGCCAAGGCCTGGGTGGATATCAAGCCGCTGAAAAAGGTATCCACCGCGTTGTACAGAGTGTTGAAAAGGAAACCGACACTGGCGGGCACGGTGATATCGCGGATCAGTTTGGGAATCGGCTCTACGACCAGTCGGCTCTTTTCCACCATTAACCCGTTTCTGGCTTTACTCTTTTTTACACCCCGAAAAACATTACAGTCTTTGGAGTTCAGCTTTTCGCCAGTCGAAATTCAGCGCATATTCTACACAAATCCGAAAATCGGACATCCCTTAGGTTTCGTTTCAATATTAATATCAGGTCAGGGATCTTTGTCACGGTTATACATTATCAATATTATTAGTATTTTCAAGAACCAAAATTGGCTTGCCCTGTCACTTACGGCCCTGGAGCCTGCTGTGGCCGGGGATGGCAGAGGTTTAAGCTTAAAAGCCGTTGACATCCCCTCTGCATGACGCCTACCATACGTGTTCGGCAGTTACCGATTCGAGAGGCGTCCGTCTTTTGGGAACCTTTCGATATGCCTTAAAATCATGGTTCCGAGGAGACGGGAAGCCTCCGGACGACAAACCAATACGCCGTAGAGAGGGCTCTATGAAAAAAATCGAGATCATCATCAAACCCTTCAAGCTGGACGACGTGCAGGAAGCTGTTCTTCAACTGGGTGTGGGAGGAATGAACGTCTCCGAGATAAAAGGCTTTGGGAGGCAGAAGGGGCACAAGGAAATCTACAGGGGGGCCGAGTATGTGGTCGATTTTGTTCCCAAGATCAAGATAGAGATAGTCGTGCAGGATGACCTGGTGTCCCGCCTGGTGGATGTGGTCAAGGAAACAGCCCGGACCGGTGAGCTCGGGGACGGCAAGATCTTCATCTCTCCTGTTGATAAGGCCATTCGCATCCGGACCGGAGAGGAAGACGACGACGCGGTCTAGCGGTCATTCAACGAAGCCGGGGATGCATTGCCCACAGTGATTCAATGACATGAGCAAACCTGCAGAGAGCATTCGCCGGTTCCTGCAAGACAAAGACGCACTGGTGCGCCGTGGGTCTGAACGTGGTTTCGGGGTCCGGACCACCCGTTGGTATACAGAGCTTGCTGATCGTTTCATAAGGCAGCTCCTTCTGGATGCAGGTTTAGACGACTCTCTCGGAAAGGCCTCAGACCCTCCCTTTGCAATTGCCGCAACAGGCAGCTTCGGCCGCCGGGAACTCTGCTTCGGGTCGGACATCGACCTGACCGTAATCCACGAACACGACCTTCCCGAGGAAACCCACAAGGCCATTGCCCGGGCCTTGTATCCTGTCTGGGACGCAAGACTTGAGCTTGGATACGCCTTTTTCACGCCCGAGGACGGTTTTCGTCTTCTCCAGAAGGAATTCTCCGTGCTCACCTCCCTCATGGACCTGCGGCTTATTTTCGGGTCCAGGGAGTTGTTTCACTCCTTCAGGCGCCGGGTCCTGGAGGAAATGATGCGCGACCAAAGGGGTCTTCTCGACCGGTTTCTTATCTATCAGGAAAAGCGGGAGAAGAAATACGGCGGCGTTGACTTTTTCCTGGAGCCCGAGATCAAGGAAGGACTCGGAGGTCTTAGGGATCTCCATTTTATGGCCTGGGTGAGCAGCCTATTCCTAGGGACGCAAGGGTTCAGGCAAATCAAACAGCTCCCGGGGTTTTCCCACTTCGCTCCAAGCCAGCTCATATACTCCAGGAGCTTTCTCCTGAAAATCCGGAATCACCTCCACCTTTTGAGCGGGAGGCGCGAGGATCGCCTGCTCATTCCCCACCAGCGTGATGTGGCCCGGGCCCTCGGATACAACGACCGACCCTACAGCACGGGCCCGGAACGATTCATGAGGATCGTCTACCTCCACCTAAACAGGATTCGCTACGGCCGAGAGCAATTCCTGATCAAGGCCCTGGACACCATCCTTCCCGTGCAGCCCGATCCAAACCAGGACCGCGTCACAGGTGAATTCAGGATCCACAAAGGGCACTTGGTCCTCGACAAATGGAGCCTTCTGGAAAAGGACCCCCTGGTCATGCTCAGGGCTTTCAACGAGGCAAACCGATTAGGGCTTTCCCTTGGCTCAGGCCTCACATGGGAAACACAAAAGAAGCTTGTTTATGAAGGCAAGCAGCTTGCTGAAATGCCGGAAGCCCGAAAGCTCTTCCTGGACCTGATCCTGGAGCCCAGGAACCCCAAGATCATCCGCCTGGCACTGGAAATTGGGTTAATCAGCCTGTTCATCCCGGAGTTCAAGCGGATCCGGCACCTGGCCCAGTTCGGGTATTATCATTTGGAGACCGTGGACCTGCACTCCCTGAGCACGATCCAGATCCTGTACGACATCTCCAACGGGGTTTTCGACGACCGGTGGCCCCGCTTCAAGGAGATATTTGACAGCCTGGAAAACCCTCACTGGCTCTACCTTTCAGGCTTGGTGCACGACATCGGCAAGGGCTATCGCGGCGACCATTCCCGCAAGGGGGCGCAAATCGTGCCGCGCATACTCGAACGCCTGGGCGTGTCCGAGGAAGGCATTCAAACAGTCTCCCTTCTTGTGGAACATCACCTGCGCCTTGTCAACACGAGCCAGAGGCGAGACCTCAACGATGAGAAGACGGTTGTTCAGACGGCCCAGGCGGTTCAGCAGGTCTCCATCCTCAACCAGCTATACCTCTTGACCGTGGCCGACAGCTTTGCCACCGGCCCCACCGCCTCCAGCGAGTGGAAGATCATGCTGCTCACGGAACTCTATTCCAAGGTTCGGCGTGTGCTGGAGCGCGGGCGACTTGCGTCTCCGGACGCAACCACCAGGCTTCGGGAACGAAAGCGCGTGCTATACAAGGCACTGATTCGTGACCATACCAAAAAGGAGATCCTCGCTCTCATGGAGCAGGCTTCCACGCGTTACTTTCTCAACACGCCCCCAAAGGACATGGAGCAGCACTTCCGATTGGGGCTTCGTATGGGAGACGAGAGGATCAGGTGGTCTCTTGCCAAGCTGGATTCCGCGCCGGTGACCCAGGTCACTCTGTGCACCTATGACATGCCCGGACTCTTCAGCCGTATGGTGGGCGTATTCACTGTGAACAACCTCCAGGTCCTCTCAGCCGGCATCTCCACTTTGAAAAACGGGCTCGCCTTTGACATCTATCGGGTTACAAACCCCCTGGACCCTTACAGGGAAAAGGAATTGTGGAAGAGGATCCACCGGGACGCCGTACTGGCAATCAAAGACGGGACTGAACTGGAGGAGCGGTTCGAGAGAAAACGGCTGCGGGAGCTGGAATCGAGCAAGACCCGTGTTGACTGGATTCGAAAGGTCCGGATCGACAACCATGCAACAGACTTTTTCACGTGCATAGAGATATCCGCGGGCCATCGGCACGGGTTTCTCTACCGCCTTGCAAAGGAGATGTCCGCACTGGGCCTGGACATCCGTTTTGCATCGGTCTATTCTGACAGGGAGCGAATCACCGGGGTCTTTCACGTGCGTGACGACCGCGGACAGAAAATTCACGATACATCCAGGCTCAATACCATTAGAGAAACCATGCTTTCCCTTATCGGCTGAAGAGGCGGAAACCAGGGGCGCTTTCTGGAGTATTAAGCCGGGGGCGAAGAGGCGATCACTTTGAAAGGATCCACAAATAAGGATTTCAGACGTTCTGTAAAAAAATGAAGGCCGTATTATGAAAGTTGACTTGAAACGAAAGGAAACAAAATCTCTCTTCCCGACGGATAACGTCTTTCAGACCTTCTTTTGGAGCCAGGTAAAGTCACGGCTCGGTTGGAAGCCGAAGGCTTTTAATTTTTTCTCCTCAGTTGTCAACGGTGACGTACTGGTGCTCACCAGAACCTTAAAGAAGGGAGTATCGGTGGCATACGTGCCCCAAGGGCCGGAATACGGGCCTGAGCCGGAAAAATACGGTTTGTTCCTGGAAACCTTATCCGACAAATTGACCGGCCATATAGACCCCTCAGTGGCTTTTATCCGGTACGATCTTCCATGGAAGTCCCCATATACAGCGCAAGACGGCGATGATGAAAGAAGAATAGAATCGCCGATCCATCCCGAAGCAAGGTTGCAGGAAATCCGCATGAATTTCGGAACGAGTTCATGGAACCTTCGAAAGGCCGTAACTGATCTCACGGTTGCTGACGCCGTGCATCTGGACCTCAGTGCCGATGAAAACGAGATCCTTTCCAGAATGAAGCCAAAAACAAGGTACAATATACGCCTTGCCGCGAAAAAGGGAGTGAAGGTTTTTTACGCCTCCCGAGAGATGCTTCCGGTATTCTATCAACTCTATTGCCAGACGGCCGGACGCAATAAATTCCCCGCTTGCGGATATGAACACTTCTCCGCCCTGTTCTCCGCTCTTGCCGCCAATCCCGATCCACCCGAGTGCCACTTTCTTCTTGCCACCAAGGGCAAGCAGTTCCTTGCCGGCGCCATCATAACCATTTCGGGACGGACCGCGACATATCTGTTCGGAGCCTCATCCACCGAAAAAAGGAATCTGATGGGTTCCTACGCCATACAGTGGGAGGCCATTCGACTCGCTATGGCCAAGGGGTGTCTCGTTTATGATATGGGCGCGGTTGCTCCCACCGCCGATCCGGAGCACCCTTTTCATGGAATGTTCCGTTTCAAAACCGGTTTTGGGGGAAAAATCATTCACAGAAGCGGCTCATGGGATTATCCCCTGCAGGAAGACAAATACAACATCTTTCGCAACCAGGAAACAATCGAACGGATGCATTTGACCGGATGATATTCCCGCACCGCTTCCCTGCTTCCTGTATGCATCCGCCATCCAATACCCCGGCCCCACAGGCCACATGCTGCAATCTGTCCGGAAACCTGCGGGACGTCAACCTTCTTCAACAACCCTCCAGATGCCAAAACAGGTCACCACCGTGCCTAGGCCGTAGGAGATCTTGGGTGGAAGACCTGCCCAAATACCTCGAGGTTTGCCCCCGGTTTGGTGTAGACCTCGACATGTGCATTTCTGCCGCACCTAGAACATTGTGTTTCACTGGCGCGCACCTGCTGGCTGCAAACCGCACAACGGAGAATCATGACCATCACAACGTCTCAATATCAATCCGCTGATTCACCAACGCAGCTGCCTTTGTTTTCTCTTTGACGAGTGGAGCGCTGTTGCCCATACCCTCGGTCCCGATTCGCTTGGGATCGATGCTGAAGTTCTTTACCAGGTAAGCCTTCACAGAGCGGGCTCTTGCCAGGCTGAGCGGCTCCAGGGAAAACTCATTTTGGATAGGGCTTGAACGTTTTCTTTCCCACCTATCCGCCACTTTTTTCACAAAGACCTACGCCGCTGAGTTTCTAACCGGACTTCTGTGTGTGGTGCCTTCTGCAGTAACACTGATGTTCCAAATATTTCAATCGACCAAGTTTCGCCTTGGGATCTTCCGAGAGTCATTCAAAGCTAATGGGAGCTGAAACTCTGGTTATGGATGATCAATCTGCACACGATCTTCAGAAGAAGGCATAAGTGTCGGTCCAATCCATTTAACCATCGGCAGTCTCTTGTCCAGGGATGACCTCAGAGATAGCGGCCTCTTTTGTAAACATTGCCTTGCGATTGAACCAAACAACCAACACGGCAGCCCCTAGGAACAAATATGTGTCATAAGGTTCTGCATCTGGGAGAACTGGATTCATGACGAGAAAATGGAAGAACGCCGAAAGAAAGATGCTTCCTTTCGAGGCATTAAACAATGCTGTTACAATAACGCTTAAAGCATGGCAGCGAATATCAGTGCAACAAACAGGGCCTGAATGGAGCGAAATGGAAAGGGGCCCTCGAAAAGGTTCCTTTCAACGCAGCCCCACAGTAAAAGATCATTGGAATTCCAATAAGTAAGAATGCATACCAAATGATCGAGCAACGCCATAGAAGCAATCTTGATAGAAAGCCCCGCAAACCAAGCCATCCGCCATGATATCCAACCACTATGAAGCCGGCGATGGCCGGCGCATAAACCGCAAGGAAAAATAATGGATGCCTCCCAGTTAACTGACCAAATATCCTCATCACAGGCTCAGCTAGAAAAATAAACAGTGCCAGTATTCCCCAAGCCAATCCAAAAGATATAGCCAGAAAAGGGTAGATGGAAAGAATAGGAACTTGGTGTTGTTCAGTGGGTGCTGTTTTTTTCAACTTGAAAGGCATTATAAGGGTTTGTGCTTATCGAATCATTGAGAGGCTGCTGGGCTCGAAATCAGAAGACTTGCAAGGCCAACCTTGAAAAAGCGATTACCAGGATATTGCTGCGCCCGTTCCTCTGAATACAGCCAACATTCCATGGGGCATTGCTGAGTGATTGAAATCCTCGGATTATCCGAATGTCGCTATTTCCCGACCGGACAGACAAGCTCACACTTTCGACAGTATTTGATGGGGGCGTGTCCGCCGGCATATTCATTGCTCTCGTAAATGTCCTTTTCCATTCGTATATTGCAGAGTTTTCTGTCATAGGCACCATCCCGTGCAGGTAGATCCAAAGAATCTTCGATGGCTTCAAAAGCGATCACCTTCTCAACCATGGCCTTTTCCGGGCAAACCCTTCTGCAGGGAACTTTGCAGTCTGCACAGGGATCAAACTCGACAGGTCCTGTGGGTTCGACTTCTGCGTCAAGGAAGAGGGCTCTCAGCCGAACCCGTGGCCCGTAGTCTCTGGTCACCAGCATATTGTTTTTCCCAATACATCCCAATCCGGCCAGTACTG
>CAZEIA010000048.1:0-18627 GCA_964512335.1 uncultured Desulfobacterales bacterium
ACTTCCAGTTGGACGGGTTGTTGAACTGGTCTGCAAGCCAGTACTTGTCCGGCTCCTTCCGGGCCAGACTGTAAACGTATTCTATGGCCCCGTCGGTTGAGAGGTGCTCCGGGGTGAATTCCAGTTCCGCGCCCATGGCCCCCAGGATTTTTTTTCTCTCCTCGCTCACGCTCTCCGACATCACGAGAAGAATGCGGTATCCTTTGACTGCAGCCACCAGGGCCAGGCCGATTCCGGTGTTCCCGCTGGTGGCCTCGAGAATGATCTTGCCCGGGTACAACTCCCCGCTTTTTTCCGCGTCTTCTATCATGAAGAGAGCGACACGGTCCTTGACCGACCCCCCCGGGTTGAAGGATTCCAGCTTGGCAAGGATCTCCACGCCGGGGTTCGGGTTGAGCCTCTTAATCGGAACCATGGGAGTCCGGCCGATTTGATCGAGGATGTTGCCACGCAACTGAGTCATAAAAGATCGTCTCCAATGGGCCGCCCACGCAAAGCGGGCGGTGGTTGCCGCAAAAAAACGTCTTATAGCCGATAACCCCTGTCACTGCAATGCCAAATGGGGACAGGGCAAGGTTTCTAACCCTGCACACTCACAGTCACCGTCACAGACACAGACACAGAAACGAGCTTGTTGCGCTCGAAGGGAAACGGTGATAAGGATACGCCGATGTCGGCAGGCAACAGTAAAGATGAGCCTCGGACCGGCTTCAAATGGACGAGGAGGAGTGCAAAGACCATGAATATCCTTGTTACTGGAGGCGCCGGGTTTATCGGTTCACACGTGGCTGAAGGATATCTTCAACAGGGTCACAGGGTGGCTGTTGTGGACGACCTTTCAACGGGAAGCCGGGACAACCTTCCCGAAGGGGTCGTGTTCTACAATGAAGATATTCGGTCCAAAGAGGTTGACAGGATTTTTCAGCACGAACGTCCCGACATCCTGAACCATCACGCGGCCCAGGCAAGCGTACCCATGTCCGTTTCCGACCCGCTACGCGACGCGGACATCAATATCGGCGGGTTCCTCAATCTCCTGGAGACGGCCGTCCGGCAAGACGTGAGCAAGATCATCTTCATTTCTTCCGGAGGGGCCGTTTACGGGGAGGCAACAGAGTACCCCACCTCTGAAGTCTGCTCTCCGAGTCCCCTTTCCCCGTATGCCGTAGCCAAGTACGCATCCGAGCATTACCTGGGGTTCTACCGCCGTCAATATGGGCTGGATTTCACCGTGCTCCGCTACGCCAATATCTACGGGCCTCGACAGGTCTCCCACGGCGAGGCGGGCGTGGTGGCGGTTTTCACGGATAACCTCCTGAGTGGTCGCCCCTCAGTGCTCAACCACTTTCCCGATGAACAGGCCGGAATGGTTCGCGATTATACTTATGTCGGGGATGTGGTGGAGGCAAACCTCTTAGCCTTACAGCGCGGGAGCGGTGAGTACCTCAACATAGGTACCGGTGTCGGCACAAAGACCGCAGACCTTTACCGTTTGATTTTCGAGGCTGCGCGGTCCCTGCGCCCGCTGATCCCGGACAGCCTCACCCGGCTCGAACTCCAGGCCGCCAGGCCTGGGGACATCCCTCGGAGCTGCTTGCGCGTGGAGCGGGCGGGCCGGGTTCTGGGTTGGCGCCCCGGGACCTCCCTGTACGAAGGAATTTATAAGACCCTTCATTGGCGAATCGGTCAATCCTTTTGATTCTTCGAAAATTTATCGCAGGCCCCTTGACATCTGCAATCCGGGGATTAATTTCTTCACGTTTTGGGTGGAAGGGCTCGACCGCTTTTGTGTACCGCGGCGGCTCAACTTACGTTGCACCCTGTCTCATGCCACGAGCCGGCGGCACTCAGCGAGGGCTGTAACTTCGTTTAGGCCACCGTTCAGTATTCCATTGAGAAGGAGCATCTTCTCAATGGATAAATAATAATTAATAATTAGACTAGAATGGGAGGTAAAAGGGAGCATGAAGATTAAACCATTGCATGATCGTGTCATTGTTCAGCGAATTGAAGAGGGAGATACGACCAAGGGTGGAATCATCATCCCAGACACTGCCAAGGAAAAACCCATTGAGGGGAAAGTCCTGGCGGTCGGCCCGGGAAAAACCAGCGACAGCGGAAAGCTGCAGCCGCTCGAGGTCAAGGAGGGGGATCGGGTTCTTTTCGGAAAATACGCCGGCACCGAGATCAAGATCGATGGTGAAGAGCACCTGATCATGCGAGAGGACGACATTATCGCCATCGTGGAGTAGGTACCGCGTGAGCCTTAATACCAAAGCAATAACCGTTTCGAAGGAGGAGGAAATAAGTAATGGCTAAAGAGATAAAGTACAGGGCTAAGGCCAGAGAGTCCATTATGAGAGGTGTGGATACCCTTGCGGATGCAGTTAAGGTGACCCTGGGACCCAAGGGCCGAAACGTGGTGCTGGAGAAGAGCTTCGGCTCCCCCAACATTACTAAAGACGGTGTCACCGTGGCCAAGGAGATCGAGCTGGAGGACAAATTTGAGAACATGGGCGCCCAGATGGTTAAGGAAGTGGCCTCCAGGACGTCGGATGTGGCCGGTGACGGAACGACCACCGCCACTGTTCTCGCCCAGTCCATTTACAAAGAGGGATCAAAGCTGGTTACGGCAGGTGTGAATCCCATGGCCATCAAACGGGGCATCGAAAAGGCCGTAGCGGCCGCCGTCGAGGAGTTGAAGAAGATCTCCAAGCCCACAAAGGACCAGGAAGAGATCGCTCAGGTGGGCACCATTTCCGCCAACAACGACGCCACCATCGGGAACATCATCGCCGAGGCCATGAACAAGGTTGGCAAGGAAGGCGTTATTACGGTGGAAGAGGCCAAGAGCATGGATACCACGCTCGAGGTGGTCGAAGGCATGCAGTTTGACCGCGGCTACCTGTCTCCTACTTCGTGACTGATGCTGAAAAGATGACCACCACATTGAGTGAGCCCTACATCCTGCTGCATGAGAAAAAAATCAGCAACATGAAGGACCTTATTCCCATTCTGGAGCAGATCGCCAAGATGAACCGCCCGCTTCTGATCGTGGCGGAAGACGTTGAAGGCGAGGCGCTTGCCACACTCGTGGTAAACCGGCTTCGGGGCACGCTTCAGTGCGCCGCAGTAAAGGCCCCGGGATTCGGGGACCGCAGAAAGGCCATGCTGGAGGATATCGCAATACTCACGGGCGGCAAGGTCATATCGGAAGACCTCGGTGTCAAGCTCGAGAGCATTACGCTTAACGACTTGGGCACTGCAAAGACAGTGACCATCGACAAGGACAACACCACGATCGTGGACGGGGGCGGGACTCGAAAGGATCTCGAGGGACGAGTCAAGCAGATCCGGGCGCAGATCGAGGACACCACGTCCGATTACGATCGGGAAAAACTCCAGGAAAGACTGGCCAAGCTGATCGGCGGCGTGGCCGTTATCAACGTCGGCGCTGCTACGGAACCTGAAATGAAAGAGAAGAAGGCTCGGGTGGAGGACGCCCTTAACGCAACCCGTGCGGCGGTCGAGGAAGGGATCGTGCCCGGTGGAGGCGTGGCCCTGGTCAGGTGCATCAAGGCGTTGTCCAAGCTGGAGCTGGGAGGAGAAGAGCAGAACGGCGTAAAGCTGGTTATAAGGGCCCTGGAAGAACCCGTGCGACAGATTGCAAACAACGCCGGAAACGAAGGGTCCGTGGTGGTCGAGAAGGTGAAGGAAGCAAAGAATGCGAATGGTTTCAATGCCGAGACCGGCGAGTACGAAGACCTGATAAAGGCAGGGATCATCGATCCTACCAAGGTGACTCGATTTGCTCTCCAGAATGCCGCTTCGGTTGCCGCCCTGCTTCTGACCACCGAGGCCATGGTGGCTGAGAAACCCAAGGAAAAAGATGACATGCCCGGTATGCCCCCCGGCGGCGGAATGGGCGGAATGGGCGGAATGGGTGGTATGATGTAAGCAGGTAATCCAGGGAACGGACGGCCCTTGGGCCGGTCGCGGTCCCAAATGACGGCCGGGCTCCAAATCCGGCCGATGGAATCAGGTGACAGGCCGCCTCCGGGAAAATCCCGGAGGCGGCTTTTTTTCGGAGCACGCGTCATATGGGATCCCGTCAAGGCTAGAGGGAGATTTTAGAGGAAATTTTAATTGCCAAACCGGCGGGGTTCGAGCATAATACCCGATTGTTTTCAGAGACGTGTTCAAGCTTCCATAATGGGGGCGATGTGCGGCCTTCTTACACCGCTCTTTGCGGGAGCTGAGACACGGTTGCCGCAAATGGTTAGCGGTCGGCGGGGTTGCATGAAGAAAGATCAGAGGAACAGGACTGTCATGGTAACCGGGGCCGCGGGGTTCATTGGATACCATCTGTCCAGGAGATTGCTGGAGACGGGGCATATAGTCGTCGGGGTGGACAACCTCAATCCTTACTATGACGCCGCCCTGAAGCGTGCGCGGTTGGCACAACTGCAGGCCTTTGAAGGGTTCCACTTCTTTGAGGAGGACATTCAGGACCTTCAGGCGCTTCGGGAGATCTTCCGAGTTCATGAGATCGGCCGGATCTGCAATCTTGCAGCCCAGGCCGGGGTTCGCTACTCCCTTAAGGACCCTTTTTCCTATCAGAAAAGCAACCTGGAGGGCTTTTTAAACCTCCTTGAGATCGCCCGCGAGACAGGTGTAGATAACTTTGTTTATGCTTCTTCCTCCTCTGTCTACGGTGCGAATACCAAGTTTCCGTTCTCGGAAGAAGATCGGGTGGCCCGGCCTGTTTCGCTTTACGGTGCCACCAAATTGGCCAACGAGTTGATGGCCCATGCTTACAGTCACCTCTATGAGATTCCGACCACCGGGTTGCGTTTTTTTACGGTGTACGGTCCGTGGGGCCGGCCGGACATGGCCTTGTTTCTGTTCGCGGATGCCATTCTTCATGACCGGCCTATCGATGTGTTCAACCACGGCAGGATGAAACGGGATTTTACCTACATAGACGACATTGTGGACGGAACAGCGGCCGCCCTGGAACGACCGTTTCCGTGCGAGGTGTTCAATCTCGGTAATTCGAACACAGTGGAGTTGATGGAGTTCATCCGGATAATCGAGGAAGAACTGGGGTTGGAGGCGAGAAAGAACCTTCAGCCTTTGCAGCCTGGAGACGTGCCGGAGACATCGGCGGATATCGAAAAGTCCAGAAGCCTTCTCGGGTTCGATCCTAAGACCCCTGTTCGTGAGGGGATCAGGGCCTTCCTTTCATGGTATCGTGATTACTACGGCGTATGAGGCATGAGGCGCGGGATAGACTGCCATGGTTGCCGCTACTACTATGTTACGTGGGAAAAAGCCTTCCCCCACGGTTGTCGGGCCATAAGGTTCAAATCAAGACAGCTTCCTTGCATCGAAGTGTTCCGGCACTCAGGCCAAGAGTGCCTTATGTATAGGGCGAAAAAGCGCCCTCCCATAAGGTGAGATCTTTACAAAACGTCCCTTTTGCCCGATCTCTGCGTCCTGCTCAACCTTTAATTTTCGAAATATTAAATATGTTCCTGCAGTTAAAATTGTCGCCTCCCTTGACCTTGACCAGAATCGAGCGTTTTGAAAAGGTCTCAAGGTAGTGGCGGCGGAAGACGGCGCCGTCGCAGCCGTCCGGGTGTGTCAGGCCTCGGATTCGCCTCCGGTGAGCAGCCTCCCTGTTACGACGTTTCCCGCCACAACTCCCATGATGACGACCCAGATCAAGACTGCGATCCAGCTTTCAAAAATATCCCATACCGCACCGGCCCCCACAAAGCTGGGGATGATCATCACGATAAGAATGGCCAATTTCCTTACGGTTTCCATGGAACCTCCCTGGGAATGACCGGCCAGGGGGATGAAAGCCGGGACCGCACAATACTACCCTCGACGCTCCCCCCGTATCCAGCCTTCAGTTCGTATTCTGCTTTAGAAAATTACGAGAGTCCAAGATTATTTTCCCAAAGGCACTCCCTAACACAAAACGGAAAGAATGTCCACGCCAAAGCGATGCCCCCCTCTGCCCCTTAGTTCCCTATTTCGGGAGGTTATCCACCTTGTTTCGAACGCATGCCACGAGTGTTTCGATCTCCGACTTTTTGAGAGTCATAAGAAAGCTCAGGTCGATGTCGGTTTCCAGTACGCCTTGAAGGATCCGAATCAGTTTTTCCTTGGGTCCGAATAATTTGCCATCCATCGGCTCTTCTTCCTTTCCTCTCCCCCGAATGCGTCTGATTCACAGGCAGCGCTACAGTGCCGTCCGGACGCAGGGCCGGCGGCATCGGGTTCAATGAATGCTAAGACGGGGTGGTGAGTCTTCATACTCAATAGACCTTTCCAAGTCAACCGCTTTACACCAGGGACGAGACCTTAGGGCCCCATACACCAACACACGCCTAAACCGTTTGTTCCATGTCCACCCTCCTGTCCTCATTGTCATATGTCACCTGGCTCAGCGTCCTGACCTGACATGGACACTGGAAGCGGAGGAGCGGTTGCAATCCCTCCGGCGTCCATCTATACTCTCCCCGTCATGTTCAGCAACATCATTTATCTCATTGTGGTCCTGCTGGTTTTCAACATCGGCCCCCCGGAAGGCCGGGTGGAGGCATCCGCGGCGTATACGCTTTTTGTGCACCTGCTTGGGTGGGCGGCTTTCGTCGTGCTATGCCGTCAGAGTTTCCGGGGGCCGGCCGCTAAGGCGATACAGGGTACGGCTGATGGCCTGGCAGAGCGTTACCAGCGTCTGACCATGCGGCTGTCCATAATTGCGGTCTTTCTTTTTGCACTGAATGTCCACCTCTTCAACCTCCGTTACTGGCTTCAACTCGTTCCAGGGTCCAACACCCTGTCGGTGATTCCGGGTCTTCTGGGCCTGGCTGTCTTTTTCCTGTACCTGGTTACCATCTGGTACTTCGCCCATCCGCTCTATGAGTCGGCCTATGGTCCCGTGGGAGGCCGGCGCGGGTTTATCATCGGGAACCTCCGCTTGAATTTACCGATCCTCTTTCCATGGATGGGGCTGACTTTTATCTATGACCTCATGGAACTCACACCCTGGGGAGGGCCTGACGGGCCGTTTGGAAGAACAGAGGGGCAATTGCTGTTTTTCGCCGTCTTTCTCGGCGTCCTCATGGTCTTCCTGCCGCGGCTGGTGCAGACCTGGTGGGGATGCACCCAGTTTCCGAGGACGGAAAAGGTTCTTGAGATAGAGAGGTTTTTGCGGGAGCAGGGGTTCCGCTACCGGGGACTTCTCAGGTGGTCACTTTTCGAGGGGCGTATGCTGACGGCGGGAATCATGGGCATCGTTCCACGCTATCGCTACATACTTGTGACTGACGGGCTTATGTCCCTGCTCCCGGTCGAGGAACTCAAGGCGGTGATGGCCCATGAGATGGCTCACGCCCGGTACAAACACCTTTTGTTTTACGTCCTTTTCCTCCTGGGGTTCGTAGCGATTTCTTTCGGGCTTTTCGACGTATTCTTTTATCTGCTGGCGTCCCAACCGTTTTTTCTGGAGGCCTTCAAAAGTGGCAATTCTGAAGCCGGCAAACTTTTCCACCTGAGCATGGCCGTCCCTGTTCTCATAACCATGCTGGTCTACTTCCGGTTCGTCATGGGCTTTTTCATGAGGAACTTCGAGCGACAAGCCGACCTGTCTGCTGCGGTCACCATGGGCCATCCGGGTCCGGTGGCCCGGTCTCTGGAGCGGATTGCAGAGGTCAGCGGCAAGATTCGCGACCTTCCGAGCTGGCATCATTTCAGTATTCGCGAGCGCGTGGATTGCCTGGAGAGGGCCGGCGCAGATCCAGGCGTTGTGAAGCGGCACAACAGGTTCGTAGCAGTGTGCCTGGTCCTTTTTCTGGCGGCGGTCACAGGTATCGGGTGGTTTTTGAATTTCAGCGATATGAAGCGGGGTATGCCTTACAACCTCATGGCGAGAGCGTTGATCCGACAGATCCAGGACAGTCCCGACGACCCGGTTCTGTACCGGGATCTGGCCATGGTTTACCATAACCTGGAGAAATATGGGAAGGCTGTTTCGGCCTATGAAGAGGCGCTCGCGCTGGAGCCTGAAATTCCGATTGTTCTCAATAACCTGGCCTGGATCCTGCTGACTTCGCCGGACAAGTCCATTCGTGATGAGGGCAGGGCGTTGGGCATGGCCGAGAGGGCGGTGGCCCTGGAGAGGGCGGCTCCTTTCCTTGATACCCTGGCCGAAGCCCACTATGCCAAAGGGAATCCGGAGCGTGCATTACGTCTCATGGAGGAGGCGCTGGCTGTGGCTGAGGACCGAAAAGACTACTATGAAGGACAGTACAAAAAATTTCTAAAGGCCGCTCCGGCCCGTCCGGAGCGCTGACAGGGCGGGCGCAGCAGCCTTTCACCATCAAGCCGCCCCGCCGGGGAAATAGTTCTTGGGAACCACCGTGATTCCCCTTGGGGTCACGGTGAAATGTTTTCTATCCTCCCGGGGGTTGAACCCGATCTCGGTTCCGTTGGGAATGTCGTTCCCCTTGTCGATGATCGCCTTCTTGATCCGACAACCGCGGCCGACGGTCACACCGTCAAGAATCACCGACTCGTCCACTTCAGTCCAGCTCCGTATCACTACGTTGTACCCTAGTATGCAGTTTCTAACCATCCCGCTCACGATGGCGCCCGGCGCCACCAGGGAATCCAGGGCCTTGCCCACCCGATAACCTTCCTCACGTTCTGTGGCGAATACGAATTTGGCCGGAGGGGCCTCAATATGGTTTGTGTGCACGGGCCACTTGCGTCCGTAAAGGTTGAAGTAGGGGTCAACCCCGGTCAGGTCCATGTTAGCGTTCCAGTAGGCGTCCAGGTGCCCAACATCTCGCCAGTATGCGGAATCCCTTGTTCGAGCCTCCAGGCTTAGACGTCTCACGCCGTTCTCGTCGGTGACGTGAACAAAGTCCTCGATCCGGTTGTTTTTTTTGTAGGGATAGGCATAGATACGGTGGCTGTCTACAAGCTTGGGAATGATGTCCCCGCCGAAGTCGTCCTCGACCCACGATTCAAGGCAGTGAACAAGGGTCTCCGTACGGAACAGGTAGATACCCATTGAGGCCAGTACGTGATCCGGATCTCCCGGGATGGTCCGGGGCGAACTCTTGGGCTTTTCCTGGAAGCCCCTGATGCGAAAATCCTGATCAGCCACAGCCACACCGAATTGTGACGCCATTTCGGTCCCTACTTCCAGAAGGCTGATGGTCACGTCCGCCCGGTTTTCCAGATGGTATTCCTGGAATAATCCGAAATCCATTTTGTAGATGTGATCCCCGGATAAGATAAGTACATGTTCGGGGCTGTATCGTTCGATCAGGTATAGGTTCTGCCGGATGGAGTCAGCGGTTCCCCGGTACCAGTCGGTGCCTGTACGCTGCTGTGGAGGGACGATCTTGAGGAAGTGACCGATCTGATGACTGAAGATGTTCCAGCCCTCTTCCAGGTGATCGGTCAAGGACTGGGATTTGTACTGTGGCAGGACGATGATTTTATAGAGTTGCGAGTTTACGCAGTTGCTGAGGGTGAAGTCGATGAGCCGGTATATCCCGCCGAAAGGCACAGCGGGTTTGCTGCGGTCCGCGGTAAGCGGCATGAGCCGTTCACCACGGCCGCCGGCCATGACAAAGGCCAGGGTGTTTTTCATGTCGTCAACCTCTTGTTGGTTGGTCTTTAGAGAACATGGCTCCGGACCGCTGATCCGAACCATGTTTGAGTATAGAAAGCAGCCGGGTGATGTGTCAAGGACGGCTCGACGGGAACAGGGCTGATTTAATGCTCACGCGAATTCCTTTTCCGATGTTTTTTGTTTGTATAGAGGAAACATTTTTGTCCTTCGGCCGCACCAAGGTTGTCTTACCTGGATAAGCTGTTTTGCATGGGAGCACTACCTTTTTGTGCAAAGGGGTTTGGCTTCCCTCGGCCTGCGTAGATCTTTGGATTAGTCTTTGTTCGCATCACCACTGACTGGGCCGACGTATTCGCAGCCGTGGTGATTCCGGCGTCGGTCAGTGCACAAAGAAACATGCATTCCCAAGCAGTCAGATTGAAAGGCTAGGCCTGCCTAAAAACGATGGTATTCCATTGTGTTGTGGACAAAGCTCGGAAACGGGATGAAAGCGGGAACTCCTGAAAGAAGAATCCTGACGGCTTTTTTCGGGGGAAGTCAGTTTCTGAACAATTTGATATCATTATAAAAAACCGCAAAACGCCCATTAAACTGTGCTTAAAAGCACCTAAAATTGTTCAAAATCTATGTTCAGCCTCTAATTTTACATCTTTTTTTCGCAAAAGCATAGGATTCATCCAGCTAAGTTGAAATTAAAATGGGATGTAAAATGCCTAAAAGACATAAAAAATATAATTAAAAATATTTGTATGGCCTTTTGGACCGGATTAATCCGATCTTATGGCATGTATCTTGATAAGAAAAATCCGGGTATCCCGGTTGAAGCGTTGCGAAAATACACGGTTAAATCTATCAAATGGACGGCGTTTTTTCCAAGGCGCCGCCACAGGAGGTATTTATGAAAGCTACGAGAAAAGCAGTAATGTGCTGTCTGGTTCTGGCCTTGGCCCTTGTCACGGCTCTTCCGCTCAACGCCCAGGAATCGGGCAAGGTGAACGTCAACGAGGCCACAGTTGAACAGCTGGCGGAAATCAAATTCATCGGACCGGCAATCGCCGAACGAATCGTTGAGTATCGAAAGGAGATGGGTCCTTTCGGGGAGATTGAGGACCTCATGAAGGTAAAAGGCATCGGTCCGAAGACCTTTGAAAAAATCAAGGATCAGTTGACCATATGAAGAGCCTCATTTGCACGGGCCCGCCTTCGGATACCAATGCATAAACGGCCGGCCTGACGCGGTGAGGATGACAGGGGTGAAGGAGGCGGCATTGTCAGCATTCAATAACAATTCAACCGGGATGCCGAGCATGGACTGCCTTCCTTCACCCCTTTTTCATGCGTCAACCTTCTTGTTTTTCGGGGTCGTGCGGGTCCACATGAATGATTACCCTGTCGATTTCATGCAATTCATCCAGAAGGTAGGTCTCGGCCAGTTTGGCGATCCGATGGCCTTCCGTTACACTGAGCCTGCCGTCCACTTCGATGTGGGCTTCCATCTGAAAGCGTCCACCGGCGGTTCGGACCCGGAGGTCGTGAACATCAAGTACGCCCTCGGTCTTGCGGATGCTCTTCGAAATCAGGTCCACGATCTCCGGACCAGGGGCTGTGTCGGTGAACTCCCTGAGGGAGTCCTGTATTGCCTCAAGGCCGATCTTGACGATGAAAAATGAGACAAGAAGGGCGGCATAAGCGTCCAGGATATATAAGTCCGGATGGATGCGGGAACCCAGTACGCCTAGAAATACGGCTATGGAACTCAGCGCATCTGAGCGATGGTGCCACGCATTTACCTCTACGAGTCTGCTTCTGATCCGCTTTCCCACGCGCACTGTATAACGATACAGTGCCTCCTTGCACACAATTGAAAAGCCGGCCCCAATGAGGGCCAGGCCGGTGGGTTGGGAAACGGTGTGCCGGTGTATGTTGATGCCGGCGTCAATCCCGATGTAGACGGCGGTCGCAATAAGTGACAGCCCAATCCCTGCCGAGGCCAGGGTCTCGATGCGGGCGTGGCCGAAATGGTGCCGTTCATCGGCCTCTTTGCGGCCAATAATGATTCCCAGGAGGGTCACTCCGTCGGTCAGGAGATCGGAGGCGGAATGCAACGCGTCCGCCAGAAGCGCCCGGCTTTGGCCGAACCATCCGGCCAGGAACTTGACCAGGACAAGGCAAGTATTGACCCAGAACCCGATCCATGTGATGGATCGTCCCGAACGAGCTTCTTCAGAGCTATGTCCCGGCATGGGTCCGCTCCACACTACCTATCCGCCGTTTCCTTTTTTCTGAGACAAGAAAATCAAATTTTCGCGCAAAGACGCAAAGACTTTAAGTGTGGTTTCACAAAAACGACGCATTCTTCTTCCCGGTCTTCGCGCCCTTCATTTCTTTTGTTTCTGGTCACGTACTTTTTACCACGAAGAACGCGAAGAGTGCCAAGAATTATAAATAAGAAAAGATTCAAGCTTTTTCCTCTGGTTCCCTCCCCCCATGCGCTGGTATGATGCCTGAATCTGAAACATCGACGGTACGGTCAACCCCCTTCGATCTCGTCATCAGGCAGGGGATGAAAACCGTACCAGAAAAGGAGGATAGAGCCATGGCCGACTTTCACCAGGGCGGCGTCATCACGACGCTCCACGCTCTCCACGAAGCGTTCGACCGGGAGGCATACCTGGCCTCTCTGGAAGACCGCCTGGAGGAATGGAGCCGGCATGCGTGCATAGCACTGATCCTTCCCTCCCTGTATTCCGAGATCGAGAACCCCGATGTCCTTGATCGCATACTGGAAGAGATCAGGAAAACTAAATACCTGAAAACGGTGATCGTCGCACTGGGAGGGGCTGAGGAAGAGGGTCGTTTTCAAAGGGCTGTGGAGTATTTCGGTTGCCTTCGCACCGACAGTCGCGAGGTCAAGGTCATATGGGTGGACGGTCCCCGGATTCAGGAACTCCTTAAGAAGATCAGAGAAAGAGAGATCCCGACCGGGGTTCAAGGAAAGGGGCAGTCTGTCTGGGTGGCTCTGGGCTACATCCTGGCTCGTGAGGACTGCGAAGTGGTGGCCCTTCATGACTGTGACATAGTCACTTATGACCGTGTGCTTCTTGGGCGGCTGATCGAGCCCGTGGCCAACCCCCACAACGACTACGAGTTCTGTAAAGGATATTACGCGCGAATCTCCCCGGAGGAGCTGGCAATGAAAGGCCGCGTCACCAGGCTCTTTGTCACTCCGTTTGTGGATACCCTTCAGGAGATCATGTACAACCGCGGGTACAACGATCTGGGCGCCTTTTTCGGTTATCACCGCTCGTTCAAGTATCCGCTGGCGGGGGAGTTCAGCTTTTCCACTCGAATGGCCCGCGGAATCAATATCGCTTACGACTGGGGCCTGGAGGTCAGTACTCTCTCGGAGGCATACACTCGCGTGATGCAACGAAAAATCGCCCAGATCGACCTGGCGCCCAACTATGAGCACAAGCACCAGGACATATCCACTGAAGACGCGGGCAGGGGCCTTCACAGGATGGTGGTGGACATTGCCAAGTTTTTCCTGAATCACATGCGATCCAACGGGGTCCCTCTGGACGATGCATTCGTGGATATGCTCCTGCATACATACTACAATCGAAGCCTTGATTTCATCAAGCGTTACAGTGATGACGCAGAGGTGAACGCTCTCAACTACGACCGGTACCAAGAGGAATCGACTGTGCGCTACTTCAGGGGATTTCTGTGGACGGCCTGGGAGCAGATAAAGGGGCCGCACGAGAGCACGCTCATTCCTTCCTGGAACCGGGTACTGTTCTCCATTCCGGAGATCAGTAATGAACTCCTTCAGGCGGTGGAGGAGGACAACTCGTGACGGAATGGTAAAGACCTCATGTTTCGCGAAGAGGCGCAGGTACTGAAATAAAAGGTAAGTATTATGAATAAATTATGCTCGATCCTTTGCGCGTCCTGATTAGAAACAGGTTTTTTTGCAGGAGAGTCGATTTATTGGTTAGAGTCACAAAACGAGTGTGGTGAACCGTGAAGCTGTTTTTCGTTGCGAGCGAGATGGTGCCGTTCGCCAAGACAGGTGGCCTTGCCGACGTGGCGGGCGCTCTTCCGGAGGCCTTGATGCGCCGGGGAATCGAGGTACGCGTTTGCATCCCCTGCTATCGCACCGTGCGGGAAGGCTTTGGAGATCTTCGCGAAGCAGTGAAAGGCCTCAAGGTTGCTTTTGGAGGAGAACGTCTGGCGGCCGATGTCCTGGAGACCCGTACCTCCCAAGGGGTCCCGGTGTACGCAGTGGAGAGGGAGGACCTTTATGAAAGGCCCAATCTTTACGGCACCTCTACCGGAGACTACTACGACAACCTGGAGCGGTTCGCCTTTTTTTCTCGTGCGGCTCTCCAGACGTGCAGGGCGTTAACGTTCGAGCCTGATGTCATTCACTGCCATGACTGGCAGACCGGGCTGATTCATCCTTTGTTGAGGGATTCGCCGCTCAGTGCGAAAAGTGTGTTTACGATTCATAACTTGGGCTACCAGGGGTTGTTTCCGGCAGCTAAGATGTTTGTGACCGGCCTTGACGGTAAACGGTATTTCCATCCCGAGGGAATTGAGTACTGGGGACGAATCAGCCTGCTCAAGGCCGGGGTTGTCTATGCAGACGCTGTGACCACGGTCAGCCCCACCTATGCCGAAGAGATACAGACCCCCGAGTTCGGTATGGGTATGGAGGGCGTGATGCAGGCGCGCCGGACCTCTCTTTTCGGTATTCTTAACGGTGCTGATTACACAAGGTGGGATCCTGAGACAGACACGTCCATTCCAGCCTGTTACGGCCCGAGCCGTATGGCAGGGAAGACCCTGTGCAAGGTTGCCCTCCTTGAAGAGACCGGCCTCGATTCAAGGCTTGAGCAGAGACCTGTTGTCGGCATAATCTCCAGGCTGGATCACCAGAAGGGTATTGACATGGTGGTGGACATCCTGGATGACCTTCTTTCTCTGAACGTGTGCCTGGTGATTCTCGGTACCGGGGACAAACATATCGAGGAGGCCCTCAGGGCCGCCCGGGAGCGGCATGGTGATCGAATGGCCCTGCGAATAGGGTTTGACGAACCCCTTGCGCACCGTATTATGGCCGGGGCTGATATACTGCTGGTTCCCTCCCGGTACGAACCATGCGGCCTGACTCAGATGTACGCCATGAAGTACGGGACAATACCCGTGGTTCGAGCCACGGGGGGACTTGAAGACACGGTTTCGGCCTACAATCCTGGAACAGGGTCCGGCAACGGGTTCAAGTTCGCTGAGGCCGGGCCGAAGGCTTTGCTGAAGGCTGTTCAAGACGCTGTGGCACTTTTTCCGCGCCGTGCCCGGTGGGATGGCCTGCGCAAGACAGGAATGGCAGAGAATTTTTCCTGGGACCGCTCTGCCCAGCGATATGAGGCGCTTTTCAGGGGTATTATGGAACAGCGTGATTCGAGGTCTCGGCAAAAGAAAGAAGGGGGCGCTTGGAGCCCCGAAACCTCAGGGAGCAATGGTATCAAGAGCAAGACCGAAGTTTCTGGAGTACTCGAATATGAGTGATGACCACGACATGAAACGCTTTATCTGCATTCATGGCCATTTCTACCAGCCTCCTCGTGAAAACCCATGGCTGGAAGCGATAGAGGTCCAGGACGGGGCCGCTCCTTACCACGACTGGAACAAGCGCATCACCGCGGAGTGCTATGCCGCCAACGCCGCATCCAGGATCCTTGACGACAAGGGTCGTATCCTCAGGATCGTTAACAATTACGAGAAGATGAGTTTTAATTTCGGCCCCACACTTCTTTCCTGGATGGAAACCCATTCACCATTCGCGTATCAGGCCGTGCTGGATGCGGACCGGAAAAGCCTGGAGAGCTTTTCCGGTCACGGGTCCGCCTTGGCCCAGCCATACAATCACATGATTATGCCCCTGGCAAGCAGGCGGGACAAAGAGACCCAGATCATATGGGGACTTCGCGATTTTGAGCACCGATTCGGGCGTGCTGCAGAGGGAATGTGGCTCCCCGAGACTGCAGTGGATCTCGAGACCCTGCAGATAATGGCGGCTCACGGTATTCGTTTCACGATCCTGGCGCCCCGGCAGGCCCGTCGGACCCGTTTGATCGCCGAGGAAACCTGGTCCGAGGCGGACGGAGAGCGTATCGATCCTAGGGTTGCCTACCAAGTCACGCTCCCCGGAGGAGGATCCATGGCCCTGTTTTTCTATGACGGCGGCATAGCAAGGGCTGTGGCTTTTGAGCGACTCCTCTCGAGCGGTGAGGCAATGGCCGAGAGACTTACATCAGGATTTTCAGAAGGCAAGGATTATGCACAACTCGTACACATCGCCACGGACGGTGAAAGCTACGGCCATCATCATCGTTTCGGCGACATGGCCCTTGCCTATGCCGTACATATCATAGAGACACGTGCTTCGGCGCGCATCACCAACTACGGCGAGTTTCTGGCCTTTCATCCCCCCGTTCGAGAGGTGGAGATAGCAGAAAACACTTCCTGGAGCTGCGTCCACGGTGTTGAGAGATGGAAGGCCGACTGCGGGTGCCAAACCGGGGCCAATCCGGGCTGGCGCCAGGCCTGGCGAGCGCCGCTCAGGGACGCTCTTGACGGGTTGAGGGCGGGTCTGACGGATTTATTCGAGGAAAAGGGTCGAGGATTGTTCAAGGACGCCTGGCAAGCCAGAAACGGCTACATCGGCGTTATTCTGGATCGATCCGATGAGGGCCGAAAGACCTTTTTCGATCAACACGCTGCAGGAGACGTCGGTCAAGAGACGGGACAGACTGTCTTGAAACTCTTGGAGATGCAGCGGCATGCCATGCTCATGTATACAAGCTGCGGCTGGTTTTTCGACGACGTTTCCGGGATAGAGACCGTCCAGGTCCTGCTTTATGCGGCTCGGGCCGTTGAACTGGCCCTGGAGGTCTCCGGGCTGGACCTGGAACCTGAGTTCCTTGAACGGCTTGCCGCTGCCGGGAGCAACAGGAGATCGCCGGGGACCGGGCGGGAGATTTACAAAAAGGCCGTCAGGCGCTCAATGGCAAGCCTGAGCAAGGTTGCGGCCCACCATGCCATATGCCTTCTTTTTCGTAACAGCGCGCCGGTTGACAGATTTTACTGCTACCGGGTGGAGGACGAAGTCTTGGAGGTCAAGGAGGCCGGAAAGGCCTCTCTGCTTCTGGGACATGCGAGGTTTGTCTCAGAGGTCACCCTTGACTCCGCGGATCTCTGTTTCGGGGCGCTTAACCTGGGTGATCACAATGTTACCGCCGGTGTGACAGGGATGGGTGACCCCGAAACATCCGGTGCCGCAAAATCGGCCCTTTGGGAAGTCTTCGAGGCCGCGGACTACCACGAGACCTTAAGGCGGTTCGACCGTTCGTTTCACCTCGAAATCCACAGCCTCAAGTCCCTGTTTCGTGACGAACAGAGAAGGATCCTCGCGCGTATTCTGGAGGCTACGCTGATTGATGTTGAAGGTGTTTACCGGAGGCTGTACGATAAACACGTCCCGTTGATGCGTTTTCTCATGGATGCGGGCGCCCCGTTGCCCAAGGCACTTCAGGTGGCGGCGGAGTTTGTGCTCTATACGGAGTTGAAACGAAAGATCCGGGAAGATTTCTTGGATCCGGCACGCATAGGATCGATTCTTGAGGAGGCGCGTGGTGTGGGGTTGGAGTTTGACGCGGACTCTCTGGAGTTCGATTTTCGGAAAGCCCTTGAGAAGACCGTGGCCCGCCTTGGTGAGGAACCGCGCGACTTTGAATGCCTGCTTCGGCTCGAGTCCGCCCTCTCCCTGCTGGATTCCCTGCCCTTTTCAGTGAATCTTCGGTCAGTTCAGAACGTCTGTTATGAGTTGAAGGAGGACCAATATCCGGATATGAGGAAACTGGCTGAGGCAGGCGATGAGGCGGCGCGCAAGTGGTTGGAGGCTTTCGTCCGGGTAAGTGATAAGCTGTGGGTGAGGATCGACTGAAAATAGGGGCCTCGAGAAAGTTACAGGACCGGGTGCAAGGGTGGAAAGCGGCGGTGAAGGGAATGACTGAAAGGCGGAGCGGGATCCTGTTGCACATTACCTCCCTGCCCTCGGCTTTCGGGGTAGGGGATCTGGGGCCTGAGGCCCATGTATTCACTGAATTTCTGCAGCAGGCCGGTCAGAGTCTGTGGCAGATCCTTCCCCTGAATCCCACGGACCCCTCTTATGGGAACTCGCCCTACCACTGCCCCTCATCTTTCGCGTTCAACCCGGTCCTGATCAGCCCCGAGGGCCTGGTTCAAGACCGGCTGATCAAGCCGGATGAACTCCTCCCGTCCTACAAGTTTCCGATCGGGCGCGCCTCATACGAGAAAGCTGCGGAGGCCAGGGAGCGGCTTTTTGACATTGCGCATGAGCGCTTTTTTATGAATGGAGATAGGACTGATTACGAGGCCTTCTGCTACGATCAGGCCTCATGGCTTGAGGATTTCAGCCTCTTTGTCGCCTTGAAGTCGCAATTCAGGGGCCTGCCCTGGACCTCGTGGCCGGCCGAGTTCCGTGACCGCGATGCGGGAGCCCTCAGTTCGGCTGTGAATGCCCTCAAGGGGGAAATTGACCGGGTCCGCTTCGTGCAGTATCTTTTTCATCGTCAGTGGCAGGCCCTTCGCTCAGCCTGCAGGGACCGCGGCATTGCGCTTATCGGTGACATGCCCATCTACGTGGTTCTGGACAGTGTCGATGTCTGGGTTAATCCGGACGTGTTCAAGCTGGATGAACACAAGATGCCCACAGCTGTGGCCGGTGTGCCGCCGGACTACTTCAGCGAGACCGGGCAGCTCTGGGGAAACCCGGTGTACCGGTGGGATGTGATGAGACAGCGCGGTTACGACTGGTGGATCCGCCGTATCCGGCACAACCTCATGCTCTACGACTGGGTCCGCGTGGATCATTTCCG
>CAZEIA010000049.1:0-16168 GCA_964512335.1 uncultured Desulfobacterales bacterium
GAGTCCTGCATCGCCCGCCAGCAACATCAAGAGCTTACGGATTTTCCCGAAAGCTCTTTTTTTGTCGCACCACCGTTTTTCCACCTTGAAATGGAAAAGCCACCCAGCTGCTTGTCTGCCGCGGCTGACACGAGGGGACGTCCGCCTTGAGGGCCTCTTCGCCGAACTCGTTAATGTCCTGATTGCTCATATTGAAAAAAACTAATCCATCACCCGATGCACCGCCCTGTAGTGAATTACGCTGTCATAGCTGTACAGGCCCAGCGCCGCCCAGATGACAGCGAAGGCAAGGGCCTTGGCCGTTGAAAAGGGCTCATGGTAAATGAAAACAGCCAGCACAAACGTGCAGCTTGGGGCGATATACTGCAGAAAACCTATGGTGGCCAGATGCAGGCGGCGGGCCCCGAGATTAAAGAGCAACAGCGGTACGGCCGTGGCCAGGGCGGTGCCCATAAGCAACAGATCGATGTGTCCGTTCACCCGCAAAAAAGCCCCCTGGGCATGCCCGTCCAGCCACCACAGATACAGGACCGCAGGGATGAACATGAGCAGGGTCTCAATCGTCAACCCTTCCAGGGCCTCCACAGGTGCAGTCTTTCGGATCAGGCCATAGAACCCGAAACTGACGGCCAGAGTTAATGAGACCCACGGAAACGCACCCAGGGTGAACGTCAGATAGAATACCGACGCAGCGGCAAACAGGACCGCGGCCCATTGCAGGCGCCGCAGATGTTCACGCAGGATCAACGCCCCAAGGATGACATTGACCAGCGGACAAATGAAATAGCCCAGGCTGGCATCCAGGATCCGGTTGTTGTTGATCGCCCAGATGAACAAAAACCAGTTAAGCCCGACAATAAGGGTCGTGCCCAGCAGGATCCCCATTGTACGCAGGTTTTTCAAGGCCTTCAGAAAGGTTTGTCTGCGCCTGAAGACCCATACCAGCGTGAGCAGCAGTATGAACGACCAGACCATGCGGTGCATCAGGATCTCAAAGGGAGGCACATCTTTCAAGGTCTTGAAATAGATGGGAGTAAACCCCCAGATCAGATAGGCGCTCAGGGCGCTGATCAGCCCGCCGACCGATTTATCCACCGAAGCGGCTTGTTTCATTCTGATTTGAACCTTCTACAGGTACACGTCATACCCGTACAGAGAGCACCACGAGACAGCTGGTCGGGTCATCTTCCATCGAGAAAGCGGACCCCGTGTTAAGCCACAAGAGGGATAGTTTCACGCCCCCGCGGAATCAAGTAATCGATCCATGAATGACGGCTTCTTTGAGTGTAGGAGATATCGATGTAAAATGAAAGGCCTTGGATCGCTTCTGACCTGCTGAGATACCGCTGGTGACTGACCCACTCGGTATTCAGGCGGCCGAAAAGGCTTTCAGCCAATCCCGTTTTCGGTCTCCAAAACCAAAAGCCGCAGGTTCGAGACCTTAATAGCCATCCGGGCAAGTAAATAAAAAAGGGAGTCAACCAAAAGGCTTTCTCCCTTTTTTACCAGGCAATTTCTTCAATCACCCGGCGGGATCTTCTAAACTGCGTTGCCGGCCATATATCCTTCGTGAATGGCCTCAAAAATCTTTCGCGGTTTTACGCAATCGCCGATTGCAAACAGCGGCATCGGGGATATGGAAGACAACTCTTCCATGAACGACGGCTGGGGTTTGAAACCCGCGGCGATTATAACATTGTCGCAGGGGATCCTTTCTTTTCTCCCGAATCGATCCGTAATCACGACCCCCTGTTCCAGAATGGAGTCAAGCAGTCTTCCCGCTTTAATTGTGTAGTTCTGTTTTTCGAAGCGGTTCATCAGCCCTGCTTTAGTCCCGCGTTCGAGGTCATCAAGGAAATCTTCACGGCATTCGATTATGCTGACCTGTTTACCCATTTCAGCACAGTACAGGCCGACTTCCAGGCCCACATATCCTGCACCGACAACTATGACATGATCCCCCAGCTTGACCTCGCCTCTCAGTACCGCCAGGGCGTTGCCAACGATCGGATCGTCGATTCCCCGCACATCGAGTTGCGACAATTCAGCCCCGATTGCAATGATTGCGGCGTCAAAGCCGGCATCGGCAATCATTTGGGGAGTGGCCTGCTCATTTTTGACCTCAATGCCCAGTTTTTCAATCTGTGTGGACAAGTAACTGATTAAAGCTCGAAGCTCGGCCTTGAAATCCGGAATCGAGGCCTCGACAAGCGCCCCGCCCAGCTTACGTTTCTCAAAAATGGTCGGATGGAGCCCTCGCTGAGCACAAACAATCGCGGCCTGCATTCCGGCCGGGCCGCCACCGATCACGGCGATGTTCTTGTACTTCCCGGCGACAATGCTGCGAACGTCTTCAAATCCCAGCACCGGGTTTACGGCGCACTGAACCGACTGGGAATACCTCCTGGATCGATCCACACAGCCTTCGTTGCACCTGATGCACGGAGTTATGTCTTCCGGCCTGTCTTCGAACATCTTGTTCGGCAGCTCGGGATCCGCATACAACGGCCTTCCGAGAGAAACGAAATCCGCCTTTCCTTCGGCTATAACGGCCTCTATCAGTTCGGGCGAATTCAGCGCGCCATTTGCAATCACCGGGATGCTCACCGCCTTCTTGACCGCCTCTGCGGCCCAAACATTGTTTCCCTGGGGCATATATATGGGACTTATTGTATGTTGAGTCTGGTGATTGTTGCCGCCGCAGATATGAATGACATCCACTCCAAGGTTTTCCAGGAACCTGGCGGTCTCGATTGTTTCATCTATTGTAACGCCGTCCGGCTCATATTCCGACCCGGCCAATCTTACGGAAAATGGAAAATCAGGACCGATTTTTTTCCTGACATTCGTGACAATTTCAATAATGAGCCTCATTCTGTTTTCCAGTGAGCCGCCATACCAGTCCGTTCTTCTATTGGTTCTGGGAGAGAGAAAGTTCGTGATCAGGTATCCGTTGGCGCCATGAACTTCAACCAGATCGTAGCCTGCCCGCTTCACTCTAAAAGCGGCATCGCCGAACGCTTCGACGATCTGCTGAACTTCCTCAAAGGTGAGCTCTTCGGGTGCTTTATTATTCTGGGCGTACAATTCCTCCCACGGAACCCGAGACGCCGTTTTGGCCGGGAAATAGGGCAAAAACTTTTGCCGTCCGCAGTGGGTTATCTGAAGCGCCGCTTTAGCGCCGGTGTCTTGTATTACTCTCGCCAGCCTCATCAGACCCGGGATATACTCGTCATCAGCTATGCTGATCTGGCAGATTCCGGACTTGCTCGCTATATGATCCACGTAGGCGTATTCAACCATGATGAGGCCAGCGCCGCCCTCAGCCTGTTTCTTATAATGTGCAAGGGTACGATCTGTCACAATACCGTCCCGCCCGCCCAGCTTGACGTGTAAAGGAGCCTTGATAAGTCGATTATCCAGCTGCAGAGTTCCGATTTTTGCAGGTGAAGATACCTTGGGGTACTTGGACGACCTTCTTCCTTTTCGCTCCATATTATCAAACTCTCCCTTTGACCCGAATTGAAAAACTCCAAGTTATCCTGTGTTAGATACTTATCCCATGTTCATTTTTGCAAACAATCCTGCATCCTGTATCTTCCGGATCTTTTGCCTTCGGTTTTCTTAGATCCCCTAGCTTCCGATTGCCCCGGCTCTGAAGGCCTTGATGTAGTTCATACAGTAATCGTCACGCCCGGCAAGGGCCTCCGCCACCACGATGCTGGTCATCATGCCCTGGTCCAAAGGATTGACAATAGCGCCGTCCAGACCCTTGGCAATGGCCATGGTCATGAAGTAGCGGTTGAGGAGCTTTCTGTCGGGAAGTCCGTAAGACACATTGGACAATCCACACATGGTATGCACTCCTGGAAAGTCATTCATAATCCGTTCCACGGCATTCAGAAACTCCATTCCGAAGCCCTTTTCAGCGGATACCGGCTGAACAAGAGGATCTACGAAAATATGATCCAGGGCCACGCCGGCATTCGTAAGGCCCTTGATCAGCCTGGACCCAATGGCCACCCGATCGTCCGTGGTGCGCGGCATTCCTTCATCGCTCATACAAAGGGCCACAATGCCGTGATTTGTCCCGGAGACCAGCGACAGCAGGGCCTCATAACGATCATTTTCCAAAGAGATGGAATTGATGAGGGCATCTCCTTTGTGAGCGTCCAAGGCCTTCTCAATGGCCTTGGGGTTCGGACTGTCGATACAACAGGGTCTTCCTCCCGTTGCCTCCTGAACGATTTCCACCAGCCACTTCAGGTAGTTCTCCTCTCCGTCGCCGAAAACACCGGCGTTTACGTCAATATAATGCGCACCGGCGGCAGCCTGGTCCACAGCAACAGCCCGGATAGCCTCTGCATCACCAGCCTCAATAGCGGCCCGAATGGCTTTCCGGCTTGCATTGATCAGTTCGCCCACAATAATCATGGTTGTCCCTCCTTTGACGGTTTTGGATGAAAAAACGCCCCTGCACACATCCGTTCTCCGCATTCATCCAAAATGCCTATCTTCTATGAGCAGGCCAAAAGCGTATCGGAAACCAGGGATCGAGCCATCTGCACTTTGTACCGGTTCATGGGAAGCGGCTTGGCCGCTTCAAGGGCCTTGACTCCTGCTTCGTCGGCGGAAGGCGCATTCAGAGGACGGCCTTGAAGCCATTCCTCAGCCTTGGTCGGACGGTAGGGATTCAGATGCACCCCGTTCAAGCAGATGCGGGAGGAAGAAACAGCGTTGTCTTCCAAAGTCACGGCAACCGCGCAACTGACAATTGCAAAATCGATAGTTTTACGCATGGCGATTTTTACAAACCGGCTATTCAAACCCGGGGCCTGTTTTGGAATTCTAATCTCCGTGACCAGCTCGTCGTCTTCGAGCACGGTCGATTTCATACCGTTTTTCGCCGTGAAAAAATCATCGATCGAAATAAGTCTCTTGTTGGTTTTGACACTCGCCCTCAACACCACCAAGGCCGGCGCAGTATCGCTCGGATTCACTGCAATACATTTTTTTACTGCACCGAAAACTGAATGGAACCTGTGGTCTCCCGAAACGGCCAGGCAATTTTTTCCGCCTTTGCGCGCGCAATCAATCCGCCCGCCCTGCTTTTCCGAATACCGGTAGTACCAGCATCGATTCTCCTGGCAGATATTCCCAGCCAGAGTAGCCAGGTTACGAATCAAGGGGGAGGCCGTACGTTCTGCTGCCTCGGCCAACGCCTGGCACTGGTCTTGTATGAGGGGAGATTCGGCGATTTCCGTCAAGGTTGTAAGGGCCCCTATTCTCAAGCCGTCCGCTTCTTCCCGAATGAAGCTGAGCCCTGGAATGGTCTTCAGATTAACAATCCCTTTGGGGAATGCGGGCCATATGCCGTCCCGCATTCCTCCCAGAAGGTCGGTACCTCCGGCATTCGGCCTGGCCGCTCCCTGGAACCGACTCAGCGTGGAAACCGCCTCCTCGACCGTCGTTGCATTGACGTGCTCAAATCTTCTCATGATTTTTCCCCCCTGGTCTCAGCCATCGCTGATAAAATTTTGTCCGCAGTAAAAGGCGTTTCCTTCATGCGGACACCGATGGCATTGTAGATAGCATTGGAGAAAGCAGCCAGAGTCGGACACGCCGCCCCCTCTCCGCAGGCCGTAGCCCCGAAGGGATGAGAAAGATCTCCCGGTTTTTCGATGACAATAGGTTCTACGTCACAATCGAGAATCGAGTTGTGCCGGTACTCAATCCAGTTGCCGTTTAACAGTCGTCCGCTCTTTTTATCCACGATACAATCGCTTCCGAGGACTGCGTTTTCCGTCCCATGACGCACATTGAGCAGCTGTCCTTCTACAATCTTCGGATTCAGGGCAAGGCCCACATTCTGCGAAACGACAACCCGCACATTGCTGATAATGCCGGTTTCTGTATCCACGTCCAATGAAACGAACTGGGCCCCTTTTTCTTTCGGAATATAGGGCTGGTCCGGTTTGCCGTCCTTGAAGCATCGCAGATGGGGGTTGTCGTTATAGTAATATCCGATTATCTCGTGAGTCCCTCCATAAATTCCATAATTACCGAAAGCATCCTTAAAAGGGATTCTTTTCTCCGGTTTTGATTTCATAAAGATCATGCCTTCGCTGATATCGAGATCATCGCTGTCAGTCCCCAGCGTTGAACCGGCCAGATCCAGCACTTTTTTCCTGGCGTCCATGGCGGCCTCATAAGTGGCCCAGCCCTGAACCCAAGTCCCGCAGCTGTTGGCAACAATAGTGGCCCATGGGGTAGAGTCGGTGTCATGGCATACAATGCCGACCTTTTCGTAAGGAATGCCAAGCACTTCGGCCGCAATTTGGCACTGAACCGTGTGTTGTCCCTGACCCAGGTCCGCCAGCGCGCATACCAAATTCGCCGTTCCGTCAGGAAAGACCTTAACCATTGCCGAAGAAGAGTTTCCCGGCCCAGGCCGCCCGGCGCCCATGCAGAAAATGGCAACCCCCATTCCACTCCGGACTCTTCCTGTTTTTTGACTCGGGTGCTTCCATTGATCCTTCCATTGAACGCGCTCGGCTCCGGCATCGAGACACTCGGAGATCCCGCTCCCGGAAATAAAGCAGGCCTTATAAGTCAGAGGATCGTAGCCTGAGTCAATATCATTTTTACGCATGTGGTTCTTTTTTCTTAACTCAATTGGATCCATATCAAGTTTTTCAGCGGCAATATCCATGGCGACTTCCATGGCAAAATGACCTTCCGGAGCCCCATAACCCTGCCAACCAGAGGACAAAAAGCGATTGGTGTGGACATACCGGATTTTACCTCTCATGTGTTTGCAATTACGCGAATACAAAGTAGTTCCCGTAGCGAGCAGAGAATTTTTAACGGGCCATTTGTCGCCGCCGGTACCCAGTTCCATCCAGTTTTCAAAATCCACCGTATGCAGGATGCCGTCTTTGGTAAGGCCCAGCTTAACATTGGACAGGCTGCCTCGTGACCACGCGCACAGCATCTCCTCCTCTCGGGTATAGGCACAGCGAACAGGCTTTTTGAGCGTCAAGGTGGCAAAACCGGCAATAAGAAGATAGTGCGAAGGGTGATTGAAGTCCCCGGCCTCGGCGATCTTTCCGCCAAAGCTGGAACCCGTAAAGGCGGATACGTAATTGACCTGTTGCACTGGCACGCCAAGCACTTCAGCAAGAACAGTCTTCTCGTGATGCATACCCTGGCTGTGTGTATATACGGTCAGTTTATTATTTCGATAACTCATGAGACAGCCGCGGGGATTCATAGCAGGAGACTTGCAGTAGGCATACCGCAGGCCCTTTACATCAACGACCAACTCCGCTTCTTTCAATCCTGTTTCCACATCTCCGAACCCATGAAAATCATGTGGCTTTTTCTTCGTCCACAGGCCGCTTTCGGAATCTTTATCGCTGAGGAAATAATGCAATTCCCAGTCGTGGCAGTTCGGCTGCCCTGGAAATACCTGGGGGGCATCCGGTTTCATCGCGTCTTCCATACGCAGGACAAACGGTTTGGGGTCGTACTCCACCTCGATCAGATCAAGGGCCTCTTCCGCCGTCTCCTCATCAACGGCAATGACTGCGGCCACGTGCTCACCTGCATAATGGACATCTTTCCGAAACGCCTTCGGGAAGTTGAGATGGGTCATCACCAGCTCGACCCCGGTCAGGGCCTCCGCCCTCGAGGTATCCAGGTTCACAATATCCGCTTGAGGATGAGGACTTCTCAACATCTTTGCATAAAGCATATTGGGAAGACTGATATCCGAGTAAAAACGGGCTTCTCCGGTCACCCTGGAACCGCCGTCCTTCTGTCGAACTTTTTTTCCTATAACAGAGAGCTGATCAGGCATTTCAACTCCTCCTCTGGAGCTTTTCCGCCGCGATCTGTACCGCGTTAACGATGTGTTCATAGTTGCTGCATATGCACAAGTTGCCGGCCAAAGCCTCTCTCACATTTTCTTTTGATGGATCGGCGTTTCGATCCAACAGTGCTTTGGTGCTCATAATCATGCCCGGGGAACAGAAACCGCATTGAGCCCCGTATTCCTCAAGCCATGCCTCTTGAATGGGGTGTAGATTTCCATCCTGAGAAAGGCCTTCTATGGTTTCAATGGATTTACCTTCCTGCTCGATGGCCAGCATCATGCAGGAAGGCACGGCCTTTCCTTCTACAACAACCGTGCATGCACCGCACGCACCCTCATGGCACGCCTCTTTACACCCAGTGAGACCCAGCTTTGTCCTCAATACATGAGAGAGGCTCCACTGAGCTTCGATCAGCATCTCCTGCCTCTGCCCGTTGACCATAAAACTGACCGGCTTTCCCAATTTAATCCTCCTATAACGCCCTTATTCTCCCAGATAGGCCTTTCTGGCTTCATCGCTTGATGCGATTTCCTGGGAGGAACCGCTGATCACGATCTTCCCGGCATCGATAATGTACGCCCTTGATGAAATTTTCAGGGCCATCTTTGCATTCTGCTCCACCAGAAAAACGGACGTGTTTCGACGGTGAATATCATTGATAATTTCATAGATCCTTTTAATAAAAAGGGGGGCCAGCCCCAAAGACGGCTCGTCAAACAAAATCAACTTTGGGTGACTCATAAGGGCTCTAATAATTGCAACAATCTGTTGCTCCCCACCGCTCAGGCTTCCTCCCTTCTGGTTCCTTCGCGATTTCAGGATAGGAAACAACTCATAATAGGCCTCAATGTCCTTCTTGACCTCAGATTCGTCATGCATGGAATAAGCCCCGACTTTCAGGTTCTCCAGGACCGTGAGGCTTGGAAATATTTTCCGGCCTTCAGGCACTTGACTTATCCCCATCCTCTGAATCTCAGCAGGAGCTCGGCCTGCGATATTATCTCCCATAAAACGGATAGCTCCTGATGTGGTTTTAATAAGCCCGCAAACAGCATTTAAGAGTGTTGTTTTACCAGCCCCGTTTGGGCCAAGCAAACATATAAGGTCTCCTTCTTCAACCACCAAAGAAACGCCTTGAACAGCAACGGCCTGACCGTAATGAATTATGACATCTTCTACACTTAACATTTTCTTATACCTCACCCCAAATAGGCTTCAATTACAGCAGGGTTATCTTTTATTTCATCAGGTGTGCCATCGCCTATCTTTTGTCCGAAATTGATAACAACTACCTTGTCACTGATTCCCATGACGATTTTCATATCATGTTCTACAAGAAGGATGGTTTGTCCTTGCTCTTTTATTTTAACTATAATATCAGTCAGCGTGTTTCGCTCAGAGGTATTCAAACCGGCGGCAGGCTCATCTAACAAAATCAGGTTCGGTTTTGAAGCAAGGACTCTACCCAGCTCAACTATACGCTTATCACCATATGGCAGATGACCGCACACAATATCTTTTTTGCTCTCAATGCCCAGAAAGCCTATGATCTCTCTTGCCGTATCGATTGCTTCCTTATATTGCCTCCGTTCCCGTGAGGTTTGGAGCATCCCATCAAACAAACCGAAATGCAGTTTTGAGTGCACCCCCAACATGATGTTTTCTTCGACGGTAAAGGTCTCAACAATCTGAGTAATTTGAAATGTCCGCGAAAGACCCGTTTGGACCACCTTATATGCGGGGAAGGCCGTGATGTCTTCTCCATTGAACAGGATTTCTCCTGATGTCACAGGCAGGAAGCCGGTCACGAGGTTGATGATGGTAGTCTTGCCCGCACCGTTAGGCCCTATGAGCCCGGTGATTTGCCCCTGGGAAAGGCTGAAGTCAACCTCATTGACTGCAATCAGCCCACCGAAATTTTTTCTAAGTTTTCTCGTCTCAAGTATGCTCATATACTTCCTCCTGAGCAGTCCTTTCCGCTTAACCGTTCATTGCGGCCGTTGCTGCCCGGCGCAGGTCATGCCCGGCTGGGCTTCTTGAGTTTCGACTGAAAAAATGCCAGGATCTTCTGGAGTATACCGTCGAGACCTCCTGGAAGAAATAACATAAATAAAAGCATCATAATACCATAGAAAAGCATTCTATGCTGTGCCGCATAAGCACCGATGTATTCGGAGGCAAATGTCAATACAAACGCGCCTATGACGGCCCCACGAAGACTACCCAGCCCACCCAGAATCAGCATGACTGCAAAGTAGATGGATTGCCATATAGTAAACGGTTCCGGGCTTACGATTCCTTTGTAATGCCCCATTATCGCACCGGCCACACCGGCCATAAAACACCCGACAAAAATTACATTCATCTTGTATCTTGTTATATTTACACCGCATGCAATTGTTGCCGTTGTATTATCACCAATGGACCTCAGCACACGGCCGAACCCGGCGTTTGAGATGTTGTTATACAGCCTCCACTGAATCCATATGACGAGAATCGATAAGGTCAAGAAATCCCCGGAGCTGCTTATAGTAATGGGGCCCAGGGTCGGAAAAGGAATATCAATAATGCCTTTTGTAGCATTGGTCACTGAGTCCCAGTTGGAAAACACAGCGGACAAGGAAAGATTGAAGGCCAAGGAGGCCATTGCAAAATATGGTCCCTCCAGACGAACAATAGGGCTCATCAAGAACCCTCCGAGCCCTGCGATAAAACCGGCGGCCGGAAGTGCAAGCCAAAATGAGATGCCCGCCTTTGTCATGATAACCGAGGTGTACGCGCCAAGGCCCATAAAGGCGGCTTGTCCCAAAGAAATTTGCCCGGCATAGCCCATTATCAGCTGTAAGCCTAAAGCAACGATGGAAAAAAGAACAGCATTGAGGATCAAGCCCTGTGTGTATGAATCCCTGACAATAAAGGTAATACCAAATGCCAGGGCCAGCATTAACACCATTTCAAATACTATTTTTACTACTTTCCCTTTATATGCCATCGTATTATGCCTATAGCTCATAGGTTAAGCTGAGAATAACAAATTAACATGCCAAATTATCCATCGCATTAGAGAGCTATTAAAATTTAAAAGCTAATAATTCAGTCGATGCAGACACTATATATGAACGGTAATATAGACTATTATGCCTTAAAAATACCGGATGGCTTAAACAATAGCAGCGCAATAAAAGCCGCAAAAACGATCGCCTCTTTATACGCTGTAGATATTGTAATAGAAACGAACGTCTCGAAAAGGCCAAGTAAAAGGCCCCCAACGACGGCACCCGGAACGCTACCCAGACCTCCCAGGATTGCAGCGGCAAAAGCCTTCAGGCCGAATCCGCCCAGGCTGTAAGCCGCATAATAGATCTGGGCCAAGAGCACACCCCCTACAGCCCCCAAAGCACCACTCAAGAAACTCGTTGTGTTGGCTATATTTTTCCCGAGAATCCCCATCAGGCTTGCTGTGTCGGCATCATCAGCATAAGCCCGCATTGCCAGCCCGGCCTTTGTCTTGTAAAGCACTATATTCAATACGACCATCACAACAGCTGTAACGGCAATAACAAGGATATAATTGCTAGCTATTCTGAAAGATCCGAGAGTAACCACAGTGCCGATGGGAGGATACGAATAGGCATCCGAACCCCATATGGCCTTTGCGCCGTTGGCGATCACAATCAGCATGGCGATCGTTGCAAAGACCGACCTTGCTGAGGTGACGGAATCCTTCTTTCTAATCGGCGCGTAAACCAGCCGTTCAATGAGGAGAGCAACGCCCCCGCCGACTAGAATCGCGATGATCACACCTATGAAATAGGGCAAATTGAGTGAGACGATCATGGAAAAGCCGGTCATGGCGCCGATGGTCAGCATCTCCCCTTGCGCAAAATTGATGAGCCCCATGGCTCTGAAAATGAGACTGAACCCCAGCGCCACAAGACCATAGATGCAGCCCATTGCAATTCCATTTATGATAATGGCAGCAACCATCATCCACCTCGCATGCTTCCGTCTGAAAGAATTTGAAGGGACGGAAAGCGCTTAAAATCCAGAAGGTAATGCGCTTTCCGCCCTGGCGTCATTAGCGAAAAAAATCTACTCGTTGACCAAGTAGGTTTTCAAAGGTACGAGTTTTTCATTTTCAATCTTGACGATCACCACGTCCTTTTCCACGTCTCCAGTGGGCGTGATGCTCCGAATGGTGCCGCTCACCCCTTCAAAATCAGTAATTTTCATGAGGCTGTCTTTAATGTCCTCGGATTTTGAACTGCCTCCAATTCTGATCGCCTCCAGGATAACAGCCAAGGCGTCATACCCGTGAGCTGCATACACCTCGGGCTCACGTCCGTACTTCTCTTTCCACGTATTAATAAAATTCATAGCCGTATCGGTCTGCACCACGCCGGGAAGATAGTTGGCTGAAAAAACCGCGCCCTCACTTGCAGGGCCGGCGATTTTCATGTAACTCGGTGCTGTCATCGTGTTCTGACCCAGGATCTGGCACGGAAGGCCCAATTCGCCCGCCTGTTTCGTAATCAACGCAGAATCAGCGAAAAACCCGGTAAGCATTATCGCATCCGACTTCGTGCCCTGGATTTTGATTAGATAGGCCTTGAAGTCCTTCTCGGACGGCAGGTAGCTCTGATCGGTGGTGATCTCGCCACCCAGCTCTTCCACCTTTTTCGTGAAAAACTCCGCGATTGAATTGCCGTAACCGTCATTGCGGGTCATAACGGCGAAGGATTTGAGACCCATTTCCTTAATGGCATATTCGGCGATGGGATAGGAAAGGCCCGCTGCCGTCACGCATGCGCGAAAGGCATACGGGCTGGCTTTCGTGATTTCCGGGTCGGATTGGACATGTCCTACCATGGGTACTTTGTGCCGATGCGATATCTTGGAAGAGGCCAAAAATGTCGTACTGGTACCCACATTGGCGATGGCTACGACCTTTTCCGCCTCAATCAAGCGTCTCGCGCCTTCGACCGCCTCGTTGGGATCTGCCTTGTCGTCTATCACCACAAGCTTGATTTTGTTGCCGTTAATTCCACCGGCTTTGTTCACCTGCTCTGCCAACAGCTGTGCCCCCTGTCGCGCATTATCGCCAATAGCTGCAGCGTCGCCTGAAAGTACCCCCAGCACGCCGATTTTGATTTCTTCGGCCGTGGCCTGTGAAAAACCGCTTACAATGAAAAGCAAAGCCACCGCTGAAACAAGCAAACTTTTTGTAATCTTTTTGGCGCACATAACAGCCTCCTCATAATTAGTGTGTTAATGACCGACCATGTGAAAACCACAATCCCTCATCCATTTTTACCCGCCATCCCTCATACAAGCATAGTCAGGCGGCCACGAGCCTGCGGGCCAATGTTACAGCTCCGGGCGCATCGTCGCTGTACCCATCAGCACCGATCTCCTCTGCAAAGGCCTGGGTCACCGGAGCGCCCCCCACGATGATCTTTGCACTTACATTCTCATCTTTTAAGCGGGACATGGTGTCTCTCATGGCCGGCATCGTAGTCGTCAGAAGGGCCGAAAGGCCTATAACCTGAGCCTCATTGTCCTTTGCAGCCTGAACAAATGTGTCGCTGTCAACATCAACACCCAGGTTGATCACATTGAACCCGGCTCCTTCCAACATCATGGCTACGAGATCCTTTCCAATGTCATGCAAATCTCCCTTGACCGTCCCGATCACAACGGTTCCGGCCGACTGCCTGTCCTTTTCCGTGAGAAAGGGCCTTATCAGTTCCAGTCCCGACTTCATCGCTTCGGCCGCGGCAAGCATTTCCGGCAAAAACATATCGCCTTTGCTGAAACGCTCTCCTACCTCGTCCAACGCGGCAATCAGACCTTCCTGGAGAATCGTGGTTATTTCCGTCCCATTGTCCATCTCAGACTGAACTTGACCGACAACGGTTTTCTTATCCAGGTCAATGACAGCGTTGTAAATATTCTTTACGGACATGCTGATTTCCCCCTTTATTGAATACGTTTGCTAGTAACCTCTAAAGCTTGTGCAAATTAATGACTGGCTTTAAATTGAAAGGGCTGCACATACTGCTAATTCACTAAATTTTTGTCAGCCGACTCAACAATCTCCGTGATAGCTTTGGCCGAATCATCATTCAGTTTAAACGGGTTCTCTTGCTTCATAATGCTGTGATATTGAATCAAACAGCGATCCAGGATATCTTTACTCCCTTCACGCTCCCATGCCTCTCTCGTCATGCGTGTGAAATTCTGTGGTGCAAACGCGTCCCTGCAGTGCCTGACAGTATGAGGTGAAGTCAAAAAGTGATCTCCCGGGTTTGTTTCTACAAGAACGTCCCAGGCCATGTTTTCATCATCAAAGGTCAGTCCTTTCTTGACTTGCCGAATCATCCCGATCACTTCATTATCGACGATGAGCTGTAAGGGGCTCACCGCTGTCGCAACCTCGAGCTGCCCGGCGCCGCCCAGGATATCCAGGCCGGACAGGCCCATAAGTGTACTGAGCACCGCACGTTCGCTCATGCCCTGACCGTCCTCGCATGGAGAATCGGAGCCCGAACCATAGTTGTGAGTTGGAAGATTGAAAGCGGCCTTTATGAACTGTACTGCACCGGATGCACACTTGAGGGATTCCACGCTCGACTGGAGGCTGCGGCCGGTACGCATATCCGTTGAAAAGATGATAGGACAGGCCACCACAGGTGTTCCAGGCTCAACGGCCTGCGCCATGCCAAGCATGGCCAAGATCTCCGCAGTCGCCAGGATAATCGTTCCAGGCAAGGTAGCCGGGGCTGTTCCGCCCGAGCCGGGAAGAGAGCAGGCGTGTATAGGCACCCTGGCCCGAGCGGACTGAAGGATGATCTCCAAATCCATGGTCTTAAAAGCTCGGGGCGTAAGGGAGCATGCAATCATGCTTATAACAGGGTTATCCTTCAAGGCCTGAGCACCGCCTGCAACGGCGCCGCCCAGGCGAAGCAGATATTCAATGCTGGCTGTGCTGTATGGCTGAACCCAGACGTGCTTGTCGGAATTCCTGAGCAGGGTGCTGAGCCCATGCACATCGGCTGTCTGGACAGGAACGTCATTGGAGAAGAGAAAAGGAATAAAATTGATTTCATCCAATGAGTTTATGAGCTTGCCCCACTCCGCCAGATCCTTGATCATGACTTTTCTGTAATTGTGAGCATCAGGATCGATCCAACCGTGGGCCCCTGTTGCAGTTCGAGCATAAAAAGTCCCATCTTGCCGAGGAATCTCAAGGATTTTATCCTGGCCCTGAGCTCCCAGGCGAAGCTGCTTCGGAGCCTGTTCAATGAATTTTTCCATGACCGTCTTAGGAAACTTGACCATGCCGGTGTTTTTATCGACCTGGACACCTTTGTCTGTTAAGATGCTAAATAACTCGGGATGTGGATCCAGTTTAACGCCATACAGCTCAAGCAGATCCAGAACCTTTTCCCGACAGTAAGTCATGTCTTCTTGTGCAAAAAATGAGAACAGAGATCCTACCATTGCAATTCCTCCTTATTTACCCTAAAAATTAAGGGCTTGGTTTGACCATTAGCTCATAAATATGATTTATTTCAAATAATAATAATTTGCTTCAATTCTTTAATTGTATTATAGTAATCATGAATGTGTCTTGAATTAATAATAATCATTATTTTAATATATTTTGATATCAATTTAGACAATAGTAATTTATGTTAAAAGGATGGCGGGCTCAGCACCCATACGACACTGCAAGGTTCAATTCCTTTGTTTTCCCAGTAATGAGGTAATAATGAAGAGTAATAAAAAGATGACATTGCAGCCAACTCATATATTTCTTTACCCACGGTCAGCGTCAACGTCCCACCCAAGACCAGGCCGAACTCTTCACCCGGGTGGGCGTACGATTGCCGGCTCCTCCCTTCAGGAGGGATCACTGTGTAAAAGGGCTGCATCCTTTTAGTGCCCGGAATTCGAACCAGCTGTTTGACATCCGCATCCCAGCCGGGAATGTCCACCTTTGTCCATTCATGGGGCCGCATGACCTTTGGGTCGTCAATGACCTCATCAGAAAAAAAGTCAATAATTCGAACACTTAAAGCTTCAGAGATTTTTTTCAGTGTATTGATTGAGGGAGAGGCCTTATCATTCTCAACTTGAGAGATATAGCCTGCGGTCAGGCCTGTCTTCTGAGCCAACTGGAGGAGGGTAAGGCCGTTATCCTTGCGCCATTCATGCACTTTCTGGCCGATAGATAGCGTTGCAACCAACTTCTTCCCCCTTTGGATTTTGTTTTATTTTCAGTCCTG
>CAZEIA010000049.1:16268-18497 GCA_964512335.1 uncultured Desulfobacterales bacterium
GGCGGAATGGTCGAAGAAATTCGACAGGTGAAGCATTTTCAGATGACTCAGAAATTATAAGGCCGGCTGTTTCCTTCTCCCTCGAAAAATCCCTTGTTGGACTCGCTCATGGAACCGAGAAACTCTTCCAGGTCGCGTTCGCTGCTGAAGTTCAGTGTGCCGATGTGAGCCGTCATGTGGGAGGTTCCGGGGGCCCTGCCGCGAACAGCCTCCAGCAATGCCTCGGGATCATTGTTATAGTGTCTTTTGAGCTCCTCCGCACTGACGGCCTTTATCGGATCCCCATAACTGTCATAGTACACGTAATAGATCATTCTCCTTCCCCTTTCACTGCCGGCGAAAAAGCTCCCTTCGCCTCACATTCACAAACCTCTTTCTTGCAGCCTTGAAATTCGGTATAGTGTATCTCATCCCCGACCGGCACTGCCTTCTCAGCTCCGTGCGGGGACAAAAAACCACAGAAGAAAGGCGCTGAATCCAATGGTGCAAGTCCTCAAAAAATATCTGATATGGGCCGCCCTGGCGGCTGTCCTGTATGGCCTGTTGAGCTATCACATCATCATAATCGGCAAATCGGTCAAGTTTATGGAAAAATCGGAACTCACTCTGAATTACACTTTCTTCAGCGTGATGGGAAAAGAGAATAAAAACATTATGGCAATAGATGATCTGCGCTATAATGGGATAGGGGATATCCTCTTAGAAGAAGGTTTGATGACACGGGATGAGTATAACGGCTATATGGAAAAATACGATATGCCAAGGGAATACAGATACTACTGATCCGATTTACACCGCAAAATCCACTTTTATCTTGAACATGCGTATGGCCGGGAGGTTGCATATGTCCTCTACCCCGGTCTGCTCCCTGATTTCCTGCAAGGCCGCGTCTATCTTTTCCATGCTCGGAGCTATGAACGTAAACCAGACGTTGTACGGGTTGTTTCGCTGGTAATTATGTGTGACCCCGGGGAATCGGTTAACGACCTCTACGAAAAAATCCAGTTTTTCCCCGGGCACCTTGGCGGCACATAGCGTGCTTGTGAAGCCGAGCGCCCTTGAATTGAAGTTCCCTCCAATCCTACGAATGACCCCTTCCCTCTTAAGGCGTCCCACCCTTTTCAGGACATCCGACTCTGAAAGATTGAGCCGATTTCCAAGGTCGAGGTAGGGCCTTATTGAGATGGGAAAATCCGACTGGATCTCGTTGATGATGACCCTGTCCGTGTCATCCATGACCATTCCTTTCGCCGCCGGTTTTCCCTTCGAGATCCCCGCGGCCCGGCATGTATGAGCAGAGCGGCTCCTCGGCCAGGTAGTTGCCGGTCGCTTCGTAAGCCCTGGCCCTGCAACCACCGCACACCCTCAGGTATTCACAGCGGCCGCACTTGCCCTCATACAGGGAGAAATCACGCAGTTTGCAAAACACCTCGGAACCTTCCCAGACCTCATCGAAAGTCGATTCCCGAAGGTCCCCGCAGTTTATTTCGAGGTAGCCGCAAGGCTGAACAATCCCGTCATGGGAAATGAAACAGAATGCGGTTCCACCGAGACAGCCCCTGGTCACCGCATCCAGACCGTACGTCTCCAAGTTGACCTTCTCCCCGCGCGCATGCGCCTCCTGCCTCAGTATCCTGTAATAGTGAGGAGCGCACGTGGCCTTCAAATGAAGGGGCACCTGGTCCCGCATTGCATAAAACCAGTGAAGGAGGCGTTCGTACTCCATGGCCTCGATCTCCTGGTCGGCAAGGTCACGCGCCCTTCCGGTAGGAACAAGCAGGAAGATATGGTGGGCTGCGGCACCCAAACGAACCGCCAGGTCCAGTATGGCCTTCACCTGATCCAGGTTGTGGCGGGTGACCGTTGTGTTGATCTGGAACTCAATCCCGGCCCGCCGGAGTTCTTCGATCCCGGCCAGGGCCCCATCAAACGCCCCCTGCACCTGGCGAAACCGGTCGTGGGAGGCTGCATCCTGCCCGTCCAGGGAGATGCTCACCCGTTGAATCCCGCTGTCAGACATCTTCTCAGTGATCTCGGGAGAGATGAGAGTTCCGTTTGTGGCCATGACCATGCGCAGACCCAGGCCGGTCCCGTGCCTGGCAAGATCAAAAACATCCTTTCGAAGAAGTGGCTCTCCCCCTGTCAAGATCACAATAGGCCGGCCCGTGCGGGCGATCTCATCCAGCACAGCCAGGCTCTTGCCGGTACCTAACTCGCCTTTGTAAGGCC
>CAZEIA010000050.1:0-18268 GCA_964512335.1 uncultured Desulfobacterales bacterium
CCCTTTGTTATCTGAAAGGAGCCTCTCCGACCGGTGCGTGCCGGGTCTGTCTGGTGGAGGTCAAAGGCGCTAAAGGCCTGGTCGCGTCCTGCGCGGAGCCGGTGGGCCCCGGCATGGAAGTGCTCACGGACAGTCCGGGCGTTATTCAGGCGCGTCGTTTGAATATAGAACTGCTGCTGGCCTCCGGACAGCACAACTGCCTGGTGAAGGAAGCGGGGCTGGACGACTGGACCGATTTTCAACTCAAGGCGTTGGACAGTGAATTACACAAGGACATCTGCCCGGCATACGGGGATTGTCGGCTCCAGGACTTGGCCATTCTTTACCGGGCCCGATCGGACAGGTTTCCTGCGACCGAGATCTATGATTCCATCGAAGATGTAAATCCTTTTATCGTGAGGGATTTTTCCCGCTGCATTCTCTGTGGGAGGTGCGTTCAGGCCTGTAACGAGATCCAGGTGAACAACGCCATCAGTTTCGGATACAGAGGGAAACACTCCAAAATCGTGGCCAAGGGAGACCTGGCTCTCAAGGACTCGGACTGTGTTTTCTGCGGAGAGTGTGTTCAGGCTTGCCCTGTGGGGGCCCTGGTACCCAAGGCGGATTTTGAGTTCAGAGGGCTCAAGGAGGAGGCCACAAAGATAAGGACCACCTGTTCTTACTGCGGGGTTGGGTGTCAGATGCTCCTGCACGTTCGAGACGGCCGTGTCGTCAAGACCACGGGCGTGGAGGAGGTTGGGCCGAATTACGGCAGTCTTTGTGTAAAGGGCCGGTTCGGTTACGATTTCATCCACGACAAGGCCCGGTTGACCAGACCTTTGATTCGAGAGGGCGACGATTTCCGTGAAGCCGAATGGGACGAGGCCTTGGGCATGATTGCAGACAGGCTGGGAACTATACGGGATGAGTCGGGGGCCGACATGATCGGCGTGCTTGCAAGTGCACGGATTACGAATGAGGAGAACTATCTGGCCCAGAAATTCGCGCGTGCCGTCCTGGGCACCAATAACGTGGATCACTGTGCACGGCTCTGACACAGCTCCACTGTGGCCGGTCTGGCCGCGGCATTCGGCAGTGGTTCGATGACTAATCCCATCGGGGATATCGAAGATGCGGACGTAATCCTGATTACCGGTTCCAACACCACAGAGAACCATCCTGTCCTTTCTTCATACGTAAAGCGGGCCGTATCCTTCAAGGGTGCAAAGCTGATTGTGGTCGACCCGAGGAAAATTCCCATTACTTCCTTTGCGACCTTATGGTTAAGGCAGAACCTGGGTACTGACGTGGCGTGGATCAACGGCATGATGCACGTGATCATCAAGGAGGGCCTCCACGACGAGGAGTACGTGAGATCAAGAACAGTGGGTTTTGAGGACCTGAAAAAGGCCGTGGAACCCTTCACTCCTGAATACGTGGAGAGCGTTACAGGCATACCCGAGGACGATCTGATTGCTGCGGCCCGGCTCTATGCAAGTCACAAGGCGGGGTCGATCCTGTATGCCATGGGAATAACCCAACACATCTCCGGGACCGACAACGTGAAGTCCCTGGCGAACCTGGCCATGCTTTGCGGTTACGTGGGTGTGCGCGGAGGCGGAGTCAATCCGCTGCGCGGGCAGAACAACGTGCAGGGGGCCTGCGATATGGGCGGGCTCCCGAACGTCTACACCGGGTACCAGAAAGTGTCGGACTTGGCGGTGAGGGAGCGCGTGGCCGAGGCCTGGGGCGTCGAGTCCCTGCCTGAACAGGACGGGCTCACCGTTACGGAGATCATGGAGAAGGCCCACCATGGCGACTTTCGTGCCCTGTACATAATCGGTGAAAACCCTATGGTGTCAGACCCGAACCTGAATCATGCCCGGGAAAGCCTGGAGAAACTGGATTTCATCGTGGTTCAGGATATTTTTCTCACAGAGACCGCACGTATAGCCGATGTGGTACTTCCCTCGGCCTGTTTTGCGGAAAAGGAGGGGACTTTCACGAATACCGAACGAAAGGTCCAGCGTGTGAGAAAGGCGGTTAACCCTCCCGGGGAGGCGCGTGAGGACTGGAGGATCCTTTGTGATCTTTCCTCTCGCATGGGTCTTGAGATGCAGTATGAAACCGCTCGGGAAATAATGGAGGAAATCGCCAAGGTCACGCCGTCCTATTGCGGGATCACATACGATCGGCTGGAGCACGAGGATATTCACTGGCCGTGCACGGGCACGGACCACCCCGGGACGCCATGCCTTCATATGGATCAGTTTACTTGCGGCCTGGGTGTGTTCCATGCCATAGACTATCGTCCACCCGCAGAGATCCCGGACGATGATTATCCCCTGTTCCTGACCACCGGACGGGTGCTCTACCAGTACCATACCGGAAGCATGACCATGAAGAGCGAAGGGTTGAACGATCGGGCCCCGGAATGCTTTGTGGAGATTTCCGAGGGCGACGCCGTCAGATACGGTGTGGCTGACGGTGAGGCCCTTAAGGTCAGTTCAAGGCGAGGATCGATTGAGGCGAGAGCCAGGATTTCGGACAAAGCGGTGGACGGGACCGTGTTCATTCCTTTCCACTGGGGCGAGGCCGCAGCCAATGTCCTTACGAACGCAGCCCTTGATCCCACCGCCAAGATTCCGGAGTTCAAGGTGTGCGCGGTTCGGATCGGCCAGTGAACGCCTGTCGGAGATATCCGTCTTAATGAAATGACGCCGGCCTGATTCCAAGGCCTTCCTCAAACAGATTGGTGCCCAAGGTTTCTTCAAGGTAAAGGACCCTTCCATGACTGCAGGAGCACCCCTCCCCTTTGAGTCCTTTCGCCGTATACGAGACCGGGCGATTCTCCTGAGTCTGGGCAGGGCCTATCTCTGCGAGTCTTCATTCCTGAGCAGATACGGTGCTGAGCTTGAGCAGGCACTGGTGATCCTGGAAAGAGATATCCAGGAGCTGAAAAAGCGTTTCCCGGGCAGGTTCGCTCGAGAGGTCGATACGGATCGAATCCTGGCAGGCATGCAGGGACTGGCCCGACAATTGAAGGAGCCGGATCGGGCGCTTCAGGAAAAATGCACGGTGGGCGAACTTGGAAAGGACCTTCAAGTGCGGCTTCGGGTCCTGTCCGAGGCCGTGAAAGAAGTTCGACACCAGATTGAAGGGACCTCCGGCGAATACTCAGGCAGGGAGGCTTTGACGGGGGCGGTTTATCGGGCCGGGGGTGCGGTTCGTAGTGGATTCGGCATCTTTGGTAAGGTATTGGGCGTGGCCGTTGTGGTGATGGCCGTCGTCTTCGGGGTTCTTTTCGTAACCATGGAGCGGGAAGGAACGTTTGAAGAGGAAATCGCCCGCAACCGGGAACAGATTCGTGCCCTGGAGGAGGACCTCTCCCTCGTGCACAAGGAGATGGTCCCCCTGCAAAGGCGGATCCAGGAGCTGGAGCAAAAAAAGTACACCCGTCGGGACAAAGTCTGGATGATGGAGCTTAGTATAGAGTTGGACGAGCTGGAGCAGAAGGCCATAGTCCTTAGGGGCAGGATGGCGCAGCATCTGGTGAGTCTTCGCGATGCAGAGGCCTCCCTTGATGAGCTTAGGCGCAAAAGTTTCCTTGATAGACTACTTCGAAAACAGCCCTGATTATGCCGAGCCAACTCCGTTTAATTTTTGACTGCTTCAGTGTCGTTCATGCTCTTTGTGATGTATCCTCGGGCTCATTGGATATAAGGCCGGCCGCTTCGACGGACGGTGGCAAAATTACGCGAGCTTACAAGATCATAAGGCCCAGGAACTCCGTCTTGTCCCTTGGCGCAACGGCCAGGATTTCATCTTCATCTCTTCCACCAATGTGAATCTCGGCCTTTTCTCTATCCCCGGTATCACTATAAGCAGCGGCTATGGCGGCCGCCGTGTAGATTTCCTGTGTTGATCCACCTTCGGGAACAAGGACTGTAGGCCCGGGTAATCCGATGGGTTTCAGTATGGTGTCACCCCTGGCGGCCAAGGACTGGATGGTCTGGTTTTCTTTCTGATTTCGTCCCACAATAGCCTTTGTTAGCGGTCCGAGCCTGAAATGACGACCTACCTTGAGGGCCTCGATGTCTCGAATCCGGGGGTGTGCGCGGGCGGTTAGGAGATCCCGAAGCCTGTTGGAAAAGGTCTTGTCGGTCAACAGGCATCCCCCTGCTGGAGAGGGATAGTCGCTAATGCCCAGTTCGCGGGCCAGGGCCATTTGGGGCTTTCGAGACCGTCCGGAAAACCCCTTAAGCGCTTCCCTGTCCACCCACCTCTTATCTTCAGGTATGGTGGGCGGCAGTCGCTTGGCGCAAAGGGGGCGCAGGATCCTGCCCTGGTATCCGCTTTCTGTTTCCACGATCGAAAGTGCCTTTCGATTCTGGGACATGGGTCGCTGCCCGAGAACCTCCCCGGTGATGATGAAACCGGCCCCCTCTTCCTCCAGTAGGTCTCCGGCGGTCCTGATCATCAGGGAATGGCAATCAATACAAGGATTCATGTTCTCGCCGTAACCGTGCTTCGGGGCGGAAACTATGGACAGGTGACTGTCTGTGATGTCCACGACTCTGAGAGGGAGTTTCAGCCGGGAGGCGAAATGAAGGGCATTATGGGAACGGAAAAACGGGGTTTCAAAAAAAAGGGCCAGGACATCAATGCCCTGGGCCCTGATCAACTCTGAGGCCAGCAGGCTGTCCAGGCCTCCGGAAAAGACGGAAAGGGCCTTCATGGTCTGGATCGCTTTCTTTTTCGATTAAAGGGCCCTGGCCCTTTTTCGGGATTCGCCCGAGTTACCGTTAAAGGCCGACCTCCGACATTTTGCGTACAGCCTCCTCCTGCTTGCGGTTCAGCTTCTGCGGAACGGATACTGCAATCTGCACGTAGCAGTTCCCCCTTCCATCCCCATTCATCCGGGGCATGCCGTGACCTTTGAGCCGGAGCCGTGCGTTAGGCTGAGTGCCGGGGGGCACCTTCATTTTTAGTGTTCTGTCGTCTATGGTGGGAACCTCTATTTCAGTCCCCTTCACCGCCTCGGAGAATCGGATTTCCCTGGTAAGATAAAGATCATCCCCTTGCCTCCGAAAGACGGGGTCTTCAAGGACCCGGATCTGGATGAAAAGATCACCAGCCGGTCCTCCGTTCGGCCCGGGTTCTCCTTTGCCGGAGAGACGGAGCCGCTTTCCGGTATTCACCCCTGCAGGCACTTTGACGTTGACCTTCTCCTTCCTCCCCCCGGACTGGTAGGTGATGGTTTTCTCAGTTGTTTCGGCGGCATCTCTCAGGGACAGGGAAAGTTCGTAGACAAGGTCCTGTCCTTTGTTGAAGCCTGAGCCTTGAGCCCCGAATCCGTGAGGGTGGTTCCTTCGCATGGTAGGCCCCCGCCCCCTGAATGCGGATGCTCCCGGGCCTCCGAAGAATTGGGTGAAAATGTTCTGGCTTCGGCCGCCGCCGCCGAACCCGAACTCCCGAAAGATGCTTCCGAAGTCGAAATCCCTGAATATCTCTTCCTGGGAAAATTTTCTCTGAAAGTTTTCCGAGCCAAACATATCGTATTGCTTGCGTTTTTCAGGATCGCTTAGCACGGCGTAAGCCTCGCTCACCTCCTTGAAACGGTCCTCTGCTTTCCGGTCTCCGGGATTCCGGTCGGGGTGATACTTCATGGCCAGCTTACGGTAGGCCTTCTTTATCTCATCCTGAGAAGCCGATTTGGAAATGCCAAGGATTTGGTAGTAGTCTTTGTCCGCCATGATTCACCCGGAGTAATCAAAATTTTGATTATAGAAATTAATCACCGCCGGCTTCAAGTCAAGCAGCACCGGAGAAAACATCCGAATGCAATGCGCAGGCATCAGCGCGAGGTGAGCCGGTAGTCGAATACCGCCCTGATGTTCAGCCGCTGCACGCCGATGTGCTCCGGAAACGGCGGAAAGGGTGATGCCGAGCGCACGGCCCGGCAGGCCTCTTGATCCAGGATTTCCCGGCCGGAGGAGTCGAGGATCTGAATGGCTTGCATGGTTCCGTCCTTCAAAAGGGAGAACACAAGCAGAAGGCGCCCTTCAATCAGCAACTCCCGGGCCTCAGAAGGGTAGGACCAGTGTTCCATGAGCCTGCTCTTGACAGCCCCGGCGTAGTCCACGTATTTCCGGTCCTTTGTGTTCAAGCTGATGGTGTCTTCAAGGGGTTCGTCGGCCGGCGGGGGTGTCTCCTCGTGGAGGCGGGCCTCTTCATGCTGTTCGCTTGCATTATCATCAAGATCGTCCACTTGAGGCCGTATCAATTCGAGATGGTAGGTCTGGTTCTGGACGGTTGCAACAAGGTGCGGAAAGGCCTTTTGAAATCCGGCGAGTGCAGCCACATGCACGGCCAGCGAAAGGACGACGGCGGTCCTCAAGATCGATCTTCGCCGAGTCCTCATTGTCATACTACTCCTTATCCGGTTTCGGGTTGGATAAGCCGTTCACCCATAGTTCGGTCCGCTTTTCGAACCACCACTCCGTGCTGTCGGTTTCAAGGATGCTGTTCGCCATATCTACAGCCGGTGGGGCTTGAAGGCGCTTAACGGCGTAAACCAACCAGTCGGCGGCATACTTGTTTCCCAGGTCCAGCTGTTCCTTGAGTTCGAGGATGAGATCCAGTTGGTCTGCATCCCTGGCAAGACGCGCCTCAATGGACTTTCCTGCATTAAATTCCCTGACCAGGTCTATGATGTCGCCGCCGAAGGGCAGATCTGCTGCAAGATCTTTTAGCGCCTTGTTTTCATCGGCATTGACGTATCTCTTGTTTACGTAATTGAGGTCGCCCGTCCTCGCCTCCGGGAGGTCGTGCATGAGGCAGAGAAGAACCGTGCGGAGCGGATCAGCCTCTTCCTCATGAAGAGAAAGGACATAGCCTATTACGCTGGTTCGAAAACAGTGCTCGGCAACAGACTCCCTGCCGGAGCCGAGAAACCGGTAACCGCTTCTCGGCGTCTTTTTCAGCATTCCCACTTCGAACAGAAAATTTACAATGGATTTCATGGATCTCTCATTAGGTATAAGAGGCGAAAATGTCAAGCCGTTTCCAGGCGCAGTAACTATGGAATTGATACGGCTTTGCGTTGCGGTTGCCGAGAAAGCAGTCGATTTTTGTCCAAAAAGGCTTGAAGCTTAACCACGAAGGACACGAAGAGCACGAAGGAGTCATTTTACTCATGGCTTGATTTATTTGCCTATGATCATTACTATATTCAGATTGTGTTCAACCCGTACTTCGCAAGACTCGCGAGGAGATAGGCTCTCCCGTGCATGCGGGATTCGACCGGCCCCCGGGGAGGCCCACACGGGAAATGTTATTTGCAGGAGCATGCCATGGACGAACCCAGACCCCAAAAGATTTACGCTTATCCGGCCCCGGTTCTCAGGCAGACAGCTGAGCCCGTGACCGACATCGATGAAGGTACTCTGAAACTGATCGACAGCATGGCGGATACCATGTATGCCGCTCCCGGCATCGGGCTTGCGGCAAATCAGATCGGGGCTTTGAAGCGAATAGTCGTCTACGATTTGAACCCTCGGGAACACGGCCGGGACCTGAAGGTACTCATTAACCCTGAAATCGTATTGGCTGAGGGGGAGACAACCTACGAGGAGTCCTGTCTGAGCGTAATGGAATACGCCGCAGAGGTCGAACGGAGCGCGAACGTTAAGATCAGGGGAGTCGATCGGGACGGCAACCCGGTGGATGTGGAGGCGGAGGGCCTGCTGGCTATCTGCCTGCAGCACGAGATTGACCACCTGAACGGTATTCTCTACATCGATCATATAAGCAGTCTGAAGAGAGCCCTGTATAAGAAGAAACTGAAGAAGCTCATGAGAAAAGACGACTCTTCCTGGTGAACATGGAGAACCGCTCTTTCAAAAGGCTCCCGGACCACCCTCGAATCATTTACATGGGGACTCCGGACTTCGCCGTTGCCCCGCTCGTGTCGTTGGTCGATGCCGGATATGAGGTGAATGGCGTCGTGACCCGGCCCGACCGTCCGAAAGGCCGAGGGCGTAAGCCGTCTCCGTCTCCGGTCAAGAGCGCGGCGGTGGAGCGCGGCCTCGAGGTGCTCCAGCCTGAGTCTGTGAATCTTCCGGAATTCCATGGCCTCCTTGAAGAGCGGAAACCCGATCTCATCGTGGTGGTGGGCTTCGGCCAGATCCTGAAAGGCGCTGTTCTGTCAGTGAGCGGGTGGGGTGTAGTGAATATTCACGCTTCCCTCCTTCCCCTCTACCGCGGTCCGGCACCCATCCAGTGGGCGATTCTCAACGATGAGCCTAAGACCGGTTTGACTCTCATACGCATGGACCGGGGCCTGGATACCGGCCCCATACTGTTTCAGCAGGATATGGAAATCTTTCCTGACGAGACCGCCGGTTCTCTTCACGACAGGATGGCGGCAAGGGCCGGCGGCTTCCTTGTCCGTTCGCTTAAGGCACTTTGTGAGGAGGCAAAGGAAACTCCTCAGGACGAGGCCAGGGCCACCTACGCTCCCAAGATCACGCGCGGGATGACGACAGTAGACTGGAATGAGCCGGCTCGAAGGGTTTGTGGGCATATACGTGCACTGGACCCGATGCCCGGAGCCAGGACCACATTCCGAGGAGAACCGCTTAAGATCTTCAGTGCGTCACGGGCCGGAGACACCTGCGGAAAGCCCGTGACCGGCCGGGTCTTTCAACAGGAGGGTCGGCTCCTTGTGGAAACAGGTGAAGGATTGGTGGCCGTGGGGGAGATCCAGGCGGCCGGGCGGCGGCGCATGGCGTGTTCCGAGTTCCTCCGGGGTTTTGAGTTGCCTCCTGGAAGCCGTTTAGGGACCTGACACGGCCGTGGATTCGAGCCCTTTACTGTCAGGGCGGGCCTGAGTCCGGTGATTGCCGGTCCTGCACTGAAAGGATTCATTTTGAATAGTGACACCGCACCTGAAAAGAAGAGATTCATCCTTCTTCTATTGCTTACCTGTATCGTCCTGGTAGGGCTGGCGGTGGTCCTCTGGTGGGTGCCCTATGTCGGGTTCGCCAACATCCATCCCAGCCTTCCTCTTGTCATGGGGGCAGTGATCGCAGGTGCAGTGCTCTTTTTGTTGGGAGGGGCCCTGACTCTGGTGTTCACGATTCTTCGCGGCAAAAACCTCTTTTTCAACCGTCGTATTCGAGGCGTTGTAATCCGATTTCTGTTCCCCATTCTCGTGGCCGTGGGCAGGATTGTGGGAATCAGGAAGGATCAGGTGAGACGTAGTTTCGTGGCCATCAACAACCAGCTCGTCCTGGCCGAGGCCCGGAAGGTTCCTCCGAAAAAGCTGCTCATTCTCCTTCCACACTGCCTGCAGTACCACGAGTGTACGGTTCGGATCACTGGGGACGTGGAGAACTGCAAGGGTTGCGGCCGATGCAGGATCAAGGATCTGGTGGCCCTGGGAAAGGCCTACGGGGTTTCCATGGCCGTGGCCACGGGAGGCACCCTGGCGAGGAAGATCGTTGTGGAAAAACGGCCCGACCTTATAATAGGCGTGGCCTGTGAACGGGACTTGACCAGCGGCATTCAAGACACTTATCCGATTCCGGTATATGGGGTTCTCAACCTGCGGCCCAACGGCCCGTGCTTTGACACGGATGTGGAACTGGACCGGGTGGAGGAAGGAATTCAACGCTTTATCGAGCATGAAAAAGTACAGCCTGAGAGACCTGGCCTTGTCGATACTGGGTCGGGAGGCGACAGGGAGCGGGCCCTGGGGTGATCCCCTGGACGATGCATTTCGCCGAAACCCTCATCTCAGCCGAAGGGACCGGGCGTTTGTAAGCCACCTCGTTAATGGGGTGTGGCGCTGGCGTGGCCGCCTGGACTGGCTGGTCGGCCGGACGTCCAGCCGGCCGCTTGAGTCCGTTTCTCCTGTGGTCCTGGACATCCTGCGCATCGCCCTTTACCAGATCTTATACATGGATCGGGTTCCCGAGTCAGCTGCGGTCAACGAGGCGGTCAAACAGGCTAAGGCCCGGGGCCTGGGGTATGCGGCCCCGTTTGTTAACGGTCTTCTGAGAAACTTTTGCCGGAGCCACCGCCAAATTCCGTTTCCCGATCAGGACATGGACCCTGTCCGTTATCTTGCTGTAACCCACTCATATCCCGAGTGGCTGGTGGTGCGGTGGGTAAATGTGTTCGGCTTCAATGGAGCAGAGGCCCTACTTCAGGCCCAGAATCGGATCCCCAGGCTGGATGTGCGGGTGAACCGGCTCAAAACCACGCCTGCGGAGCTCATCGCCGCATTACAGGCCGAGGGAGTGACGGCCGTACCAATTGAAGACGTGCCTGACAGTCTCTGCATTGAGGGGCTGCGGGGGCGTGTGGATCAACTGATGTGCTTCAGGGCCGGCCGATTCCTTGTACAGGACCGTGCGGCTCAGGTGGCGGCTCATCTTCTGGTTCCGAGTCCAGGCGAAAGGATTCTGGATCTCTGTTCGGGGCTCGGCGGTAAGGCCGCTCACCTGGCCGATCTAACCGGTGATCGCGCCCGTGTGACAGCCCTTGACATTCATCCTGGACGGCTGATAAACCTTCGCAGGACCATGGACCGTATCGGGCTCAAGCGCATCGATCCCGTAGCGGCCGACGGGACCCGGGGCCTGGACCGGCTTTTCAAATGCCGGTTCGACTCCATACTTATTGATGCCCCCTGTTCAGGCCTGGGCGTTCTAAGCCGGCACCCGGACGGGAAGTGGAAGCGCTCGGAAACAGATCCACCGAGGCTCGCCTCACTTCAGCAGGCCCTCCTTTCCGGGGCCGCGGCCGTTCTTCGTCCCGGGGGGCGGATGCTGTTTGTTACGTGTACAATCATGAGAGAGGAGAACGAGGGTGTGGTCGAGGCGTTTCTCGGTGAACACGGCGACATGACCTTTGTCGACCTGAAAGACCTCTCGCCGTCCTGGGCGGAGCCGTTCATCGATAAGCACGGGTTTTTCAGGACCCTCCCGCATATCCACCACATGGATGGGTTCTTCGGAGCGCTTTTCGAGAAGCGCTGATGTGAGGCGTCACCGCCCAAAGCCGTCTGTCGGGCCGGAGAGTCGAAGAACTCTAACAGGAGAATCCCTATGGCCAAGATAGCTCCCTCGATCCTCTCGGCCGACTTCACACGTCTGGGAGAGGAGATCCATCTCGTGCAGGAAGCCGGAGCGGACCTGATCCACGTGGATGTCATGGACGGACATTTTGTCCCCAACATCACCATCGGACCGCTGATTGTGGAGGCCGCCAGGAGGGCAACCGAGCTTCCTCTGGACGTCCACCTCATGATCACTGATCCGGACGACTATGTTGACGAATTTGCCAAGGCCGGCGCCGACAGTATCACGGTCCACTGTGAGGCGGTCGCTCACGTGCACAGGTCCATCCAGCGCGTCCGCCTGGCGGGCGCCAGGGCGGCCGTTTCCCTTAACCCGGCGACCCCTCTCGAAATGCTGGATTATATCCTGGATGACGTGGACATGGTTCTGCTGATGAGCGTAAACCCCGGTTTCGGAGGCCAGGCATTTATCCCGGCAGTCAGGAATAAGATTGAACGCTTGAGGCGCATTATCGATAAACGGGGTCTGGCAGTGGAGATCGAAGTGGATGGAGGGATCGGGCCGGGCAACATCGGAGAGATCCATGCCGCGGGGGCCGATGTTTTTGTAGCCGGCTCCGCAATCTTCATGAGCGAAAACTACGGCAGCACCATTGCAAGGATGCGCGAGGCGCTCCGGAATTCCGGCAGGACCAAAGGCTGACTAAACCCTTCAAAAGGTTTTGACGAACCCTAAGGTGGGTGCTATACTTTATGATTCGATTGTCGGAGGGATGGCCGAGTGGTCGAAGGCGGCGGTCTTGAAAACCGTTGATCCGTGTGAGCGGGTCCGAGAGTTCGAATCTCTCTCCCTCCGCCACGGAAAAACGAGGAAAATCCTTTCTGATAGCATGCGGAGAGATGGCCGAGTTGGCTGAAGGCGCTCGCCTGCTAAGCGAGTAACCGGGGTAAACCCGGTTCGAGGGTTCGAATCCCTCTCTCTCCGCCAGATCAACTACTTAGGCGACCTTCGGGGCGCCTTTTTTGTGCCTTGCGGCAGCCGTGACTCCCCACTTGACGCCCCAATTTCAAAACTTTCAGGTAGACTTTCAGTTGAAGACCCATGAAAGCACCGAGTCGATGCCAGGAAGATCCAATGGATGCACTTCACCTCAGGACTCTCGGATTGGGAGGTGTTCTGGCCAGCAGCGGGGAGGAACCCACAGAAGTCCAGCTCGTCGATCTGCTTTACAAGACCGTCTATTTCAGGTTCAGCATGTATCCCTGTGGCTTGCGGAATACGAAGAAACCCATGAGGTCGATCAACCATCCGGCCACCTACTATCTGCGATGGGAGGAGGCGGGAGTCAAATGCGCGAAGGAGGTCGGAGACAAAGCCCAATTCCGTAGTGTTTTTGAGCACCGGATCAAAATTGTTTTCCCGGAATGGGGAGGAAGCGGGCTCAATGGAAGACCATTCCACAGCGAGTACTGGGTTGACCAGCGGGCCTATTGGCCCGTCGCTTTCTACTCACTCCAAATCGCGAAGGGCAATGTCATGCCAGGAGTTCCAGCATCTCGTTTATCGTCTTGGTGTGTTCCGAGATGACGGCGCGGATTGATGGGGTCCTGATCAGCTCGACAAGATCTTCACGATTGCTGGCCCCGTACCTCGACATGATCCAGATGAATTCGGCCGTGTAATCGGGTTTCATTTTGATCAGGCTCCTTCTGGCATAGCCGATCTGTGCGTGATCTCCAGGTAACCACTTGGCTCCTTTCTTGGCCAAGAGGTGAATCATCTTCATTCGCTCCCGCGTTTTTTCATCGTCGAGATTTCTTGTGGGTTTCCGTTCGCTTCGCCAGAAAAAGTCCCAGTTGTCGAAGACCGAGTAGCAGTCGAGGCGCACGAGCAGGGATTGGATCAAGGCTGTTCCTTTGTCTTCAGACCCAGTCGGATCGAATCCCTTTTCCAGAAGTTTTTCCAGCAGGCCACAATTGCTCGAATGGCAGGTATACAGCAAGAGGTACTTCGACTCGGGCTTGCTTGGATCCAGGTGGATTGCCTTGAGGTTGAAGATGTCGAGATTGCCGCTGAGAGCAGCGATCTCCAATGCGCTCATGTCCTCTTCAGGATCTGCTTCGTAATTCCAATCGCTCGGTCCTTTGGCATAAGGGGCTGCGCCGGCCCAAAGCATCAGGGATACCCATTTCAGGTTTCCGTCCCAGCAATGTCTCCGCAATGCGATGTTCGCCTGCTCCTGAAAGCTGGGGAAGCGATTCTTGCAGCTCTTAAGGATTCCCAACGCGGTCTTGATGCGGTGGCAAAGGGCGTATGCCAGTGGATTCTCCGTTTCGACGTCCGCCCCCCTCTCGATAAACCACCTCATGATCTCGGGTTGCCAGGATTCGAAGACGGTCGCCATATCAACCGACTGGATGTCGGCGCCATAAGCCACGACCAACTCCACCAGGTCGAGCCGGCGCATATGAATGGCTTCATGGAGGGGGCAGTAATTCGAATCGTTGATATCCGCGCCGCCTTCGAGCAGCACCTGGACCAGGCTGTGGAAGCCTTGATCCATCGCGATTTGCAGTGGACTCTTTCTTCTTCCCCCGGACACATATGGCGGTGGGTTTACCGGCTTTCCTTCTTTGATCCAATCCTGCACATCGAAAAGCCTCCCCGCCCTGCAAAGCTCTACCAGAGGCTTGATCTCGTCATGGGTAGCAGCACGCTTCATGCCGGACTCCTCGGCTACCAAAAACGGCGCGTTTCCGATTCCTCAGGCGGACATTCCTCATCAAGGACTGAAGGGGGACTGGGAGAAAGAGGGTCCAAGCGATCCGCCTGATCCCGAGCCCACTTCAACCATTCTTCAAAGGGCGTCTCAAAACTGAAGGGGAGGGTGCCCTCAGCTTCCCGCTTCTCAATCTCTATAATGTATTCACGCAGGACCTGACTTCGTTTCCAGTTCTCAGCTTCGGCAAAGAGTCCCTTGACCCGAGCTTGTTCCTCCAGATACCGTTGTCGAAGCTCAGCGCGCCTCTTGCGCTCTTCCTCTTGGCGTCTCTCCCGCTCAATCCTCTCTTGCTCTTTCTCCTTCAACCTTCGTTCGCGGTTGATCGTGGCATCGGCTACGAGCGAAAGGCCTTCGAGGAAACTTGCGATTCGATTCTCGATCTTCGTTTTCTTCCCATCATTCCAGTTCAGCTGACAGCCGTAGGTGTAAACCTCTCGGGTATCATGGATGGTAAGGGAGAGCTCGCCGGAAGGGACGCGTTCGCTGACGAAGAGGTTGTGGCCGAAGCGGTATCTCCCACTCAGGTCATGTTCTTCAGGTCGCTTCTTCTTGGTCACAAGCTTCTCGGTGATTCCGAAGCTCAAGGCTATGTTTTGGACCTTCGTCTTCGTTTCCCCATCGGATAGGAAAACGCTGTGGCCTCTCCCTTCCAGTGTCTTGATAACCGTGTCCATGACGCGGAGTGCCCGCCTCAAGCTTCCGGGAGAGACAGTGATGTCAAGACAGCCACGCTTGAGCGGCTCCACCAGGCCTTCATCGTTGGCCTTGCGACCGATGAGGATCTCGGAAGTGCGTCTGGTCAGATCGTGAGGATTGGAAAGCCTCTCAGGAACGACGATCTTTTCGACTTGCCGCTTTTCAGACGCCGAAGCAGCGGAGCCTGTCCTTTGGTAGGACGGGTGGCGGGCATAGCGGTTAGGCCGGATTTCTATCATGACGTCCTTACCGGGAGGAAGAGGGTCCCGCTTCACATTGTACCCAGCGGCCTTTCTGGCCCAGTATCCCCTTGGCGGGCGGGGGATGTTGTACCTCTTGCAGATTTTCGCGATCCCCACATCAGACAATCCGTATTGCCTTGAGAGCCGGGTGATCGCGGTAGTCCAGACCTGTTCATAGAGTTCCGAGCGGGTGATTCTCTTGGCTTCGTCTATCATAGGTTCCTCCATATCGAAGACGTGAATTCCTAGACGATAGAGAAATCCGCATTGGCGGACAAGGGGGTGCCCTGAGCTGTCGGTTCTGGGGGCCTGGGGAGTTCGGTGGACTGAAATGGGCGCTGCAATCAATTGCACTGAAGTGGCAGTGAAAAACCGGGACAAAAAGGGATTCTCCGGAATCCTTATACAGAATTCACGTTCTATCAAAAGTCTCCTAACATTTTTTAGAGATTTAGTGTCTCAATCCATCTCATTTCAAGTAGGTTATTGATAAGTTCGAGGTTCGATTGACCAAATTTGAGCTCGAAAGAGTGGCGGTGTGTTGTCTTGAGAGCTAATTTTCGCAATAGTTTGAGCAATAAGGTAATGGAGAAACATGCGCTTAAGGATCGTTTCGATTGTCATACTGCTGGCAGTCATGCTGGCCGGATGCATCAACTCTAATAAAGTGGCGATGAAAATCGGCGCGCCGCCCGGATCTGAAGACGGAGTGACGACACTCCAGTTGCGCTCCATTCAGACACGGTGCTTCCAGACTAACGATATCGTGAGCGTTCTCAGAGCATCGACCGACACATTACAAGACTTGGGTTTTACGGTTACGGAATCCTCTGCCGAAGCCGGGGTGCTGGTTGCATCGAAACAACGCGATGCTGAAGAGGCGGGGCAGATCGCTGGTCAAATCGCCTTGGCCTTCATAGGAGCCTTGTTAGGCGCTTACACCAACCCAATGTGGGACAAGGAGCAGACCATCTTCGTGACGCTTGTTGCGACTCCTATCGAAGGTTCTGGAGAAACGGAGGTTCGGGCTCTTTTTGATCGTCGGATCGTCAACAACCACGGCCAACTGTGGCGGAGCGAGCTGATAGAGGATCAGGAAATCTATCAGGAATTCTTCAGAAAACTTTCGGAAGCTCTCTACATACAAGCGGAGAGTACATGAGGAAGGAGTTACAGGCAGCATTAGTCGCAGGATTGCTCGTGTTGGCGCTAACGAGTTGCGCGACGACGAGGCCTGAGGTCGTTCAGAGCAGCAAAAGCGCCCTCCAGTTGCGCTCGATGCAGAGCCGAATTTTCGAGACCGGGGACAGGGTGCGGGTCTATCGAGCGGTGCTTGCGACGTTGCAAGACCTCGGCTACACAATCACCAAGCTCGAACCGGACGCCGGAACAGTCACCGGGGATAAGCTGGTTCAGCTAAGACTAACCGTAATGGTGTACCCTCGCGGCACGAATCGGACGATTGTGAGGGCAAACGCGATTGTGAAGCTTTCTCCGCAGGTGGAACAGGGTTATCAGGTCGACTCCCCCGAGTTTTACCAGCAGCGCTTTTTCGAGCCGCTTTCCAAAGCACTCTTCCTCACTGCTATGAACATTGAAGACGGGGAGGGTGGAACCGACCCCTTGGAGACTGATCCGCCTGAGGCTGAAAACTCCGAGAGTTCAGGCTGAGGGACTTAACACCGAAGACATAAGAGAGGCCATAGCGAATCATGGAAAGAATTATTCTGCTTGTAGTCGCACTCATGATCTGTGGCTGCCTGGGCGCAGTTCAACATTCCGCTGATGTACAGGCGGCGCGGGATGCAGGGGATAGACTCACGGTTGGGAAGGTCCAGCGCGAAATTCGCGAGGGCATGCCGAATTCCAAAGTCGTGGAGGTTCTCGGATCGCCAAACATGGTCACCACGGATGAGAAGCGTCGGGAGATCTGGGTCTACGACCGAGTCTCGACCGAGAGCGTGTACTCAACAAGCAGCGGTGGCGTAAGCACGTTGATCCTCGGTGGCGGGCTCGGAGGTAGCGGGGTGTTGGGTGGTGGCGGTGGGGCCGGATATTCTAGCTCGGCGGGCGCGAGCAGTACCACTCAGCGAACGCTCACGATCATCATCAAGTTCGATGAGGAAAATCGCGTACGCGACTTCGCATACAGATCCAGCAGCTTCTGACGAGTTAACCGGTGTCGAGATATGCGTTCTACCTAGCGCTGCTCTTCTGTATTGCTCTTCCGGCTTGCAGGACAGCGACTGTTGACCAGCCGACCAAGGCGCTGACCCTGTCGCCTGAATCCTTGGCACGGCGCGAGGCTTGCTCGCGGCGCTTCGAGACTACTGATGAGGGAATGATCCTGTCTGCGTGCGCTGGTGTGCTCCAGGATCTCGGGTTTACCATAGAGGAAAGCTCGACCGGGGCTGGGCTCCTTGTCGCCTCCAAGGATAGAGACGCCGTAGAAGCCCAGCAGGTGGCCGGACAAATGTTCCTCGCGGCATTAGTCGCTGCCCTCGGCGGGACCCCGGATCCCGTGTGGGAGAAAGACCAGAAGATCCGTATCTCGGTGCTGACACGTCTGGAAAAACCTTACATCGTCGTTTCGGCATCTGTACAAAGAGTGATATGGAACACCAAAAACCAGGTTTCACGAATTGAGACGATCAACGACCCATCGATCTACCAGCTGTTCTTCGACAAGCTGTCGCAGGCCGTGTTCTTGGAGGCCCACGAAATATGAAAAGCCTGTTGTGCCCACATTGGGGGATGGTGTTGGTTGTAGCGGCTCTGGGTGCATGCCAGAGCGACTCCCGGCAGCAGATCCTGGCTACTCCGAAGAGCCCGGTCGCACTGCGTGCGGTCCAAACCCGAGCGTTCGATACGACGGAACGTAACAAGATGATCCGCACAGTCATCGCAACACTGCAGGATCTTGGTTTCGTGATTGATCAGGCAGATGAGGAGCTTGGCTCTGTAAGTGCCACGCGTCTCGATGGGACGGCAATGAGGATAAGCGTCACAGTGAGGCCGCGAGGGGAAACCCAGACCGCCGTGCGCGCTAGCGCTCAGTACGGTCTTGAAGCCGTCAGCGATGGCCGTCCTTACCAACAGTTCTTCAATGCCTTGGAGCAGGCGATGTTCCTAACGGCACATGAGATTGATTGATCATTTCTATCTCATTTGTCCTCGCCAACACTCGGGGCTTGCCCCTGAAAAAGACCGATGCAATTGATTGCACCCGGTGGGTGTGGTATTCTCCAGCCAAACCATAGCAGGTGAATCTCGCACCTCAACCACAAGGGATTCCTTCTCCTCTCGCCAGCAAATGGAAAACCAACCCGCAAGCCCTCTTTCCGACCTCCAAGGCCAAATCGAGCGAATCACCTACACAAACGAAGAAAACGGCTACACGATCGCCAAGCTCAAGGTCTACGGACAGCGTGATCTGGTGACCGTGGTCGGAAACCTCATGGCCCCCACACCCGGTGAGA
>CAZEIA010000051.1:0-18248 GCA_964512335.1 uncultured Desulfobacterales bacterium
CGCCGAGGCGCCGGCCTTGGGCAGGGATCCTTTGCAGGCGGTCCAACGGTTCGAGGATCACAGCGAGGCCCTTGTCCACTGGGCCGCACTGGGGATTCGGGATGCCGTGCTCATTAATCTCGACGCCCATGACGACATGCGGCTGATTCCGGATGTGAAGATCGACAGGCTTCGCCTGCTGTATCACGAGAAGGCCTGGGATCTGCTGAGCGATGCCCGTTCCGGGAGCGAGGCCTCGCTCTTTCACATCGGAAACTTCATTTTTGCTGCGGCGCGTCTCGGGATAGTCAGCCGCGTCTACTGGGTTATCCCTTTTCCATATTTTTCTGAATCCAACCCGGAAAATGCGCTGCGCGGATTCCTTCGAGGATATGCCTTTCCTGAAGAAGATATCCGGACTTTTCGGCTGGTAGACGGCCGGTTTAAGGGCCGGTTTCAGGGAATCCCTCTGACCATATGCGAGGCCGGCGATCTGCCCGACATCGCCTCTCCATTGGTCTTGAGCGTGGATGTAGATTTTTTCCCGCCTTTTGCCCGGGGGACCGGCATGGACCTTACGAATGCCGTCTACTCAATTTTCGGTGAATTGTTTAAAAAGCAATACCGCATCCAGGACGCCTTTGTGGCGTATTCAGTTTACGGAGGATATCTGAGCCCTCTTCATCGCTGGGTGGGGGACCTGTGCGCGGAGTTCCTGGAGAACCCTGAAATGATAGGGGCGGAGCCACCCATGGCCTATGAGTGGAAGCAGCATGCAGAGAGGTTGTATGATGAGAACAGCGCTCAGGCCCTTCTGGAGACCGCGAAGGCCGGCCTGGATAGCCTGCCCGGTGACCCCTGCCTTAAGCTCTACGCGGCCTTTGCGAGTTTCGGCGTGGGTGACATGCATCAGGCCTATCACTATGGTAAGACGGCTTGCCTCGAGGACCCCGGATACTGCCCGGGATTAGCCGATATCGGCCAGTGCCTTATCGATCAGGGCCGGGTGGAGGAGTCGCTTCCCTTTTTTGAGACCGCCTACAGCCTTCAACCTGAGATGAACTATCGACTCAAGAACCTTGCGGACGCACTGGAGGGTGAAGGGCGGCGCAGTGAGGCTCTCCGGTACCATGAGATTCACGAGGCCCGAAACGGGGCGTTCCCCGCGGCCTTTCGCATTGGAGGCATCCATCTGGACCTGGGGGAGGAAGACAAGGCGGCTCAAGCCTTCTGGCGGGGCATTGCCGCGGTTGAGAAAGACCCTTACATAGAGGTGCGCTGCCCTGAAGATGCAGCGGCCCTGCGAAAGGCGGCTGCGTTTTTTAGAGAACGTGGAATGGTTGACACGGCTTCCCTCCTTACACGGCATCCATTTTTAAGGGATGTTTTTGCCTCAGGCGGGTCAGAACTTGAGCTTGGAGAATAAAGGTCCCAGAATGCGGCGGTCGTTGACCCTGACAATGACGCGGGCCCGGTTCAGGCTTCCCGGCACGAGGGTCTCCCTGTGTATATAGAGCCGGTAGGTCCCGGTCTCAGAAGGTGTGAAATGAAAATTACGGTACCCTTCATGTGGGATGATTTCAGCCTTTTCAAAAACGATGTCACCCTGATCCGTCTCAAGGGCGTAGGAAAGTGTCAGCCTTTCCTGAGTTCTTATGCTCACCTGGTAAGGCATGCCGGTTTGTTCCACAGGGACAGCGACAAATGCTTTCTCTCTCTTGAGCGGCGGATAATGCCGGGTTGCAGCACGGGATCGACCATTTCTCTGGAGTTGGCTTTTGAACAGCCGTTAGACCCGCCGGTTGAATGACCACGGCACTCCGGCCTCCTTACCCTGAAGACAGGGTGCTTGACCTGAGAATCGGCGAGGACATTGTCTAGTTTCTCTTCCCCGCATTCATCACTTCGACACAAACGAGCCCTTTCCCTGCCGATCCATATTGTTAGCGTTTCTTATTGATACGCAACGACATCTTCCGTTATCCTGCCAAGCAAAAAGCAACTTCCTATCCTGCAAGGAGGATGTCATGAAAAAATTCTTCCTCATCATTTTTTCGCTGCCCTTCCTTTTGCCCCACAGCCTTTTTGGGGCTGATTTTCCCTTGAGCAACGACTCGGTTTCGTGCCTGGAATGCCACGAAACCCTCAACCCCGGAATCGTGGCAGGATGGAAGGAAAGCCGCATGTCGAAAATCACGCCAAAGGCAGCCGAAGACAAGCCTGAGATGAGCAGGCGCGTTTCTCACGAGAACTTGCCTGACGCCTTGGCCGAAGTGGTGGTGGGCTGTGCGGAGTGCCACACCCTGAATCCTGAAACGCACAAGGATTCCTTTGACCACAACGGTTATCCGGTTCACACCGTGGTCACCCCCCAGGATTGTTCCACCTGCCATCCTGTGGAAGCGGACCAGTTCAAGAAGAACAAGATGAGCCACGCTTACGGCAACCTGGAGCACAACCCCCTGTACCGTGATCTGACCAAATCCGTGACCGGAATTCAGGCTTATGAGAATATGGCCACGACTCTTCAGGACCCGGATGAATTAACCCTCTCCGACGCCTGCCGCCAGTGTCACGGAACCTCTGTACAGGTCGAAGGCCTCGTTGTGAGGGAAACCTCTTATGGTGACATGGACTTTCCAATCCTCTCCGGCTGGCCCAACCAGGGGGTGGGTCGAATAAACCCGGACGGCAGCAAGGGGTCCTGTTCGGCCTGCCACACCCGGCACCACTTCTCCATAGAGATGGCGAGAAAGCCCTACACCTGCTCTCAGTGCCACAAAGGCCCCGATGTTCCCGCTTACAAAGTCTATGAGGTCAGCAAGCACGGCAATATTCACTCCTCACTGGGGCGGAAGTGGGACTTTGACGCTGTTCCCTGGACCATCGGAAAGGACCTTACAGCCCCCACTTGCGCCACGTGTCATGTCAGCCTCTTGGTGGACGGCGAGGGCATGGTGGCAGCCGAGAGAACCCACCGGATGAACGACCGCCTGTCCTGGAGGATCTTCGGGCTCCCATATGCCCATCCCCACCCCCTGTCGCCGGATACCACCATTATCCGGAACAAAGCCGGATTGACCTTGCCCACTGAGTTGACCGGCGAACCGGTGATGGAATACCTTATCGACGAAGAGGAGCAGAAAACCAGACGGGGCAGGATGGAACAGGTTTGCGCCTCCTGCCACAGCCAATCCTGGGTGGACGGTCATTTTGCGCGTTATGAAAACACCATCAAAAAAACCAATGAAATGACCCTGACCGCCACCCGGATTTTACTTGCAGCCTGGGAGAAAGGCGCCGCAAAGGGTCCGGAGCAAGAGGACAGCATCTTTAACGAGGCGATTGAAAAAATGTGGGTGGAGCAGTGGCTTTTCTACGCCAATTCAACGCGCTATTCTTCAGCCATGGTCGGTGCGGACTACGGAGTTTTTGCCAACGGCCGCTGGTACATGGCCAAAAAAATCCAGGAGATGCTGGACCGGCTTCATTTGAAGATGGAGGAAGAATAGCATGATAAAACCGCACAAGTTCTCCGTCCGGCACGTCCTTCCGGGAATCTGAGCAGAAATGATTATTTCTGGATGGAAAGTCGGTTCCATGTCGGGACTCTTTGGAGTAGAAGACAATCCGGCCACAGAGAGCCCTCAGACTTCAAGGAGAGAAAACCATGAACAAGTTCCTCGCAACACTCTTTACTTCCGCGTGCCTGCTCCTGGTCATCATGGGAGGGTCCGCCACAGCAGACTCCAGGATTCAGGTTGCTGAACTCGCCAGGAGCGAAGCCAGTTGGGACGACAGCCCTCTACCGCCTTACCCTGAAGGCAGGCCGGAGATACGCATCCTCAGTATTACCATCCCTCCGGGGGAAAAGCTGGCTGTTCACCGTCACCCTGTAATCAATGCCGGCGTGCTCCTGAGCGGACAGCTGCGGGTTCATACCCTGGAAGGCAGGGTGCTGCACCTGAAAGCAGGCGAGGCCATTGTGGAAGTGGTGGATACCTGGCACTGGGGAGAGAGCGTGGGAGATGAGCCCGCTCACATTGTGGTGTTTTATGCCGGAAGTGCGGGCCTTCCCATTACGGAATACAAGGACAATCCTTGAGTGCAGTAATAACACGAAAGAATGCCGACACCGTTTACCGTCCGGAAACGGCCGCCGTCCGCAGTATATTCGGCAGTCGATCCACAGGATTCCTTGTGCAGCCTGTATGCGTCCTGATTCATGCACTCCTTTGACTCTATTCCGGCAGTCCATAGCATCCGGCCCTTCCAACTCCCGGCTGCGTCCTGTTCAGATGCCCTGCGAAATGTTCCTTGCCTCGACGTGGCCGTGGCTTGCTTTGAGAAAACCAATGGTGTCCACATAAATGTAGTTTTTTGCGGGTGGAACTGACAAATATGTATTCCCATCGAAACGGCACAAGGGGGGCTTTCTGACGCCGGGCCGCGCTGCTCTAGGGCGAAGCGCCGGCCGGGCATGTGGCATCCGATTTGCTTTGGAACAATGACATGTATTCACCTCTTGCCAGGACCGGAGAAACTGGTTCGTCGGTTTCCCGCATTTTCAGTCTTGGAAGAAAAGGCGCATTTGCAGCAGATGAACTTCAACTGATTGGAGGAAAAGATGAATATCGAAGGCTCGAAAGAGCAGGACATGGAATGTCGAAACATAGAAGATGTCCGCCGGGTGGTAAAAGATCACCGGGTGAGTTTCATCCAATTCTGGTTCACGGATGTGCTGGGCGTGCTCAAGAGCTTCGCTATCACTCCGTCTGAGCTGGACGAGGGCCTGACCGAGGGTATGGGTTTTGATGGCTCTTCCATAGAGGGATTTGCCAGGATTCAGGAGAGCGATATGATCGCCAAGCCTGACCCCACCACGTTTCGAATGGTCCCGTGGCGGGACGGTGACAAACCGGTTGCGCGCATGTTCTGTGACATCTTGAACCCGGACGGATCTCCCTATGAGGGAGATCCGCGCTATGTGTTCAAGAGGCTTTTGGCGAAAGTCGCGGAGAATGGATACACCTTCTATGTCGGGCCGGAACTCGAGTACTTCTACTTCAAGAACAGCCTGGCAACGGAGATGACTGACAAGGGGGGATATTTCGATTCCCGCGTCATGGACATGGGAAGCGATTTGAGGAGGGAGACCATTTTCGCGCTCCATTCCATGGGAATACAGGTGGAATACAGCCACCATGAGGTTGCTCCGAGCCAGCACGAGATCGATCTACGTTATGACGAGGGCCTCAAGATGGCTGACAAGACCATGACCTATCGAGTCATTGTAAAGGAAGTGGCCCGGAAGAACGGGCTTCATGCCACATTCATGCCCAAGCCCGTTTTCGGAGTCAACGGCAGCGGCATGCATGTACACCAGTCCCTGTTCCAGGGGGACCGAAACGCATTTCATGATCCGTCTGATCCCTATAACCTTTCGGAACTGGCCAGGCACTATATTGCCGGCGTCATACGCCACGCGCCGGAGATAACGGCGGTGACGAACCAGTGGGTCAACTCTTACAAGCGCCTCGTCCCGGGTTATGAGGCCCCTGTTTATGTGTCCTGGGCGCGTCGAAACCGTTCAGCCATGATCCGCGTTCCCATGTACAAGCCGGGAAAGGAAAAGGCGACCCGTATGGAGTTCAGATCGCCCGATCCGGCCTGTAATCCCTATCTTGCTTTCGCCGTAATGCTGGGCGCAGGATTGGAGGGCATAGAGAAAAAATACGAGCTCAGCAGCCCCATCGAGGAGGATATCTTTGAGATGAACCCGGCAGAGCGTCGCGCGCACGGCATCAATGACTTGCCTGGAAACCTCTACGCCGCCATACTGGAAACAGAGAAGAGCGAGCTGGTCCGCAAGGTCCTGGGCGATCATATTTTCAATAAATTCATAGAAAACAAGAAGATCGAGTGGGACATGTATCGAACCCACGTCAGTCAGTACGAGATAGACAGGTACCTCTCCATTCTGTGAGCAGGCGGGAAAACGTTCATGGCCGATGATGTATCGGCCGCCCCCTTGGATAAAACATTGTTGGGGATAATCCAAATCGAAATCGGGATCGCTATCGAAATCAAAACACCATGGGCTCGGGAAAAAGGCTTGATGTTTATCTGACTTTCGAGAGCCGATAAGTAAAGAGCCAGCCGCCCGCTGATGCCTTGATTTCGATTTCGATTTCGATAAAAAAGAACACCAAGGAGGATTCACTGGACCGTGGTTCTCCGCACCGGTGATCAGTTTCGCTTAGGTGTTTTCGCGATAAAGGAAGGCGCGGCCATGAAAATGCGCGATCCCGGAGCCCTTATGGGACTGCCTCAGGCCCGGGGCCTGTACGATCCGGTATTTGAACACGACTCCTGCGGAGTGGGCTTCGTGGTCGACATCAATGGCGTCAAGAGCCATGGTTTGATCGAAAAGGGGATCGAAGTCCTGATTAATCTCCAGCACAGGGGGGCCGTGGGCGGTGATCTCAAGACGGGCGACGGCACGGGGATGCTCTTCCAGATCCCGGACGGCTTTATGCGATCCGAGTGCGGAGACCTGGGCATCTCCCTGCCCGAACCCGGGAGCTACGGGCTGGGCATGTTCTTCATGCCCCGGGACCCATCGCTTCAGAGCGAGTGCGAGAGGATAGTGGAAAGGTGCGTTTCAACCGACGGCCTTGCCTTTCTGGGCTGGAGGGAAGTACCTGTGGATGATGAAGCCATCGCCGGACAGGCCAAAGAGCAGCAGCCGGTCATACGCCAGTGTCTCATCGGGGGAGGAGGCCGGGCCGGCATCTTGCTGGAGAGGAGGCTTCACGCTCTCAGGCGGGACATTGAAAAGATGGCGCGCCGGATCGTAGGCAAGCGGGATTGTTTTTACATACCCAGCCTGTCCTGCCGCACAGTGGTCTACAAGGGCCTTTTTACAGCAGGCCAGATCAGGAATTATTACGCGGACCTGGCGGATCCCCGTCTAGAGAGCGCCATAGCCGTAATTCACCAGCGCTACAGCACGAACACGTTTCCGTCATGGGAACTGGCTCAGCCTTTTCGGCGCCTCGCCCACAATGGGGAGATCAATACCCTCAGGGGAAACCTGAACCTCTTTCGCTCCCGCGAACCCATGCTCGAAAGCGATCTGCTGGGAAAGGGTCTGGACAGGATGCTGCCGGTCATAGATGAGGCCGGGAGCGATTCGGCCTGCCTCGACAACGCCCTGGAACTGCTTCACAGCGCCGGGCGTTCCATGCCTCTTGCCATGCTCATGCTCGTGCCCGAGGCGTGGGGGGTCAAGTACCCCATGGGTCCTGATCAGCGAGGATTCTTTGAGTATCACGCAGGGCTCATGGAGCCATGGGACGGCCCGGCTGCACTGGCGTTCACAGACGGGGTCCAGGTGGGGGCCATGCTGGACCGGAACGGGCTTCGCCCGGCCCGGTACACAATTACAAACAAAGGGTTCATGGTATTTGCCTCTGAGGCGGGGGTCCTCGATTTTGAGCCGGCGGATGTGTTTGAGAAGGGCGCTCTCAGGCCCGGACAGATGATCGTGGTTGACACGAAAAAGGGGCGTGTGCTCAGGAACGGAGAGATCAAGACCCTGTGCGCCCGCAGGCAGCCCTACAGGCGCTGGGTGGAGGAGAACCGGATCACCCTGCGCGGGTTTTACGGAAGCGTGGCGTCCCTTACACCCGATTTCGACAAGATCCTGTTCCGCCAGAAGCTCTTCGGTTACACCCGTGAGGACCTGCAGATGATCATCGAACCCATGGCATCCACCGGTTACGAACCGGTCGGCTCCATGGGGGCGGATACCCCTCTTGCGGTGTTTTCCGACAAGAACCCGCTGCTTTACTCCTATTTCAAGCAGCTGTTCGCCCAGGTGACCAACCCGGCGATAGATCCGGTCAGAGAAGAGCTGGTGATGTCCCTCATGACCTTCATCGGAAACCCGGGCAACATCCTCACGGAAGTACCGGGCCACAGCCGACTGATCAAGCTGCTCCATCCCATCCTGTCCAACGATGACCTGGTCCGTCTTCAGCACCTGGACATGGAGGGCTTCCGGTCCCAGGTCCTGCCTATAGGCTTTCCGGAAGGAGGTTCCGGCGGAGGTCTGGCAGGGGCCGTCGAAGAACTCTGCGACCGAAGCGAGCAGGCTGTCGCTGCGGGCCGATCTCTCCTGATCCTGAGCGACCGTGACCTTCCGGAAGGGGCCGTCCCGATCCCGGCCCTGCTGGCCGTATCAGCGGTGAACCAGCGGCTTGCCAAAAAAGGAGTGCGCACATCCTCAGGGCTGATCATAGAGACCGGGGAGGCCAGGGAGGTGATGCACATGGCCCTTCTCCTGGGATACGGGGCCACGGCGGTCAACCCCTATCTTGCCTTTGACACGGTGGCGGCCATGGACCTGCGACGCGAGCTGAGCCGCAACCTCAGCGTTGGGGTGGCCCTGGAGAACTACATAGGCGCCCTGTGTAAGGGGCTTCTTAAGATTATGTCCAAGATGGGTATTTCCACGCTTCGAAGCTACAGGGGCGCCCAGGTCTTCGAGGCGGTGGGCCTGAACCGGTCCGTGGTGGACCGGTACTTTCCCGGGACTGCATCTCGGATCGGCGGGATTAGTCTGGATGAAATCGCGCGGGAGGCCGCAGACAGGTACGATATGGCGCATGACCGTTCCCCGGCAAGGGACGTTATCCTTCCAAGCGGCGGACAATACCGCCTTCGTAAGGATGGAGAGCGTCACTTGTGGACACCCGAGTCCATTACAACGCTTCATAAGGCCGTGCGCAACCGCGACTCGGAGGCCTACAGGAAATATGCGGGCCTGATCAACAATCAATCCGAGAGGCTTTTTACCCTGAGGGGGCTGTTCCGGTTTCGGAACACAACACCTGTTCCTCTGAAAGAGGTGGAGCCTGCATCGGAGATCTTGAAGCGGTTCGCTGTTAGTGCCATGTCCTTCGGATCCATAAGCAGGGAGGCTCACGAGACTGTTGCCGTGGCCATGAACCGGCTGGGCGGCATGAGCAACTGCGGAGAGGGGGGGGAGGACCCGGCCCGCTACATGTTGCTTCCCAACGGGGACAGCCGGTGCAGTGCTGTGAAGCAGGTGGCGAGCGGCCGGTTTGGAGTGACCGCAGAGTACCTGGTGAACGCACGGGAGATCCAGATCAAGGTCGCCCAGGGGGCCAAGCCCGGCGAGGGCGGACAGCTTCCAGGCCACAAGGTGAACGAGGAGATCGCCCGCGTCCGGTACTCCACGCCCGGCGTCACCCTGATCTCACCGCCTCCCCATCATGACATATACTCCATTGAAGACTTGGCCCAGCTCATCTTCGACCTCAAGAACGTAAATCCCGGGGCCCGCATCTCGGTGAAGCTGGTCTCGGAATGCGGCGTGGGGACTGTTGCGGCGGGCGTGGCCAAGGCGCATGCGGACATGGTTCTTATCAGCGGGTTCGACGGCGGCACAGGCGCGTCCCCCCTTTCTTCCATTCAGCACGCAGGCGTGCCCTGGGAACTGGGCCTCGCCGAGACCCAGCAGACCCTGGTTATGAACAATCTCAGAAAACGGATCCGTGTTCAGACCGACGGGCAGATGAAGACGGGTCGGGACGTTGTGATTGCGGCCCTCCTGGGGGCGGAAGAGTATGGTTTTGCCACTGCGGTCCTGGTGGCTCTGGGCTGCGTCATGATGCGCAAGTGCAACACCAATACTTGTCCTGTGGGCATAGCCACCCAGGATCCGGACCTGAGAAAGCGTTTCACTGGCAAGCCGGAGCATGTGGAGCGTTTTTTCACCATGATGGCCGAAGAGGTGCGAGAGTATATGGCCATGCTGGGGTTTCGGAAGATGGACGACCTCATCGGCAGGGTCGACCTCCTGGAAATGGACAGGGCTGTCAAATACTGGAAGGCCAGGGGGCTGGATTTTTCAGGAATCCTGTTTTCTCCCGGGGACATGTCGTGCAGAGATCCCATGGCGCCCGCATTGCGCTGCGTTGAGTCCCAGGATCACGCTATCTCCCATGTCATGGATCGTGAGCTCATCTCTTCGGCCCAGGACGCGCTTGAGTCGGCAAAGCCGGTTGAGATCGAGAGGCCCATCCGGAACATCAACCGCACGACCGGGGCCATGCTCTCCGGAGAGATCGCAAAGCGTTACGGCTTCAAGGGACTGCCGGACGACACAATTATATGCAGGTTTTCCGGTGCGGCAGGCCAGAGCTTCGGGGCGTTCGGGGCCCACGGGCTGACCATGATCCTGGAGGGCGAGGCCAACGATTACGTGGGCAAGGGCCTTTCCGGAGCCCGGATTATAATAAGGCCTTACCCAGGCATCGCGTTGGATCCCGCCCGAAACAGCATTGCAGGTAATGTCATCCTGTACGGCGCCACCGCAGGGAGCATCTACATAAACGGCATGGTGGGAGAGCGGTTTGCAATTCGCAACAGCGGAGCAGTAGCCGTTGTGGAGGGCGTCGGGGATCACGGGTGCGAGTACATGACAGGGGGCCGTGTCGTGGTCCTGGGTGAGACCGGGATCAACTTCGCCGCAGGGATGAGCGGAGGCATAGCCTATGTGTACGATCCTGAGAGGAGGTTCGACAGCCGTTGCAACCTGGACATGGTGGACCTGGAACTGGTTACGGAACCCAAGGACGCGGAGGAACTCCGTAACATGATCATGCTGCATGTCCAATTCACCGGAAGCGACCGTGCCCGGAGTATCATGGAGAACTGGGAGGCCTGCCTGCCGTTTTTCGTCAAGGTCTTTCCCATGGAGTACCGAAGGGTCCTGGGAAAGATGAGCAAAGAGGACGAAGCAACGGAGAGGGAGGAGTTGGAGCACAAATAGGCTGATGGTGACCCTTCTCGCCGCAGGTGTTAAGCTGTTAAGCTGTTGAGCTGTTGAGGTGATCAGGTGATGAGGGTGAAACAAGAAAATCGGGAGACACCGCCCTTTTCCACAAACAAAGAACAAAGAACCAAGAACTAAGAACTAAGAACCAAGAACTAAGAACTAAGAACCAAGAACTAAGAACTAAGAGCCACAGCCTTTTCCACTGGCACGGCCACAAATGGAGTAAACTTAATGGAGAACAGGGAACGAGGGTTTCTGGACATACCGCGGGCGGAACCCGGATACAGGCCCCTGGAAGAACGACTGCGTGATTTCAGGGCCGTGGAAAGGCAGTTCGGTTACAGACAGATCCACGAACAGGCCGCCCGCTGCATGGACTGCGGCACTCCGTTCTGCCATGCCTTCGGTTGCCCCCTTGCAAATCTGATTCCGGAGTTCAATGAAGCCGCCTTCCACGGACATTGGGAGCGTTCCCTCAATCTCCTGCTGTCCACGAATAGCTTTCCCGAGTTCACCGGGCGCGTCTGCCCGGCCCCTTGCGAAGCCGCCTGCGTGGCGGGCATTCATGGTGACCCGGTGACCATCAGGCAGATCGAACAGACCATTACTGAAATGGGGTTCGAGCAGGGGCTCATAGCCCCTTCACCGCCGGCTGTCAGGCTCAACGCCAGGGTGGCGGTGGTCGGTTCCGGACCAGCGGGACTGGCTGCGGCCCATATGCTGAACAGGCACGGATACGGAGTGGTCGTGTTCGAAGCCGCCCCCCGTGCAGGCGGTATCCTTCGTTACGGCATTCCGGATTTCAAGCTGGAGAAGTGGGTGGTGGACCGCAGGATACGGTTCATGCAGGACGAAGGAGTGGATTTCGAGATGAACGTGACCGTTGGCCGTGATATCTCGCATGACTACCTCCGAAGAAGATTCGATGCGGTGTGCCTCGCCTGCGGGGCAAGGGATCCGAGAGATCTGAGGGTTCCGGGAAGAGAGCTTGGCGGGATCCACTTTGCAATGGATTACCTCACACAGCAGAACCTGCGCAATGCCGGAGACCCACTGGATCCGGCTGAGGAGATCCATGCCCGCGGAAAACGCGTGGTGGTAATAGGCGGCGGGGACACAGGGTCCGACTGCCTGGGAACGGTCCTGCGCCAGGGGGCCGAGAGTGTGGTGCAGTTCGAGATCCTTCCACAGCCTCAAAAGAAGCGTGATCCGGCCACGCCATGGCCCATGTGGCCTCGAATGCTGCGCCGCACCCACGCCCACCAGGAGGGGGGGGAAGTGCTGTGGTCCGTTATGACCACGGAATTCGTGGGCAGAGACGGCATGCTTACGGGCCTTCGAGGGGTGCGTGTTGAATGGGAGGAAAGCGAGACGGGTCCCCCTGTTCCCAGGGCCTTGGCAAATACCGGGTTTGAGATGGATGTTGACCTGGTGTTGCTGGCAATGGGGTTTGTGGGGCCTGAAAAAGGCCCGATGATAGAAGGCATGGGCCTTGAAATGGACGAGCATGGCAATATACGCACATCAAGCGGCAACGCAACGTCTGAGGAAGGTTTTTTTGCCGCAGGGGATATGTCCATGGGACAGTCCCTGGTTGTTCGGGCCATTGCGGACGGGCGGCAGGCGGCAGCCCACATCATGGCCTATCTTGGAAGGGAAGGGGCAGGGGCCTCCGGTTCCCGTTGCAAAAGATTGTTCAATGGGGTAGGTAAATCTTCCCTTTGAATCGTGCTGGTGTATGGACGGCTGTGATATTCGAGGACTTTTTCTCATGTCTGCTGAGGACGGGACCTTTAAAGGACTTTTCGCGGAATGTTTATAAGCAAAGCGACCTCATGATTGTCATTGTGGACTATAAGGCGGGAAATCTTCGGAGCGTGGAGCGTGCACTGGGACGCCTGCGGATTCCGTGCAGGATCACGGGTTCTCCAGACGAGGTCCTCGAGGCCGAGCGGGTGATTTTCCCCGGAGTAGGGGCAGCGGGCCGGGCGGTAGAGGACCTGAAAGAGGCGGGTTTGGACCGGGCTCTTTGTGAGGTGTTTGAACGCGGTACACCGTTTCTTGGGATCTGTCTGGGGGCCCAGATTATTCTGGAGCGGAGCGAGGAGAACAAGGCCGAGTGTCTGGGGCTGATTCCGGGTCTCGTGAAGCGGTTTCCCTCGACGCTCCGGGGCGGCGAAGGAGGGCCGCTCAAGGTGCCCCACATTGGATGGAACGGGCTGTCCGTCAAACGGCACCACCCTGTTCTGAACGGTATTCGCGAAACCGACGAGTTCTACTTCGTCCACAGTTATTACCCGGAGCCGGCCGGGAAGGGCCATGTTATGGGGACCACTGAATACGGCATTGAGTTCCCCTCGGTCATCGGGATCGGGAACCTCATGGCCATGCAGTTTCATCCGGAAAAGAGCGGGGCCCCCGGCCTCAGAATCCTTGATAACTTCGCCCGCTGGGACGGCCGTCATGCTGAGTAAACGGATTATTCCCTGCCTGGATGTGAGGGACGGAAAGACCACCAAGGGCGTAAAGTTCGAGGGTAACGTTGATATCGGAGATCCTGTGGAGATGGCGCGGTTCTATTACGAGCAGGGCGCCGATGAGATCGTATTTTACGACATCACCGCTTCCAGCGACAAAAGAGAAATCATGATCGATGTGGTGGACAGGGTTGCAGGGGAGATTTTCATCCCTTTTTCCGTGGGCGGGGGCATTCGTACCCTTGAAGACATGCGGCTTGTGCTGCTGGCCGGAGCGGAAAAGGTGAGCGTAAACAGCGCAGCCGTTAAGGATCCTTCCATCATCGCCCAGGGGGCCCGTGCCTTCGGCAGTCAGTGCATCGTCCTGGGCATGGACGTCAAGCAGGTCGAACCCACGGAAGGAATACCGTCGGGTTACGAGATTGTCATCAATGGGGGAAGGACTTATACGGGCAAGGACGCACTTCGGTGGGCACTGGAGGCCGAGGCCCTGGGAGTTGGAGAGATCTGCCTCAACTCCATTGATGCGGATGGAACACAGGATGGTTACGACCTTTACGTGACCTCGCTCATTTCCGGTCGTGTGGGCATCCCGGTGATTGCGTCGGGGGGTGCCGGCAGCATCGATCATATTTGCGAGGTCTTGACAAAAGGCCGCGCCGATGCTGCCCTTGTGGCCTCCATGGTACACTACGGAAACTTCTCCATAGGGGAGATAAAGGAGCGCTTGAGTGAGCAGGGCGTGAAGGTCAGGCCGACGTGGGACTGAAACAGTTTTCTCTCGTGAAGACGCAAATACGCAAAGAGAGATACCTATAAAATGAAAAGCTCATACCCGGGCGTTTGACGTGTTATGCTGAAGACAAGTCTTTTGCAGGAGCGTCGAGGTTGTCCTTTATGAGTGAGGAGCTGGAGGCATGAAGGCACTGCTGGCACTGGAGGATGGCACGGTTTTCCGGGGCCGCTCGTTCACCGGCCCTGTTGAGAGCACTGGTGAGGTCGTGTTCAACACGAGCATGTCCGGGTATCAGGAGATCCTCACCGATCCTTCCTACTGCGGCCAGATGGTAGCTATGACCTATCCCTTGATCGGGAATTACGGTGTGAACACAGAAGACATTGAATCCTCCCGTATTCAGGTTCGGGCCCTGCTGGTGCGCGAGTACCAGGAGGTTCACAGCAACTGGCGCTCTGAAATGAGTCTTGTGGACTACCTCGTACAATCGAGTGTGCCGGGTATCGAGGGCATTGACACGCGCGCCCTCACAAGGCGTATCCGTGTTGCGGGCGCTATGCGGGCCGCGCTCTCCACCCAGGACCTTGATACCGATTCTTTGGTGGAAAAGGCCCGTCAGTCGCCCGCCATGGAAGGGCTGGACCTTGTCCGGGAAGTGACCTGCGCCGGGCCCGCCGTCTGGAGCGAGGGGCGGGCCGTTTCCGTTGAAGGAGACCTCGGTCGGTTCCGCTGGCCCGAGTCTGGCGGCCGCCGGCGGGTGGTGGCGGTGGACTACGGAATCAAGACGAATATCCTCCGGTCCCTGGAGAGGCGCGGGTGCACGGTTCTTGTCGTGCCGGCCGGAATCTCGGGCGAGGACCTGGACCGCCTGAATCCGGACGGCCTTTTTCTGAGCAACGGCCCCGGCGATCCGGCGGCGGTCACATATGCAGTGGACATGCTTAGAGGGCAGTTGGGCAGACGGCCCACTTTCGGCATATGCCTGGGACACCAGTTGCTGGGACTGGCCCTTGGAGGAAAGACCTTCAAGCTCAAGTTCGGACACAGGGGGGGGAACCAGCCTGTCAAGGACCTCACCACAGGAAAGGTGGAGATCACCTCCCAGAACCACGGGTTTTGTGTGGACATGAACTCCATCAGTGATCCCGATGTCGAGTTGACCCATGTGAACCTCAACGACGGCACCCTGGAGGGACTGCGGCACCGCCGGATTCCGCTGTTCTCGGTCCAGTACCACCCGGAGGCCAGCCCCGGACCCCATGATGCGGACTATTTGTTCGACCGGTTTGTGGAGATGATGGGGGGGAGATAGGTGTTGAGGTATAGTATCCGTTAATCCCAAAAAGAGCGGGAAAGCATCTGCCGAGCCTATGCCGAAACGTACAGACATAAAGAAGATCCTCATCATAGGGTCAGGGCCTATCGTGATCGGGCAGGCCTGTGAGTTTGACTACTCAGGGACGCAGGCCTGCAAGGCGCTGATGGAGGAAGGGTACGAGGTCGTCCTGATCAACAGCAACCCCGCCACCATCATGACGGATCCGGAAACGGCCCACAGGACCTATGTAGAACCCATTCACCCTGACATAGTTGCCAAGATCATCGAACGGGAGCGGCCGGAAGCCCTGCTGCCGACACTGGGCGGACAGACGGGTTTGAACACTGCGGTCAAGGTGGCTGAGACCGGCCTGCTTGACAGGCTGGGCGTGGAAGTGATCGGCGCTTCCATTCCGGTGATTTTAAAGGCCGAGGATCGCGAGCAGTTCAGAGACGCCATGGAGCGGATAGGCCTTCATGTGCCTGAAAACGAGATCGTGCGCAACATGGAACAGGCCAGGGCCGCGGCGGAGAGGATCGGGTATCCGCTGATAATACGCCCCAGCTTCACCCTGGGTGGCATCGGCGGCGGGATCGCTTATAACCGCGAGGCCATGGAGCGCATAGTCCAGGCCGGGCTCGAGGCCAGCATGATCAACGAGGTGATCGTAGAGAAGTCCCTGATCGGCTGGAAGGAGTACGAGCTCGAGGTCATGCGGGACTTTAAGGACAACGTGGTGATCATCTGTTCCATAGAGAACCTTGACCCCATGGGTGTGCACACAGGCGACAGCATCACCGTGGCCCCCGCCCAGACCCTGACCGACCGGGAGTACCAGGTCATGCGGGACTCCGCAATTGCGGTCATCCGCGAGATAGGGGTGGAGACCGGAGGATCAAACATTCAGTTCGCGGTCCATCCCCACACAGGCGAGATGGTAGTCATCGAGATGAACCCCCGCGTTTCCAGGAGTTCGGCCCTGGCCTCCAAGGCCACGGGGTTTCCCATCGCAAAGATCGCCAGCAAGCTGGCGGTGGGATACACCCTGGATGAGATAGCCAACGACATTACACGCGAGACAAGGGCCGCGTTCGAACCCACCATCGACTACTGCGTGGTCAAGATCCCGCGATGGACGTTCGAGAAGTTTCCAGGTGCCGAGGACCACCTCACCACGGCCATGAAATCCGTGGGAGAGACCATGGCCATCGGCAGGACTTTCAAGGAGTCCCTTCAGAAGGCCGTGCGGTCGCTGGAGATCGGCCGCTTAGGCCTGGGCAGGGATCGGCACGGCCCGGCTGCTCCGCTGCCGGACATCCTCGAGTTGGAGAAGCGCCTGGTCAACCCGAACTCGGGGCGGCTGTTCACACTGTATCAGGCCATGGAGGCAGGCATAACCCTCGATCGGTTGAACGAGCTGACCCACATCGACCCCTGGTTTCTGCATCACATACATCGGATCCTCCTCCTTGAGCAGGAGCTTTCTTCGGCTGCCGGGCAAGGGCCGGGCGCCCTTCGGGAGGATCCCTGCCTTCTTCGCCTTGCCAAGGAGTACGGCTTTTCCGACATGAAACTCGCGGTGCTGTTCGGGTGCGACGAGCAGGATGTGCGGGAGGCCCGAAAGGCCCTGGGCATAGAGCCCGTGTACAAGCTGGTAGACACCTGCGCAGCCGAATTCGAGGCCTACACGCCCTACTTCTATTCCACTTATGAGCAGGAAAACGAGATTCGCGCTTCTCAAAAGAAAAAGGTGGTGATTCTGGGAGGCGGACCAAACCGGATAGGCCAGGGGATCGAGTTCGACTACTGTTGCGTCCAGGCCTCTTTCGCCCTGAGGGACATGGGTGTCGAGAGCATAATGGTAAACAGCAACCCCGAGACCGTGAGCACAGATTACGATACCTCCGACAAACTCTACTTCGAGCCGCTCACCCGCGAGGACGTGCTCAACATCATAGAGCAGGAGATGCCCGAAGGGGTCATCGTCCAGTTCGGGGGGCAGACCCCACTCAACCTGGCCGTTCCCCTGGAAAAGGCCGGGGTGCGAATACTGGGCACAAGCCCCGACAGCATCGACCGCGCGGAGGACCGGGAGCGTTTCCAGGCCCTGCTCCGCAAGCTCGACATCCTGCAGCCCGAAAACCGCATCGCTTTCAGGCGGGAAGATGCCCTTCGCCTGGCCGACGAGATCGGGTATCCGGTGGTGGTCCGGCCTTCCTTTGTCCTGGGAGGGCGCGCCATGGAGATCGTGTACGATCGTGAGGATCTGGAGGCCTACATTCAGACAGCTGTGGACGTCTCGCCGGGAAAGCCCGTGCTTCTGGACCGGTTCCTGGATCACGCGGTGGAGATCGATGTGGATGCCCTCTCCGACGGCGAGGATACGATCATCGGCGGCATAATGGAGCACATCGAGGAGGCGGGCATTCACAGCGGGGACAGCGCTTGCGTGCTTCCGCCCATGAGCTTGAGCCCCGAAGTCCTCGAGCGGATCGAGAGCCACACCAAGGCACTGGCAAGGGAACTGGGCGTTGTGGGTCTCATGAACATCCAGTATGCGGTGAAGGACGATATCATCTATGTCATTGAGGTGAACCCTCGAGGGTCACGCACGGTCCCGTTTGTCAGCAAGGCCACGGGGGTCCCCCTGGCCAGGCTGGCCACCATGGTCATTATGGGAAGGACCCTGAAGGGCCTGGGCCTGAAACAGAAAGCCTACCCAGGGCATGTTTCGGTAAAGGAGGCCGTGTTCCCGTTCAACCGTTTCCCCGGAGTGGACATACTCCTGGGTCCGGAGATGAAATCCACAGGAGAGGTCATGGGGATCGACAGCACGTTCGGCCTGGCCTTTGCCAAGAGCCAGATGGC
>CAZEIA010000052.1:0-17941 GCA_964512335.1 uncultured Desulfobacterales bacterium
ATGCTCGGCTCTTTCAAGTCCCTCATAGGTGGGCTTGTCAGACATTGTTCTCGCCAGTATTTTCCCGGTATTCTGAGTTTGCTGCTACCATTAAAATACTAAAAACAGCCTTCCGTTAAGGGTTTGGATGCTGGCGGCTTCAAAAGTCAGACGGCCTCCATTGTTGAATACCCCTGGATTGTCGCGGCTCATGAATGAGAGAATAAATCATCAACTTTTTCAATGGTCATAAATATCAATATCGGGGAAGTGTTTCTTGGCGCACTCAGGGCAAATGCTATGGCTGAATTCCGCTTCAGAATGCTCATGGATGTATAACTCAATTTGATTCCAGTATCCTTTGTCATCTCTAATTTTCTTGCAATGTGAACAAATAGGGAGTAATCCGCCCAACTTTTTTACTTCAGCCAAGGCATTCTTCAGATCCTGAATTAAAATTTCACGCTGTTTCTCGGCCTCAATTCTATGATCCAGGTTTCTGCTGTTTTGTAAGGCTATGGCTGCTAATTCACCAAAGCCAGTTGCCATTTTAGCATCATTTTCATCAAACTTTGTAGCTTTATTGGCAAGTCCGATGATTCCCACAGTCTTTCTTTCTAGTACCAATGGAGCGAACATGACGTTTTGTAATGTAACATGGCCTTTAGGCATAAAATCGACCCATTCGCTGTTCATGAAATCATTGTGATAAACTGCTTTATTCATATGATATGCCTCTGCACGTAATCCCCTGATCGGCATCGGCAAATCAGGGGCCACACTACAGGGTAGTCCTCCGGCTTCAAGAAACAGCACCTCATTCTCCTCTCCGGTATCACTCAACAGGGCCACATATCCTGAAGCTGCCCCGATTAGATTTTTACAATGGTCGAAGATGGCGCGTGCGGATTCAGTAAAACCTTTTTGATCGAGCACCGCCTTATATCCGTTCATTATTGCATGTAGTTCCTTTTCACGAAGGGACGATTTATTAATGGTTTTGATCAATCGAAAAGCTAACTCATCTCCAATAATCGCCTTTTTACTCAGTTTCTGAATCTCTTGAATAAGCTGTTCTTTTGAGGGATCACCGTTCATTTTTGCCTCGCATTGTCATGAAATTTCTGCTCAGTCTTATCCGATTTGTCAGGATAATAGCACGAGGAGTCAAATCACGAAACAAAGGGATTAGAGAGAGATTTTTATTCGCTGTAAAATTCTCTCCGGCAACCTTTGTCAATGTGATGGAAAACAGGTGGGTTTCAATTTAAAAATTTTTACAGTAATGGTCGGGGCGAGAGGATTTGAACCTCCGACACCCTGCTCCCAAAGCAGGTGCGCTACCAGGCTGCGCCACGCCCCGATTCCTTGATATGTAAGGCCGAAGGACCTCAATCTACAACCATTTACAGGCGAAATCAAGATAGAAACAACCCGGGGTGCATACTCATTTCCATGGTGTTGCTTTATCGAGGACAGCTGAGACCATGGGCCGATCAATCGTGGTGCCTTGAAGGCTCCGGCGCGAATCGGTTGGGGTTGACTTTGTCAGGGGCGGGGGAAATAATACCCGATCCTCATGAGCTCACCGAGAGGCCGACATGGAAGACATTCAGAACCACCGGGATGATCGAAATATCGACATAGACCAGGTGGGCGTTAAAGGGATTCGCTACCCCATCACAGTCCTTGACAAGAATATGGGCCAACAGCAGACCGTCGCCCGGATAAACATGTATGTGAATCTCCCCCGTCATTACAAGGGCACCCACATGAGCCGGTTCGTGGAAATTCTCAATGAGCACAGCCGGCGCATTTCTCTTCAGAGCTTTCCGGAAATTATGGAGGAGATGAAGAAGCGGCTCAACGCCGAGAGCGCGCATATGGAGATCACGTTTCCATACTTCATTAACAAGGAAGCCCCTATTACACAAAGCCCGGGGCTTATGGAATACCAGTGCACCATCAGAGGTTCATTAAACGCCGGCAAGGACCTCGCCCTGATGATTCGTGTTCCGGTTTGCACACTCTGTCCATGCTCCAAGGAGATCAGCGACTTCGGGGCCCACAACCAGCGGGGCGAAGTGCGCCTCCAGGTGAGGTTCAAGAAGTTCGTATGGATCGAGGACCTGATTCGACTGGTTGAGGAGTCGGCGTCATCAGAGGTCTTCAGCGTTCTCAAGCGTGAGGATGAGAAGTTCGTCACTGAGCAGGCCTATCAGAAGCCCATGTTTGTTGAGGATATTGTCCGCGAAATTGCTCAGAAGCTCAACCGCGATCCCAACATTACCTGGTTCGCCGTGGAGTCGGAGAACTTCGAGTCGATTCATAACCACAACGCCTATGCATATGTGGAGAAGCAGAAGCATAAGTCCTGATAATTCTAAAAACTTCCAAAAAGCCCCAGCCCCTCTATTGACGCGTGGGTAATGGGTGGAACCGCTTTCCCAAGGAGTCATGGATGCCCGAAGACCTTAAGAAGATGTATCGCACCGTCATGGACGACCATTTCCCTCCGGAGATCACCATTTCCTTCGGTGACAAGACGCTTTTTTACCGCAAGCGGTCCTGGAGGATTCAGGCCTCGGACGGGACACTCATAGAGAAGGGATTGCGCTACGGCGAGAACCCGGGCCAGGAGGCCGCCCTTTACGAACTCGTGAACGGGAACCTGATCCTGGGGGAATGCGCCTTCATAGAGCCGGGCCGCGGCCTGGTATCGGCACTGACCGAGGAGGACATGCTTCAGGCCGGAAAGCATCCGGGCAAGACCAACCTGACCGACGTGGACAACGCCCTAAACATAATGCGCTACCTCGACTCAGGGCCGGCCGTGGTGATCGTTAAACACAACAATCCATGCGGGGTGGCCTATGGAGAATCCCCGGCCGGGGCCTATCTAAAGGCGAATATGGCGGACCGGATAGCGGCGTTCGGGGGATGCGCTCTCTTCAACCGTACGCTGGACCGGCCTACCGCAGAGGCGGTGGCCGACAACTACCTGGAAGTGGTGGCCGCCCCTGACTACGAGGATGGGGCTGTGGAGGTCCTTAAGAGGAGGGCCAACCTCCGCATTCTGAGGGTGCCGCGTATGGACAGGCTGTCCGAATATGTCGGTGTTCGTTTTGTTGACTTCAAGAGTCTGATGGACGGTGGGATCATTGTTCAGCAGTCCCCGGACAACCGCATTCGAAACAAAGACGACTTTACTCCGGCATCGGCCACGCACAATGGGGAGATGATCTCCATAAGGCGGTCTCCTTCAGAGGCGGAGTATGCCGACCTCCTCTTCGGCTGGCAGGTGGAGCAGGGGATCACATCCAACTCGGTCATATATGTCAAGGACGGGGTCACCGTGGGGATCGGCACAGGCGAGCAGGACCGCGTGGGCGTGGCGGAGATCGCGGTTTTCAAGGCGTATACCAAGTATGCGGACGCTCTCTGCTTCGCCATGCACAACATGGGCTACAAAGATCTCCAGCTCCAGGTGGACCGAGGTGAAAAGGACATGGGGCTTTTGGAGGAGATCGACGAAAAAACCCGCAAGGCCCGAGGCGGACTCATCGGCGCGTCCATGGTATCGGACGCATTTTTCCCTTTTCGCGACGGGGTGGACGTGGCCCTCAAAGAGGGCGTGCGGGCCATTGTACAGCCGGGCGGTTCCCTCCGCGACTGGGAGGTCATCCAGGCCTGTAACGAGGCCGACCCGCCCGCTACAATGGTTTTCACGGGACAGCGGGCCTTTAAACATTAACCGCCTCATCGGTATGCGTACCTATCAATCCCATCCTGATACCGAGCCCCGCTCTAACCGGGGTCTACCGGCTTCTCAGAAGAGATTAAGCTGTTTATGGCGGCGTCTGGGCCTCCAGGCCGCTCGTTCGACCAGTGTGTGGACATGGCCGGGAAGGCGCTTCAGGAAACGGGAGGGGGGGAGTTCAAGTATGCGGCCTTTCAGGCTGCGGTGCGCGGCCCAGGATATGAACGAGCGTCTACCGGTCCTTGTGAGTGCTACGTAGAGAAGGCGCAGTTCCTCCTCTTCATCCGTATCCCCAAAAAGCTTCAGAGGCATGATGCCGTCCTCGATTCCTGCCAGGAATACCACGGGCCACTCCAGGCCCTTGGCCGCGTGAAAGGACATGAGGGCCACCTTGTCTCCCTCCAGAATCTGGTGGTCAATTCCCCGGTCCAGGGCCAGGGTGTCCAGGAAGGACGGCAGATCGCCCTCAAAAACAGAGGCCAGGGTCCGCAGGCGGCGAAGGGACTCGGGCACCTCCCCACCGTGCCCTGCCAGCCCGTGAAGGGATGCAGCGGTGTCCACGAGGTCTGGAAGACGCGCTCTTAGACTGCACGCGCCAAGATTGGCTTCTCCCAACTCCTCTCCGGCCCCGAGGAGTTGAAAGTAGGCGTCTTTGTAGAACCGGTTATGAGGGTCGAAGAGGGCCAGAAGATACCGGTGAAGGAGGTTTACCGGTTCTTGGGCGGTCAAGGGCTTTTCCCCCGACCGGGCAAATGGGATTCCTGCCCTTATAAAGGCCTCCTCGAATGCCTCCGCCTGGGCGTTCAGGCGTAAGAGCACGGCAATGTCGCCGAAGCCGAATTCGCCGTGTTTCTCATGGGATGAAACCCGCCCGCTGTCCATTGAAAAAGACGAGGTTCCGCCCAGGATCTTTTCTATCTGTTCCACCACCATCTCGGCCTCTTCGCGATGGGTGTTGCATCTGCCTATTCGAATGGGACCGCCGTCGCCGATGCCTCCGGCAAGAGGGGCGGCTTTTTCAAGGAGGGCGGCCGCTCCCTCCAGGATAGTCCTGGTGGAGCGGTAATTGCGGGTCAGTGAGATCTCGGCCGCGCCCGGGAATTCGCGGGCAAAGGCGAGAAAGTGCGACACCTCAGCCCCCCGGAATCCGTAGATCGCCTGGTCCGGGTCTCCTATGGCCGTGATCGTACAATTCCCGTCCACGGCCAGACGCTGCAGAAGAAACGCCTGAATTGCGTCGGTGTCCTGGTATTCGTCTACAAACACTTGTGGAAAAAGAACTCCAAGGGAGCGGCAGGTCTCCGGATGGTCCCGGAACAGCCTTGATGCCTCTACCTGCAGGTCATCCAGGTCCAGCATGCCCAGGGAACGCAGTATCCCCTGGTATGCCGCAAAACAGGGCTCAAGTTCGTTATCCCCGGGTTCCAGCGGCAGGTCCAGGATGTCCATACGTTTCAGGCGGGACAGGCGGGCTGGAAAGCTGCGGGCCAAGCCCTTGGGTGTGCCCGATTGTTCGGCGGCTGTAAGTGACAGTCCTTCCGTATCCAGCTCTGAACAGACGCGAAAGTCTCTGTTAATCCCGATCAAGGGTCCATGCTCCCTCAGTGTCTCGAGACAGAATCGATGAAATGTGGACACCCGCAAAGTCGGCTGTGACTTGTCATTTCCGAGGAGCCGCCCGAGCCTGTCACGCATTTCACCGGCCGCCTTGTTGGTAAATGTCAGGGCGAGGAAATTTCCAGGCCCGATTCCGCCTTCCCGGATCATGTGGGCGATCCTGTGTGTAAGGGTGCGCGTCTTGCCCGTACCCGGCCCGGCCGAAATGAGCAGGTGGCCTCCGTTGTAGAGGACAGCCTCCCTCTGTTTCGGGTTCAACGTATCCAGTATCGAATCCGAGGTGCGTTTGGCCTCGCCCTTGTTTTCTCTTTTCGACGACTGCTGGTCCACCCTCGACTTATTGCGCGGTCGGACCGAAGCCGCAGGGAAGGCCAGGCCCTTTCCCGATGTTTCGAAAAGGCCTGCCTGTCCGGTCAGTTCAGCGATTTCCAGTGGCTTGAAGGCCCTTATCACGCCGTACTCTCCATCATACCCTCCAGAACGGATCACGCGGCCTTTGCGCATGCGTAGAACTGCCTGAGCAAGCAACGGGCCGCCCGACGCCTCTATTTTACCGGGCGATACGTTTATGAGGATGTCCAGTTCAGGACCCAGGTCGGCAAGGAGGGCATCGTACACCGCAGTGACCTTTTTCGTGCCAGGTCCACAGGAGAGCAACTCGCCCAGGACCTCGGGAAGGGGGATCAGGCTGTGAAACGGGCGTTTCAGCACTGGTTCGTCGCGGTCTGCCAGTTCGTCCACCCGGTTGAGAACGCCTACAGTGAGAGGTGCGCCGCATACCGGGCAGAGCCCTTTGGCTTCACGGGTCTCCCGCGGATCCATTCGGACCTTGCATTTCCTGTGGCCGTCCAGGTGATACTTGCCCTCTTCCGGATAGAACTCGATGGTTCCCACAAAACCCGTGCCGTCGGTCATGGCTCGGATCATGGGGTCGTAGCCGAGTTCCGTATCAAAGAGATTGGCCTCTCGGCCCAGTTTGCCGGCCGAGTGGGCGTCGGAATTGGAGACCAGGATGAACTGGTCCAGGGTGGAGAGACGCCGGTTCATCGGCGGGTCCGATGAGAGGCCCGTTTCCAGTGCGTGGATGTGAGGAGAGAGGTCCTCGAAGCAGTCTTCCAGGTTGTCGAACCCGGATTTGGAGCCGAACAGGCTGAACCATGGAGTCCAGATATGGGCCGGAATAAAAAAAGCGCGGTCGTCGGTCTCGAGAACAATTTCCAGGAGGTCCCTGGAATCCAGACCGAGAATGGGTCTTCCATCCGAGGTGATGTTGCCTATGCGATCAAGACGTTCCCCGAGGGAGGCGGCGGCGTTGAAGTCAGGCAAAAGCACCAGGTGGTGGACCTTACGGGTCAGCCCGTCCTTTTTGTAGATACAGCTTATCTCTCCGGTGAGCATGAACCGGGCGGCACGGCGGCAGGACGGGGGCAGCAAATCGAGCACTGCTTGTTCAAGGTCAGGCCGTAGTCGGAAAAGTCCTTCCTCCGCATCCACCAGGTTTTCTTTGAGTTCGGCGAGCCAGGTCGGGTGTGTGATGTCGCCGCTCCCTAAAACGGCGATACCCTTCCTCGCCGCCCACAGGGCGAGCTGCCGCGCGTCCAGAGTGCGGGAGGTGGCCCTCGAAAAGCGGGAATGTATGTGGAGGTCGGCGATAAAAGGCATGGCTCGATGATTCCCTACAAGGACGTCTATGTCAAGGGCGCAAGGTGCAGGGCGCAAGGTGCGGGCGTTGAGGATCCGTTGTTGAATATGCGCGGAGGTTGTGGCAGTGTCTGCTGAGGTGATAGATGATTTGCCGGTTTGACGGTCGGCCGTTTTTCGATATCCTTAAACGAACCCATGGGCGGGCGCAACCCCTGATCAGAAAGGAGAAAGGGCATGGAATACGAGACAATCCTGGTAGAGAGGGAGAATCACATAGGCACCATTACTCTCAACCGTCCGGATCAGTTGAACACGTTCACTTCCCGCATGGCCGAAGACCTCTGTGCGGGACTCGTGGAACTGGACAACGAGGAAGGGATCCGCGTGGTGGTGATACAGGGGGCGGGCAAGGCCTTCTGCTGTGGAATCGAACTCTCTGAGTTTCATGGAAAGACGCAGAAGGAATACCGGGAATGGATTGCCCGTATGGAGCGTATGGTCCACGTTATAGCGTATCTTAAAAAGCCGGTGATCGCCTCGGCCCATGGGTTTGCCGTGGCAAACGGCGCCGGAATCATAGCGTCGTGTGATCTAGCAGTCGTTGAGGAAGGGACCCGGATCGGGCTCACGGCCGTCAATGTGGGGCTATTCTGCATGGGACCGGCTGTGCCTGTGTCCAGAACCCTGGGCAGGAAGCGGTGCCTTGAACTGCTTATGACCGGAGACATGATTGATGCGGAAACCGCCGAGCGCTGGGGTCTCGTCAATAGAGTCGCCCCCGCAGGGAAGCTCCGTGATGAGACCCTGGTCCTGGCGGAAAAACTGGCCTCAAAGAGCCCCCTGGCCCTTGAGATGGGAAAGCAGGCCTATTACGGCATGGCGGACATGGAGTATGGAAAGGCCCTGGCCTACACGAACGAGCTCTTTGCGGCACTTTGCATGACCGAGGATGCCAAAGAGGGCATCGACGCATTCCTGAATCGCCGGACTCCCGAGTGGAAAAAGCGCTGACCGGTCTATTTAATCAGTTCCAGGACCTTTCGAAACGCGTCGGTGCCGGCCTCAACAAGGAGTTCGAAGAGGAACATCTCTGTTGATGAGACGGTCGCACCCGCCGCGGCCATGCGATCAAGGCCCACCCTCCTGTTCCCCGGAAGGCGGGCGGCCACGGCATCCGATATTACGTGGACCCGGAGGTCCGGGAGGGCGTGCAAGGCGGTTTGTGTAACGCAGATGTGGGCTTCGATACCTGCAAGGACGATATTTCGAGGAGCCAGGCTCTCGATTCGATCACGAAACGGTTCGCATCTGAAGGCATCGAAAGAGGTCTTTTCGATGGGATGAACCGCCGGCAGTGATTCCATTATCTGAGGGAGCGTCGGTCCCAGTTTTTTCTGCTCTGTCACGATCACGGGGAAACCGATGATTTCAGCGGAACGGGCCAGTCGCAGTGTGTTTTTAAGGAGCCGTTCCCGCTCCCTCATGACAGGGAAGAGTTTCTCCTGGATGTCTATGAGGACCAGGCAGGTCCCCTGCCGGTCGATAAGGCCGTGTTGTTCGTGAATTGTCGTCATGGCGCGCCCCGACTGAGTTATCATAAAGGCTTTTCTCTGATAAGCGTCATTATTCCGTTCTCACAGTATAAAGCCGGCAATCCATCAATGCAACGGCCCCGGCACGGTCCCTTTCACTGTCAGGGATTCCCTTCCTGCAATAACGCGGATCGCCCCGTGGAGGTCGGTCCGCGCAACTTGTATTCCCCTGTCCGAAAGCCGGGCCAGGACATCCTGGTGGGGAAACCCGAACCGGTTCCTGAAGCCCGCGGAAATAATGCACCACTCGGGTTGGACCAGGTCCAGAAACGCGGGAGAGGAAGAGCTGTCGCTGCCGTGATGGGGAGCCATTAGAACATCGCTTTCGAGTAGTCTGCCGGTCCGGCTGATCAGTTGCAACTCGGCATTCCTCTCGATATCCCCGGGGAAAAGAAAGGAAGTGCCAGCATGGGTGAGACGAAGCACCAGAGAGCGGTCGTTGGAGGGGCCCCCAGGAGCGCCGCAGCCCGTGTAAGGCGGGGGGTGAAGGATTTCTACGCCGACCCCCTCGATCTCGTTGGGAATGTTTGAATCACCGGGCATCCGGAGGGCTATACCGGCGGCATTCACCGTCTCTGTGAAAGTCCTGTAGGAGTCGCTGTCCACACGGTCACCGTTATACCATAGCTCTTCCGGTGAGAAATGCGCGGCGATGAAGCGGAGACCGTTCATGTGGTCTGCATCAGGATGGGAGAGGACCAGGGTGTGAATCCGGGCGATCTTCCGACGCCATAGGTATGGGGCTACCACCATTCGGCCTACGTCAAAATCGCTGAACATAAAACCGCCGCCGTCGATGAGCATACGTTTACCACGTGGAAACTCTACAAGAGCGGAGTTCCCCTGGCCTACGTCGAGGTAGGTCACGCGGAGGTCCCTTCTCAGGGTGGTTTCGTGTATCCAGTAGCCGATATCAGCTGCGAGGACCAGCAAGGAAACCAGAAACAGGATGCGAAAGCGGCCTTTCAGGCTGAAGATGCCGAAGACGATAACCGCGTAAAGGATCACGACCTCAAACCGGTTCGGCGTAATGACCCATACGGCGGCGGCAGGCTCCGAGAGAGATCGGGCCACGGCCCCCATGCCGGCCGCACCCAGGGCGGCGCCTTGAAGGAGCAGGTCCGCCAGGGCAGGGAGGACTGGAAACGCGAGAGCGGAGATGAGCCCTAAAGGAAGGAGCCATAGGCCGAGTATGGGTGTTGCCGCGAGGTTGGCGGGGAGCGAGACCAGGGAGACACGGTGGAAGTAGTAGATCGTGAGTGGGAAGAGGAAGAAGACTGCCGCCAGGGTGACCGTGGTAAGTCCGAATGCATATCTGGTAACCCGTCTCAAAAGTGTGGTGGCCGGATCTCCGTTTCCAAACGGTTTTTGAAAATGCCGGTCCATGGCCGGTGCAAGCCAGAGTATGCCGGCCACTGCACCGAAGGAAAGTTGAAACGAGATAGTGAAAAGGGCGTCCGGGTTCACAGCCAGTATGAGCAGGGCCGCCAGGCAGAGAGTGCTCCACACATCCTTTTCCCGACCCGCCACTATGGAAAAAAGAAAGGCAACCACCATGATCAATGCCCGCTGAGTGGAGACGTGGAAGCCCGCCAACAAGGCATAGGCGGTGACCGGTGCGCATGTGAGCAAGGCGGTCACCTTTTGCACGTCAACGGCCAGGAGTAGCCTGTAGGAACGTGACAGGATCCAGCGAATCGCGTTAAAGGCCAGCCAGGCAACCAGCCCCACGTGAAGTCCGGAGACGGCAAGCACATGTGCAAGACCGGCCGCCTGAAAGGCTTCCCGAAGAGGTGGCGGAATACCCTGCTTCTCTCCGAGGAGGAGCGCTTGGACCAGGCCCTGTTCCGGTTGAGGCAGTTTGTTTCCAATCCATGTCCTGAGAGGTCCCCTGAGACGTTCGAGAAGGTCGCCGGTCCATCCCAGTGTTCCCGGACCCATGAGCACTACACGCCGTCCGTCCGATATCGATGCCGCGCAGGAATACCCTCGAATCCTCATGGCCTCCTCGTAGTCATAGGAGCCCGGGTTGTTAAAGTTGCGAAAGGCCCGGAGCCGGGCCGGAAATCGAATCCTCGTTCCCGGGCTTAGATCAGGCGGCTGCCCGTAAATCGTCACATACAGCCTTTCTCCCGGTGAGAAGGATACGTTTTCGGGAAATACCCGTTCAACCCTTACGGCGGTCCGCGTCATGTGCGTCCTGTGGAGCGAGGGTTCCAGCACGGTCCCTTCGACCGTTACCTGCCTCCCCAGGACGGCGGCCGAATGAAGTGGGCGTTCTTTTGAACGGCTGTGAACGGTGAGAAGTATCCCGGAGAAAAAAAAGAGTGCAAGGGCGGCGTAGAATCCCGGCTTGCCGCACCGCAAGGCTAGGGCCGCCGCCATAAAAGGAGGGAGGGTAAGGACGGTCAGGATAAAAAGGCATGACTGGCCGGTTCCGGAAAAGGCGCTCGCCGCCGACACCCCCAATGCAAACGCCGTGACGAGAGGAATCATGGGACGGCGGGTCATCTCAGGTCTTTTCTCTCCAGATCCGGGCTCCCAGTTGCTGAAACTTGGTTTCCAGAGACTCATAACCCCGATCCAGGTGATAGATCCTTCGGACCTCGCTGACGCCCCCTCGGGCCACGAGCCCTGCAAGGATGAGCGAGGCGCTTGCGCGCAGGTCCGTGGCCATGACCGGAGCCGGGAGGAGATTTTCCCGCCCTCGCACAAGGGCCTGGTTGCCGTTGATCTCGATATTCGCGCCCATTCGTTTGAGTTCGCTCACGTGAATGAAGCGATTTTCGAACACGGTTTCCTTAATGATACTGGATCCTTGCGCAACGGACATGAGTGCCATGAATTGTGCCTGGAGGTCGGTGGGAAAGCCTGGAAAGGGCATGGTTTTTATGTCCACACTGACACGTGAGGTCGGCCCCATTACCCGGAGTCCGCCTTCCGCGGCCTCCACTTTCGCACCAACCGCCCTGAGTTTCTGTATCACGGCGCTGAGGTGCTCCTGCTTGCAACTGTTGATAAGGATGTCTCCGCCGGTCATGACGGCGGCGATCATAAAGGTACCCGCCTCGATCCGGTCCGGGATGACTGTGTGCCTTGTGGGGCTGAGGGAGCGAACACCTTCGATCACTATAGTATCAGTGCCGTCGCCCTCGATTTGTGCTCCCATGGCGCGGAGCGCAACCGCCAGGTCGACCACCTCGGGTTCCCTGGCGGCGTTCTTGAGCACTGTGCGCCCTTCGGCAAGGACCGCCGCCATCATGATGTTCTCTGTCCCGGTTACAGTGGGGATATCGAAAAAGATCTGCGCCCCTTTAAGGCGTTCGGCGCGGGCGTGTATGTCTCCGCTGTCCAGATGCATGTCGGCGCCCATGGCGGTCAGGGCCTTCAAGTGAAGGTTGACGGGTCGCGCCCCTATGGCACATCCACCGGGAAGCGATATCCTTGCGCGGCCGAGTCGTGCGAGCAGGGGGCCCAGAAGGAGAATGGAGGCCCGCATGGTGCGTACAAGGTCGTAGGGCGCCTGGCCCTCCCGAAGGTTGGAAGTGTCCACGATCAAGGCATCATTTTGGGACTGGAATTCAGCCCCCATCCCTGACATGATTTCCTGAATTGTCCGGATGTCATTGAGACGAGGAACGCTTTGAATAAAATGTTCGCCTCCGCATAACAGGCAGGCTGCGATGATGGGAAGTGCCGCATTTTTTGCGCCGCTTACCTGAACACGGCCATGCAGGGAGCTCCCCCCTTCGATTAGAATCTTGTCCATAACAAATCCCCGGCAACTCTTATAAGTCACATGAATCGTTTCGACCGGCAGGGTCGTGCTGTGATATCCTCAATGCAGGAGGATTATCAATCCTGACCCCGCCTGTCTGTTGTGATGAAGTGACAAATGCGGGGCCTGGTCGATGAGCTAAGGTATTACAGGTGTTCCCACAGGGTCAATGCCAATCAGGTGGTGGCGTAATGAAAGAGCGATTTGTAGCTGACTGCATGCTCGGCAGGCTGGCCAAGTGGCTTCGCATCCTTGGATACGATACCCTTTATGAGCGAAGCCGTGGAAAAGGAGTTACCTTTCCATCTGAATTCTTAGGAGATCGCAGGTTTCTCACCCGTCGCCGGGAACTGATTAAAGATATCCCCGGCTGCGTATACATCCGGTCGGATCACGTCGGGGATCAGCTTCGCCAAATGGTGAAAGAAGGTTTGATTCATCCTGACCCTGAAGAGGGCTTTCGGCTGTGTTCAGCATGTAATGCTGAACTGGTGGAGGTGGACCCGGAGGACGCAAGGGATCAAATCCCTGAATATGTTTTTTTCAGGCATAGGCAAGGGCTTCTATGGTGCCCAGTGTGTAAAAGGTATTACTGGCGCGGTACTCATTGTGATCGGATGAGGGCTCAGTTGGAGAACTGGTATGTGTTAAGCAAACAAAACACGGATAAGGAACCTGACTAGAGCCGTTCTTCTGTAAAAGGGATATCTGAAAAAAGGAATTCAGCAACACGAGAAGGGGGCGGGATGTGTTGAGACATCCCACCGGGCATACGGTATCCCTCTGCCCCCTTCACGCGATGCCGTAAAGACGGGTTTCTGGAGCCCTTACTGCCTTTACTTCTTTGGGGCGGCCTTTTTCTTTGGAGCGGCTTTCTTCTTTGGAGCAACCTTTTTCTTTGGAGCAGCTTTCTTTTTCGGGGCGGCCTTTTTTGTTTTTTCCGCCGCCTTGGCCTTTTTCAGCTGTGCCTCCAGCTTCTTGATGTTGGCCTTGGTTGACGTGACTTCCTTATTGGCCTTTTGCAGTTTTTGCTTCTGCTGTTTCAGCCGAAACTGGATTTGTTTGGCGGTGGCCATACGCCCTCCTTTCATGCTGGGTGAATAATAGAAAGCATCTTGCATGTCGCAATTACATGAGAACATATGAAAAGTCAAGAAAATATATGTGCTGAAGGGTGAATTAACAGAAGGCTGTGTTTACTGATGCCGCATATCTCGTTCTCATGGTGTTGCCGCCAAAAGGAATGGAATTATGATGCCGGATTCACGGAGGGGCTATAGAAAGAAAAGAGAGCACAAAACGAAAAGCATTCCAATCAGGGCCGATCTGCGGAGCAAGGTGATGGTGGCCGTGACATGGGAGGCACTCACCCTGATCGGCCCGTTTCCAAGCCAAGGCTTGTGTTTTTGGACTCCTCCGTAACAGGTAGTCCCGCCTAGGCTTACCCCGAGAGCCCCGGCGGCGAAGCTCTCGGCATGGCCGGCGTTCGGGGAGTCATGCTCGAGCCTGTCCCTCAAGGCAACTCGAACTCCGTTTATGGGGTGAAGTCCGGATATGGCGGCCCCGAGGAAAAGCAGGGGAATGGACAGGCGGGCCGGGACAAAGTTCATGGCGTCGTCAGAGCGGGCCCCGGCCCAACCGAACCGGTGGTACCGGGCATCCTTGTATCCTACCATGGAGTCCAGAGTGGATACGGATTTAAAAAACAGGACGGCGCAGACAGCGGTTACCGGGATCGGCAGACCCGCGGCCCATGCGGCGGCCCCGCCCAGGAGAAGCCAGAAGAGGGGGGATATAAACCCGTCCACGAAGTTTTCGGCGAGTGTTTCCACAGCGGCCCGGCCGATACCCCACCGGTCAAGGTCGTCCACGTCACGACCCACCACTTTTGAAAGGGCCAGCCGGGCGCCTGGAATATCCTCTGACTCCAGGCTCATCAGGACGGGCCGCATATGGCGGAAGAGATCGCCGAGGGCGATGCAGGAGTAAATGATATACAGGTGGAAGAGGAGGGCGACCCGGGGATGTATCCTCTCCGCCAGAGACGAGAAAAGGAGAAACCCTCCCACCGCAGTTCCGGTGACTGCGGTCGTCAGGATGCACCCGCCCGCCTTTCCATCCAGCCCGGCACGCCTGAGCAGGCCTTCAAGGATATTGATCCATAGGCCGATGAGCCGGATGGGATGAAGCCGATAGGCCGGGTCCCCCAGAAGAAGGTCCAGGAAGAAGGCTGCCAGTGTGAGGACGGCCAGTTCGATCATATCATCCCCTGGAAAGGGCGGATAGCCCTTCAATCAGCCGGGCGTTTTCTTCAAATGATCGGACCGCCACCCGGAAGTAATTCTTCTCGAGTCCGGGGAAGTTCCTGCAGTCCCGAACGTAGATTCCCTTCCCCAGCAGCCCTCGGATAAGCGAATCCAGGCCAGGGCCCTTGTCCCAGCGGCACAGCAGAAAATTGGCCCTGGAACGGAATACGGCCAGACCGTCCACTTTGAGCAATGCCTGAAGGAGTTGTTCCCGTTCGATTTCCACTGAATTCAGGGTCTCACGCTCATATTCTTCACACTCCAGAAGGAGCGGGGCCACGGATTCGGACACGCTGTTAACCGTCCAGGGCTCCTTGATCTTCAGGATTGTTTGGATGGCCTCCTCGGGACCTGTTACCCCTCCGAGCCGCAGTCCCGCCAGGCCGTAGAACTTGGTCAGAGAGTGTATGGCGAGGACGTTCGGCGATATCGGCGGCACAGCCATGCTTTCGTTTTTCCAGTCCTTGAGAAACGGCATGAAGGCCTCGTCCACTATGACCCACTTTCGAGGGAGGCGTGCGGCCAGGCCGGCCAGGGTTTCCCGAGGAAAGAATGTGCCTGTCGGGTTGTTGGGGTTGCCGAGCCAGAGGGCGTCGGCATCCTCGAGCGCCTCGTCCAGCCGCTCCTCGGCGAGTGCTTGAAAACCCGTTTCAGGAGAGAGTGGAATAAAGACGGTCTCTGCGCCGGCCAGGACCGAAGCACGGTAGTAGTCGTGATATGACGGCGTCACTATGGCCACCCGGCGCAGACCCAGTGCACGAGGGATCAGGTAGATAAGCTCCGTGGAACCATTTCCTCCCAGCGCCTGGCCCTTGGCTACTCCCAATCGCTTCCTAAGATACCGGGCGATACCCTCGCCGTCCAGACTGGGATAGCGGTCTATGCCTTCGGCCAGGCCGCCCCAGCGGCTTCGCACGACATCCGGACATCCCAGGTGGTTCAGGTTCACGCTGAAATCTATGACCCGCCTGGGTTCGACGGACAGGCGGTCGAAGTCACGTCCAGGGAGTCCTCCGTGCTGGTGTGTGAGATGCTGTTTCATTTCATTACCGCCTTTCTCAGAAAAGCCCCGGTACCGTATACCAGAGTGCTGCCGGCCGCGGCAAGACGCATGCGCAGACAAAAAGGAGCCCCGTCTCCAGGATTTCGTTGAGCGCGCCCAGAAGGTCCCCGGTGACGCCTCCGAACACCTTGTTGCAGTGAACCGCGAAGAGCCTGGTGGCGACCCATCCTGCGGTGAAGACAGTAAGCCCTGCCGTTCCCCAAGCCATCGAAAGTAAAAGTCCTGAAAGGAGGGCGGTCAGCCTTCGTCGGGTCGAAGAGCCGTGGACAAAGGGCTCGCCCGTACCCTTACCGTTTCGTGCGTAGGGAAGAATCGCAGCCAGTTCGGTCATCATGGTCCTGGAAACGATCAGGGGCAGGAGGAGGATCCAGGGCGAACCAAAGGTGAGAATGCGCTCCAGCACGGCCCACTTGGCAAGAAGGTCCATAATCAAGGCCAGTGTGCCGAAGGCCCCCAACCCGGAGTCTTTCATGATGGCGAGGCGTGTTTCCCTGTCAGGCCGGCCTCCCAGGGCGTCAGCCCAATCCGCAAGGCCGTCCATGTGCAGGCCTCGCGTGAGGAATATCATGCCGACAAGGAGCAGCACAGCGCCACCGGCGGTCCAGCCTCCGACGAGGTGGATCCAGAGTTGTCCGGGCAGAGCCAGAATCACTCCCAGAAAGAGTCCGACCACAGGAAACCAAGGGAGGGAAGAGGCGAAATCGTCACTTTCCCGGCCCGGTACCGGAAGGACAGTGAGCGTGCGAAGCGCCGTGATCAGCCCGTTGAGAATCATGGCGGGTCTCCTTTTTGCTGCGTGCGCGTTTTGTCTCGGCACCTTCGCGAGAGACAAAAGCTGCCGTTAATTCATCACAACTGCGTTACGGCGTCAGGCCCCTGGTGTTATGCCGGCGTCCGCGAATGTGGACATCTCGTTTAAGACCCTTACCCCGCTTTCCAGAATCTGCATGGCCAAGGCAGCTCCGGTTCCCTCTCCCAGGCGCATATCCAGATCCAGGACGGGACGAAGATCTTCCCGTTCGAAAAATATACGGTGGCCTCTCTCAACGGAGTGATGGCTGAATATGAGATAGTCTCTGACCGCCGGGTTTATGCGCATCGCGGCAAGCGCTCCTGCACTGGAGATGAATCCGTCCACCAGGACGGCCATTTGGTGAAAAGCGCCGCCCAGGCATAGCCCGCAGATGCCGGCTATCTCGAGGCCGCCCACAGCTGCGAGGGCGGATACAGGATCATACAGGTCACCGGACGCCCGCTCCAGGGCCGACTCGATTACCCGTATCTTGTGGGTCAGACCGGCGTCGTCAAGGCCGGTACCCCGGCAGGTAACATCACGGGCCTCGGCGGGAAGGAGAGCTGCCAACAGGGCCGAAGAGGGCGTGGTGTTTCCAATTCCCATGTCCCCCGTAGCAATAATGCTGATGCCCTTTTCATTGGCTGATAGGGCCATTTCGACTCCTACATCAATGGCCTTGTCCGCTTCTTCCCTTGACATGGCCGGCTCTCGAAGGATGTTTCCGGTCCCTCTTCGGACAGATCGCTGAATCAACCCAGGGGCTTCCGGAAGCGGGTTCGCCATGCCGATGTCCACCACGCGGACTTCCGCCCCAGCGCAGCGGGCAAGGACGTTGATGCCCGCGCCCCCGGCCAGGAAGGTCTTGACCATGAGCGCCGTGACCTCTTGGGGGTAGGCGCTGACACCTTCGTTCACTACTCCGTGATCCCCTGCAAAGACGAAGACCGCTTTCCCGGTGATGCCGGGTGACACGCAACGACGAATGGCACAGTACCTGGCAGCCAGTTCCTCGAGCAGGCCGAGGCTCCGTTTGGGTTTGGTAAGGTCGTCCAGTCGTTTCCAGCCTGCCTCCAGATGTTCCTTTGAGACCGGTTGAATCCGGTCTGCAACGGATTTCCATTCCATGATGTTTCCTCCGGAATTTGGTGTGCGCAAAAACAAAACCCCACCCGGGTTCCTGATAACAGGACCCGGATGGGGTTATGGCGACTCCATCCTGACGTGTCCGGCAGGTCTTCTGGCTACCCGCTCCACGCTCGCCTTCCCACCCCGCATATCGGGGCAGTGGCTTTCCTCCCCGGTGCTCTTCGATGGGGAGGTTGCGAGGATATGACTACACCGTTAAAGGTGTCGGGATCACAGCAACGGCCACCCTGCGGCGGATTCTCACCGCCTTCCCTCTTGGC
>CAZEIA010000053.1:0-17883 GCA_964512335.1 uncultured Desulfobacterales bacterium
GAACGTCTTCATGGATGTCGCCGAACGGATTCTCTTCGACCTTGGCCCTCATGAACGCGGGTATGTCAAGGTTGTCTTCGTCCAGGTCATTTCCGTCAAAGGCTGATCCGGCGCCGGTTCGAACGGTCCAGGCCTCCCCGGCCTCTTCCGGACTCGCTTCCCTCACCCCGCCGGAACGCTCGGCCATCCGGTCTCCCAACCGGATCACCTTGCTGTACTGTTCCCGGTCGATGTCGATGCCCGTGGCGATGACCGTCATCTGAACCTCATCCCCCATGCTGTCATCAAAGACCAGCCCGGAAAAAATCTCGGCTCCATCGTCCACTTCCCCCTTGACGTAGGTGAAGGCTTCGTCAACCTCTTCCATTGTCATGTCCGACGGCCCGGTCAGGTTCATTAGGAGTCCCCGTGCCCCGCTGATGGAGATGTCCTCCAAAAGGGGGCTGTTGATGGCCTCGCGCGCGGCTTCCATTGCCCGGCCCTCGCCTCCGGCCCTCCCGGTTCCCATGATGGCGGTGCCCATCTGGGCCATGACCTTTTTCACGTCAGCGAAGTCCAGGTTCATGAATCCGGTGCTGTTTATCAGGTCCGAGATGCCCCGGACGGCGTTCAGAAGGACCTCATCGGCTCGGACGAACAGCTCCCTGACAGTGCTGTTCTTGGTCCCCACCGACTTCAGCCGTTCGTTGGGGATGATGATCAGAGTGTCGACTTCCTGCTTGAGGTTCGCCACCCCTTCCAGCGCGCGACGCATCCGTTTGTCCCCTTCAAACTTGAACGGCTTGGTGACGACGGCCACTGTAAGGGCTCCCGCCTCTCTGCACTCGCGGGCCACGACAGGGGCCGCTCCGGTGCCGGTACCGCCTCCCATGCCGGCCGTTATGAAGACCATGTCGGCCCCCTCCGCGGACTCTCGAATGTCATTTACGCTCTCCTCGGCGGCCGCATGACCCATCTCAGGATCGGAACCCGCTCCCAACCCCCGCGTAAGATCGGAACCGAGCTGGACCTTACAGGAGCATGCAGAGCGCTCCAGATCCTGGCTGTCCGTGTTGGCGGTTATGAAATCCACACCCTTGAGCTTGGCGGAGATCATGTTGTTAATTGCATTCCCGCCTGCTCCTCCGATGCCGATGACCTTGATCTTGGCGCTGTATCGGCTGCCTTTGTCTTCCACGAACTCAAACTTCATTATTCCCCTCCTTTTGATGCTTGTGAGTCTCCCGACATGATCAAACAATCTCCTTGAACCACCTTTTCATCCTGTCCATAACCCGCCCGAAAATATTCGTGTCGCGAATCCTGAACTTCTTTCCTTCCCTTCTTCTCTTTGCGCCGTAAAGCACGAGGCCCACGGCGGTTGCATACATGGGCTTGTTGACCACTTCCACCAACCCCTTGATCTGCCCGGGATATCCGATGCGGGAAGGCGACTTGAAGACCGCCTCGGCCATTTCCGCAATGCCTGAGAGTTCCGCGGATCCTCCTGTTACCACCACCCCCGAGTTGATGGAGTCTGCAAACCCCGAACGCACGAGTTCGTTCTGGATCAATGTGAATATCTCTTCCACCCGAGGTTCCAGGATCTCGCCCAGGATTTTTCTTGCAAGAACCCTCGGCTTGCGGCCGCCCACACCCGGGATCTCAACGGTTTCATCATCCCCGATCATTGAGCACAGAGCACAGCCGTACTTCATCTTGACCTTTTCAGCGTCCCTGCGGGAGGTCCTCACTCCTATGGAAAGGTCATAGGTAAGGTTGTCACCCCCGAGGGCCAGCACCGAAGTGTGCTTGATGGACCCTCTGGAAAAGACGGCCAGGTCAGTTGTGCCTCCTCCGAAATCGATGAGGGCGGCGCCGAGGTTCCTCTCCTCATCCGAGAGCACGGATTCGCTGGACGCAAGGGACTGCAGCACGATATCCGCCACATCCAGGCCGGCCTTGTTCGCACACTTGATGATGTTCTGGGCCGAGGTGACGGCTCCCGTTACGATGTGGATCTTGGCCTCCAGCCGCACACCCGACATGCCAAGGGGGTCCATGATTCCGTCCTGATCGTCCACGATGAATTCCTGAGTGAGGACATGGATCACCTCGCGGTCCATGGGTATGGCCACGGCACTGGCCGCCTCGATCACCCGGTCCACGTCCTTTCGGGTCACTTCACGCTCCTTCAGGGGAATTACTCCGTGACTGTTGAAACCTTTGATATGCCCCCCGGCTATGCCGGCATAGACCGAACTGATCTCACAGCCCGCCATTGTTTCAGCTTCTTCAATGGCCTCTTTTATGGATTGCACGGTGTTTTCAATGTTGATCACCACACCCTTTCTAAGCCCTTCGGAGGGATGGGTGCCGATACCTATTATTTCGATCTCATCCGACTTCAGCTCTCCAACCACGGCGCAGATCTTGGTGGTTCCGATGTCCAACCCTACTATGATGTCTCCGGCCATGCGTCGAACTCCTTCCCCTACCGTTGCGACCCGGTCTCACCGGCGCCGTTCACCCTCTTTTAAAGGAAACCACGGCCCCGTCCCGGTAGTGGAGATTGATTCCCGTTACCCTCTTAATCTGGTCCGTCTCGCGCAGGTGCTCGACAATGCGGTTCAGATCGTCGAGCTTCCGCTCCAATTCCTCAGCCCTCACCTGCACCATAGCCGGCAGGGACTGGAAGTAGAGCGATACATTTCCATTGTTTCGAAAATGGAGCTCCGATATTTCCTCCCTTACCCAGTCCAGCCCGCAACCCTCCAGTACTTTGAGCACGTGGGCCGCCAGTTCGAGGTTCCGGTTTCTTTGTTCTTCGTCGTCGAACTCCCCGCTGATCACGGGATAGTCCACTGATTCCGCCAACCCCACCTCCTTGAAGACACGTCCCCGGCGGTCCATATAGAAAAGCCCCCCGCTGGAGACCAGGGCCCAAGGTTCCTCCATCTTCGCGCTGACCTCGAGAGTGTGTGGATATCGCTTTTGCAGCTCAACCGAGCTGACCCAGGGGTGTTGCTCAAGGTTCTGCTTGAGTTCCCTAAGATTCAAGGCAAGAAGCGTCATTTCCGGTCTAAGCCCTGACAGCTCCAGCAGTTCCCGCTTGATCTTTTCCTCTACTCCGGATATGACCACCTGCTCCAACCGAATGTAGGGTGATTGAAGCAGGAACTGGTAACCCGCAAGCAACAACACGCTGATCATCATAAGGCACACCAAAAGACACGCGACCTTCAGAAAGGAGGAACTCGCCCAGCAGAACACCTGCCAGGTCGCGACAAACGGGTTTATCCGTTTCTTCTTCCCCGATCGCTTCGTCATAGGTTTGTCCGGGCCTCCATTCAACGCAGAGGGCCGACCCCGGGTCCGATACCATGGCCGGGCCATGCTCCCGACTGAAAACCGAGCATTCGGACTTCGGGTTCCAGTTCGATCCCCGTACCGTTAAAGACTTCTTCCCGCGCCTGCTTCATCAGGGAAAGCACGTCCTCGGCCGTCGCCCCTCCTCGATTAACGATGAAGTTGGCGTGAAGGGTCGAAATCTCGGCCCCGCCGACTCTCTTCCCTTTAAGGCCGGCCTGCTCCATCAGTCTTCCAGCCGAAGCTTCCGGGGGATTGCGGAAGACCGAACCGGCTGACGGATAAGAAAGAGGTTGTGTGCGCCGCCGCACCTCCATGTTTTCCGCGACCCTTCTCTTCACTTCCTCGGAGCCTTCCCTCTTGACCCGGAACAGGATCCCTGTGACCAGGCAACCCTCGGGGAGCTCGCAACGACGGTATGAGAATGCGAGGGCATCGGGGCCCACGGACGAGACCTCTCCTTCAGGTGTCAAGAGCTCAACCAGCTTAACCGAATCGCCGACCTCACGATCACGCGCGCCGGCGTTCATGGCGACAGCCCCACCCGCCGTCCCCGGGATGCCGGCGAGAAATTCCAGCCCTCCCAGGCCGTCCCGCGCACAGGCACCCAGAATTCCGCGAATGGCGGCTCCGCCTCCGGCCCTCAAAAAGACGCCCTCTTCCTCCTCCATGCTCACTCCTGCAAGGTCACCTCGAAGCCTGATCACCAGACCGTCGATACCTTCGTCCGAAACCAGAAGGTTGCTCCCTTTGCCCAGCAAGGTCCAGGGGAGGCCTTGGGTTTCAGCATAGGAGAGAACCCCTTTCAGGACATCCAGGGTCCTGACCACGGCGAAAGCGGCAGCGTTTCCACCGATCCGAAGGGTGGTGTAGAGGCGCATGGGCCTGTCGAACCTGACATCCCGTCCCACGAGCCTGAAAATGCCCCTTCGATGCCTTTCTTCCATGGCCACTCCAATCCCATCCGGGCCTCTCACTCCTGATTCGCCGTCCGTCAGGGGCCGCCGGGTGCCTGCGAATTATCCCCTAAAACTTCGAGAAGCCTTTCTCCGACCCGGTACACATCCCCGGCACCCAGGGTAATGACCACGTCGCCCGCTTGAAGGGTTTCATGCAAAAGGCCTTGAATCCCCTCCAGATCCCGTCCAGGTGTCACTTCTCTGTGGCCGTGCCGCCTTATTCCCCGGCACAGCCAGTCCGAGTTCACTCCTTCAACGGGCTTCTCACCCGCCTCGTAAATGGGGGCCACCAGCAGCAGGTCCGCCTGGTTGAAGCTCAGGACAAAGCGGTCGTACAAGGACCGGGTCCGCGAATACCTGTGAGGTTGAAAAACAACCACCAGACGTCTATCGGGCCAGCACACCCTGGCCGTTTCAAGGGTGCTGACGATCTCCGTGGGGTGGTGGCCGTAGTCGTCCACGAACAGGACACCTCGGGCCTCCCCCTTTATCTGAAATCTTCGCGCAAGCCCTCCCAGATTTCGAAGGCCCGCCTTGATATCATCAAGATCGACCTCAAGCTCCAGGCCCACGGTTATTGCAGCCAGCGCATTGAGTACGTTGTGGCGGCCCGGCATACCCACCAGGACGCGCCCCAAAGAGCGATCGTGGTGAAGTATCTCGAACGACGAGGCGAACTCGTGTGTTTCCACTTCCCTGGCGCGCACATCGGCCTGGGTGTTCATACCGTAAGTCAGATATCTTTTGCGCAGGCGCGGAAGGATACCCTGAATCTCTTCGTTGTCCAGACAGACTACGGCCGCTCCGTAAAACGGGACTTTGTTGACGAAATCAACGAACGTGCCACGCAGGTTATCCATGGTCCCGTAATAATCGATGTGTTCGCTGTCTACGTTCGTCACCACGGCAATGGTGGGTGATAGAATCATGAAGGAGCCGTCGCTCTCGTCCGACTCGGCCACCAGGATATCTCCTTGACCCAGCTTGGCGTTGGAGCCGCCCCAGATGTCCAGGCGCCCTCCGATGACTACAGTAGGATCAAGGTTTCCACTCGTGAGGATGGAGGCAATCATGGATGTGGTCGTCGTCTTTCCATGCGCCCCGGCCACAGCCACGCCGTACTTGAGCCGCATGAGCTCGGCCAGCATCTCCGCCCGCGGGATCACCGGGACAAAGCGCTCCATGGCGGTGAGGATTTCCGGGTTGTCCCTGGAAACGGCGGATGAGAACACGACCACGTCCGCCCCCTTCAAATTTTCTTTCGCATGGCCGCGATGGATCACCGCTCCCATTGAGGCCAGTCTCGCCGTAACCTCGGACTCCCTCAGGTCCGAACCGGAAACGTTGTAACCCAGGTTGAGCAACAGCTCTGCTATGCCGCTCATGCCTATGCCGCCTATACCCACAAAGTGGATATGCTGAACCTTACCGAAGGGTCTCATGCCCGTCCCGGCCCCCTTCGAATTTCAGGCTGTCAAGCCCCATCATGAACTCGAGTTGATTTACAATTGCCCGTGCCGCATCAGGGCGCCCCTTTTCAAGAGCTGTAGACCCTATCCGGGCAAGCCTCTCCCGATCGTCGTCGAATTGCTCCAGGAGGTCGGCCAGAGATGATGCGCTGAGATCCTCCTGGGGAAGAAGCACCGCCCCCCCTTCGTCTGAAAGGGCCCTTGCGTTGGCCGTTTGATGATCATCGGCCGCATAAGGAAACGGGATCAGGATGGATGGCTTGCCCATTGCCGCCAGTTCGGTCACCGTGCTCGCGCCGGCCCGGCCCACCACCAGGTCGGCGTCTCGATAGGCACGGGCCATATCATCGATAAAGGGGGTCACAACTCCATCCAGACCTTTTTCGGTGTAGATACCCAGGGTCCGTTCGTAGTCATACTCGCCCGTCTGGTGAACCACCCTGACGGTCCTTCCCCTGTGTTTCAGGATAAGCAGGGCGTACGCTACGGCCGTGTTTACTGAACGTGCGCCCTGGCTTCCACCCACCGCCAGGAGGCACAGGGGTTCCCCGGGCCCTCTCACGCCGGTTTTAAGGCCCAGGAGTTCCTCGCGAACGGGGTTTCCTGTAAGCACTCGGATTCCTGCGGGAAACCGCTCCCTGCTCTCCGCAAACGAGATGAACACACGATCCACGATTCTGGAAAGCAGCCGGTTTGTGAGTCCCGGAATGGAGTTCTGCTCATGAATCGCCGTGGGAACGCCCAGGGTTCGAGCAGCCACGCATACGGGGCCTGCGGCATAGCCGCCCACACCCAACACCGCCCCAGGGGAAAACCTTTCCACTATACGGCGCGCCTCGAAAAAGCTCCTTGGAAGGCCCAGCAGAGTCCCCAGGCCCCGCTTCCAACCCCGGCCCTTGAGGGCCTGGACGTGTATGCGCACCCTCCTGTAACCGGTTTTCTCCAGGATGCGTGTCTCCATCCTTCGCTCACCTGTTACAAAAAGGATCTGCGCATCAGGATGACGTCGCCTCAGTTCACTAGCCGTGGCCAGCCCGGGGAACAAGTGCCCCCCTGTACCGCCTCCAGCGATCAATAAGCGACATGCCCTGTTTGTCTCCACTCCCGTCATGGACTCACTCGATCCAAATGCCTTTGCATTTCCCCGGCCCTACCTCCTTTGAGCAATGCTCAGGAGTATCCCGATTCCCAGAAGGTTTACCACCAGCGAAGAGCCTCCGTAGCTGATGAGGGGCAGGGTCAGCCCCTTGGTGGGCAGGAGGCCCATTACCACACCCATGTTGACGATTACCTGCAGTCCGATAAAGCTGCTTATCCCCATGGCCAGATAAGTGCTGTAAAGATCCCTGGCGTTGAGGGCCACGCTTATGCCGCGCATAACCAGCACGCCGAACAGGAGCACTATCGTTGCAACACCCATCAGCCCCAGTTCCTCGGCGATGATGGACAGGATGAAGTCCGTGTGAGGCTCGGGCAGGTACAGGAGCTTCTGCTTGCTGTTGCCCAGCCCCACCCCGAATACCCCTCCAGACCCGAAGGCCAGAAACGAGTGGATGATCTGAAAGCCCAAACCATGGGGATCCTTCCAGGGCTCCAGGAACGCCCACCAGCGTCGAAGGCGATACGGTTCCAGCCAGATCAGGAAACCTACGACCGGTGCGAAGGCAAGCAGCAGGGCCGTGATCTGGTATATCCGAACCCCTCCCACAAAGAGGAGCATCATGAGCCAGGAGCCGATAATCACGGCAGTGCCCAGGTCGGGCTGCAGAATAATCAGGCCCATGAATACGCCCGCGATAAGGAGGTGCGGCAGGAGGCCCTTTGAAAAAGACCCCATGTCCTGCCCCTTCTTGGCCATGGAATAGGCGATGTAAACAGCCAGAGAAAGCTTGGCCAGCTCCGAAGGCTGAAAAGAGAACCCGTAAAAGCGGAGCCAACGGCTTGCGCCCCCTACAGTCTTGCCCAGGCTCGGAATCAGGAGAAGGACGAGAAGCCCTAGGCTCAGGACAAGGAGGGGGTAGGCGAGCTTTTCCCACACCCGGGCCGGAATATTTTTTGCCAGAATGAGAAGAAACAGCCCGACCAGGCAGAATATGCCCTGTCGTTTTAGAAAGTAGTAGCTGTCTCCCATCCTGTGCTCGGCGACGAAAGAGCTGGAACTGTAAATAAACACCAGTCCGAACCCAGCCAGGAGAATGGTGGGCATCAGGATCCAGTAATCCGTTCGCCTCAATTCATGCGCCTTTGCGGCCATTGAGTTCTCCCAGCACTGCGTCGATGAAAGTACGCCCTCGATGCTCGTAGTCTTGAAACATGTCGAAGCTTGAGCATGCAGGCGAAAAAAGGACTGCGTTTCCCGGTTCGGCCCGGCTTGCCGATTCGAATACGGCCTCTTCGAGTGTGCCGGCCAGGCAAACCGGAAGGACACCCTCGAAGGCCTCTGCAAGGAGAGACCGGGCCTCTCCCAGGAACACCGCCTCCTTTACCCGGCCTCGGGCCGCCTTTACCAAGGCTCCATAGTCGGCACCCTTGTGCCGCCCGCCCGCTATCAGCACCAGGGGACGATCAAGGCTCATAACCGCACGCACTGCCGCGTCAACGTTAGTGGCCTTGGAATCGTTGTAAAATGCGATCCCATCCGCTTCCGCCACCAGCTCCAGCCTGTGAGGAAGGCCCTTAAACGAATCGATGGCCCCCTGTATCGCCTCGGGATCGGCCCCAAATGCAAGTGTCGAGAGAACGGCGGCAGTGACGTTTTCCCGATTGTGAGCGCCCGGCGGGGCGAAGCGCTGCAGAGGAAACGTCAAGGGACCCATTCCTGGAAATCGCACGAGGACTCGGCCTTGTGAAACCCATGCCGACCTGCCGGAAGCCTCTTCCAGCCCGTAGCGAAGGACGCGCAGAAGGCCCCCCGGATCCACGCTCCGCAAACGTCGGTCGTCGTCGTTGAGCACCACAGTGCCGCCTTTTGTCTGCCTGCTGAATATGTTGAGTTTGCTTCTAACATACCCCTCGTAATCCGGATATCGATCCAGGTGGTCCGGGGTGATGTTCAGCAGAACGGAGACAACGGGTTGAAAGCTCTCCAGCGTATCAAGCTGATAACTGGATACCTCCACCACGGCGCAGTCATACTCCCCGGGACAGGCCGCAAGATCCATGAGGGGCGTGCCGATGTTCCCGCCTACGAACACCCGTCGTCCCGTGTTCCGCAGCATTTCTCCGATAAGGGCGGTTACCGTGGACTTTCCATTTGTTCCGGTCACACCCACCATGGGAATATCCAGGAAACGGCAGGCGAGTTCCATCTCTCCGATAATCGGAATCCCAAGTTTCCTGGCCGCCTCGACAGGGGGAATGTCATGCGGCACACCGGGGCTGATCACCACCAGATCGGCACGGCAAAAGGTCTCAGGGCCATGCCCGCCGGCCTCCAGCCGGACCCCGGCATCCCGGATCTTCGTGAGCAGGTCGGGATGAAAGTCGGCCTCAGGCCGCAAATCGCTTACAGTCACCTCGGCGCCCCGGCTCGACAGCCACAGGGCGGCGGCCGAGCCTGACCGTCCCAGCCCCGCCACCACGATGCGCCTCCCTCTGATGTTTAATCCTTCCTTCATTCCCGCCTTCCTGGAAGCAAAACGATTTTTTCATAGAAAATTCAGATCTTGCGGGAAACAATCGGCTCTAAGCCTTTAATCACTGACCCAATCGATACATGTACCCGACCTCCTTACCTGAGCTTCAGCGTGCTGACAGCCAGGAGCGCCAGGATTACTGAAATGATCCAGAAACGAACGGTCACTTTGCTCTCGGCCCAGCCCTTCAACTCGAAATGGTGATGAAGGGGCGCCATTCGAAATATCCTTTTTCCCTCGGTGAGTTTGAAGTACGCCACCTGGAATATCACTGAAAGGGCCTCAACTACGAAAAGGCCTCCTACCATGACCAGTACGAGTTCCTGCTTGGTGATCACAGCCACAGTCCCCAGAACGGCACCCAGGGGGAGGGACCCCACATCTCCCATGAAAACCTCCGCGGGATATGCGTTGTACCAGAGAAAGCCCAACCCGGCTCCGGCCACGGCTCCGCACAGCACGGAAAGCTCCCCGGCCCCTGGCACATAAGGTATCTGGAGATATTCAGAGATCTTTACGTGCCCTGCCAGGTATGAAAAGACCAGGTAGGAGCCGAAAGCCACGATTATGGGCCCTATGGCCAGGCCGTCCAGACCGTCTGTAAGGTTGACGGCGTTGGAGGCCCCGACGATGATGAATACGGCGAAAGGCACATACCAGTATCCCAGGTCCGGCCGGACCTCCTTGAGAAAGGGCACCATTAGACGAGAGTCGAATTCAGGGCGCATATAAAGAAAAAGGGCTGTAACCAGGGCCACCAGGAACTGCAATCCGAACTTGGCCCGGGCGCTCAATCCCCGGCTGCTCTTTCGAACCCGCTTGATGTAATCATCTGCAAATCCGATTCCTCCGAACCCGAGAAAAACCAACACAACAAGCCATACATAGAAGTTGCGGGGTTCAGCCCAGAGGATGGTGGAAAAAATTACTACGGGCAGGATCAGGCACCCTCCCATGGTTGGCGTGCCTGCCTTGCTCAGGTGATTGGGCGGGCCGTCCTCACGAATGAATTGGCCTATCTGCATGGCACGAAGCCTGTTGATTCCCCATCTGCCGAAGAAGAGCACAATCGCCATGGAGGACAGGGCCGACACGATGGTCCGGAACGTTATATACCGGAACACGTTCAGCCATGAGATGTCCTGATGAAAAAGGTATATGAGCTTATACAGCATGATTCAGGCCATCGCCTTTTGTCTCTTTCTCATCGTCCGTGCCGGTCCTCTCCTCTTGTTGACAAGGACCGCTTCCAAGGCATCCATGAACGCCGTTATTCGAAAAGGCTTGCGGAACCGGGCGTGCACCGCCGGCATTCCCTGTTCGGGCAGGATGTTCCGGCTCGGAGAGCCTGTCATGACTACCACCTTCTCCTTCCGCCTGTTCTTCTTCATCCAGCGCAGGAGGCCTATCCCATCCATACCCGGCATATTCATGTCCGTTATGATCACATCGAAGTGCCCGTCCCGAAGTCTTTCAACCGCCTCCAGCCCATCCTGGGCAGTTGAGACCCTGTGACCAGGCGCGGAAAGCACATCAGACAGAAGCCGGCGAATCGCCGGTTCGTCGTCCACCACAAGGATCCTCTTGATCGATAACATGGAGGTTTCCTTTTCTCCCGGTTCCGCAAAGGCACTCGAGCACCCGCTCGAATCGCATTCCCCGGGACGCTTTGAGTAAAATGAGATCCCCCTTCTCGAACAATTCCAGGATTCCATCGGCCATCTCCTCATGGTTTTGAATTCGGTGTACCCGGTCGGAGGGGAAGCCGCTGTCCAGGGCTCCACGGATGATGTGATCCGCTTGATCGCCCATGGCCAGTATGTGTTCGGCCCCATGTTCCGCCGCCATCCGCCCCGCTTCCAGGTGGGCGGTAACAGTCTCCCGCCCGAGTTCCAGCATGTCTCCCAGGCAGACGATTATTCGCCCCCCCCCGGCGGCCAGCCCTCCGAGGGATTCAAGGGCCGCCTTGAGCGAGGAAGGGTTGGCATTGTAAGTGTCATCCACCAGTATGCCGCCTCCGGGCAGGTCCATGACTGCAAACCTGCCCGGTACGCCCTTGTAAGCCGCGAGTCCCCTCGCGACATTTTCGGGTGATGCGCCCGATTTGACGGTCAAGGCTGAAGCCGCCAGGGCGTTCCACACGTTCTGGCGTCCGGGCACCGACAGGCGCACATCAATCCGTCCATAATCACACACAAGCGTGAACGCCGTACCCTTCCGTCCCATGTCCTTCACCCTTTCGGCCCGGAAATCGTTTTGACGGCCAAGGCCGAAGGTGATCAGGTCTCCCTTAAACCGTGACGCTTCAGCCATCAGAAGGGCGTCGTCACCGTTGAGAATTGCAACGCCCTTGGGGGACATGCGATCCAGGAGTTCGGCCTTTGCCCTGGCCACTGCCCTGATGTCCCCGAGTCCTTCCAGGTGAGCCTTTGCCACGTTAGTGATCAAGCCGGTCTGGGGATCAGCTATCTCAGTGAGCCGGCCGATCTCTCCCTTCCGGTTCATTCCCATCTCCAGGACCACGTAGCGGTGCTCTCCTCTGAGTCCGAAAAGGGTCAGAGGAAGGCCGATGAGGTTGTTGAAGTTTCCCTGGGACCTTAGGGTCGAGCCCTCCAGTTCCAGGACGCCCGCAGCCATCTCCTTGGTGGTTGTCTTGCCGGAACTTCCGGTGAGTGCCACCACTGCTGCGGTGTGATTGTGCCGCCACCAGGAAGCCATGTCCCCCAAAGCTCTCAAGGTATCACGAACCGCGATAACGGCTCGATCCCCCGCCGGGGACTTGGCCCCCGCCCAACTCGTATCGCAGACCACCCCGGCGGCCCCCAGTTCAAGGGCCGCGGGTATGAAATCGTGGCCGTCGAACCGTTCCCCACGAAGGGCGAAAAAGAGTTCTCCGGGCTTGAGAGTCCTCGTATCCGTTCCAACTCCGGACATCACGGCACCCACAGGGCCGGTGAGCCGTTCCGCCCCAACAGCCGCTGCAATCTCTTCAGCCGTGACAAGTCCCCACGAAGCGGGCATACGATTCTTCTCCTGTTAAGCCTGACCGGAGCCGGTCAACCCGCGGCGGCCTCAGCCGCTTCCTCCCTGTCGTCGAAGTGAACTCTTTCCGTGCCCAGGATCTGGTAGTCCTCATGACCCTTACCGGCAATCAGGACGATATCCTCGGAATCGGCCGCCATCACGGCCCGCCTGATCGCCCGCCTGCGGTCAGGCTCCACCACATATCCTTCCCTCGTGTTCCGCGGATCACTCCCGTTCTCCAGCCGGGGGAGGCCTGAGGTCCTGACTCCCTTTTCCACCTGAGCTATGATCTCCAGAGGGTTTTCCGTCCGCGGGTTGTCCGATGTCACGAACACCAGATCGCTGAGCCTTCCGGCGAGGGCACCCATTTCCGGGCGCTTCCCCCTGTCCCGGTCCCCCCCGCATCCAAACACAGTCATAAGGCGTCCCGGAGCAAGAGGCCTAACCGCCTCCAGGGCCTTTGACAGGGCGTCCGGGGTATGGGCGTAATCCACGAACAGGCTCAAACCCCTCTGGTTTTCCACCCTTTCCAGCCTTCCGGGTATGGCCCTCACCCGCTCGATACCTTCAGCCACGGCGTCCATTTCCACTCCCAGGGACAGGGCGGCGGAGGAGGCGGCCAGGATGTTGTAGAGGTTGATCCTACCGATCAGGGGGCTCAGAATTGTGCAATCACCCTCCGGGGCGATCAGGCTGGCGCGAAACCCGTCGCGGTCCTCGGACAGGATCTCGGCCCTGACATCGCTGGCTCGATTCAGCCCGTAGGTTCGGACAGGCCTTTTGCAAAGGGAAACCAGCTCAGTTCCTCTGGGATCGTCCAGGTTGATGATTGCCGGACCTTCCCCGGGAATCCCCCCGTCCTCACAGGGGCGAAACAGCCTGCTCTTGGCCTTGAAGTAGGCGTCCATTCCGGGGTGATAGTCCAGGTGATCCCGGGATAGATTCGTAAAAACCACGACCCGCATAGGGCAGATACGCACCCTGCCCTGCTCCAGTGCATGGCTGGAAACCTCCATTACGGCGTGGGTGATTCCGTTATCCGCCATCTCCCTCAGCATGGCCATCAGGTCAAGGGATTCCGGAGTCGTAACCGGTGCCGGTCTGCGGATGTCTCTGTACCTATAGTTGACGGTGCCTATGACACCGGGCTCGGCACCCGCCGCCCGGAGCACGGATTCCAGGATATAGCTCGTAGAGGTCTTTCCATTGGTCCCTGTAATTCCGACCACCTCCATGCCGCGATATGGATAATCGTAAAACCGGGCCGCAAGGTCGGAAAGGGCGGCCCTTGCGTCGAGCACACGGATCATGGCGGCGTCGTAACGCTTGTCCGGAAAGGCCTCCGCCGCAAGGGCAACAGCCCCTCGGCCTACGGCCTCATCAAGAAAGGTGCGGCCATCCTGCGCGTGTCCCCTGACAGCGACAAAGAGGAACCCCGGTTGGACACGCCGGGAGTCATATGCCAGGCCGAGAATCCCGCGATCGGCGTCACCGCTGAGCAGTTGCGCACCATCCAGGTTTTCTATGAGCCGGTCCAGTTTCATGATACTTGTTATTCCTTTCCCACCACTCGTCAGCTGGGTGGATGGAAACGGACGCGCACCTTGCTCACCCCGTTCAGGCCTGCACCGGGCTCCGGCTCCTGTTCCACGGCCAACCCGGTACCTTCCAGGACCACATGGATTCCAAGAGCACTTCCCTTGCGCAGGACCTCCCGCATGGACTTTCCGCTAAAATCCGGGAGGAGAGGTTCTCCGGGTTCTGTCACCTCTCGCCGGAATAATCCGCCGAGCTTATTCATGCCCGCCAATTTCCCTTCGGTTGTGTCGGCCGGATCGTTTTTCATGAGTTCAAATGTGACCTCTTTTTGAGCGGTCGTCTCTTCCTCCGCCAAGGCAAGGCGCAGTCGAGGCATGACCCTGAGATGATTCAAGGCCCATCGGCCGACGTCTCGAAACACCGGCGCGGCCACTATTCCCCCGTATGAACTTCCTTTTGGTTCATCCAGCAGAACCAGACAGACCAGCCTGGTGTCCTCTACTGGGACGAAGCCCACAAAAAGGGCTACATATTTGTTTCTTGAATAGCGCCTCGTAGCCGCGTCCACTTTCTGGGCGGTGCCGGTCTTTCCGGCGGCCTGGTATCCGGCAATGGCCGCCAGGGGAGCGGTGCCGCGTTCGCTCACCACCTCGCTCAGGATCCGCTTCACCTCGCCGGCCGTATCCGGAGCGCATACGCGCCGCACCACCTGGGGGCGGTTCCTCATCACTACCCGACCGTTAGTGTTCCGAACCTCCTTTACAACGTAGGGGCGCATCAAACGTCCGCCGTTGGCGACGGCCCCCATGGCCATGGCCAATTGAATGGAACTCACAGTCAATCCCTGGCCGAAAAAAATATTGGCGCGATCGATGGTGCGGGCCTCGGCAACGGGCCGAATAAATCCCCTACGTTCGCCTACGAGGTCGATCCCTGTCTTCTTGCCGAAACCGAAACCCTTCAGATAATCGGTATAGGTTTCGTACCCAAGTTTCCACCCGATCTTCACCGCTCCGATGTTGCTGGAAAGCGCTATGATTTGAGCGGTGGTGAGTTCGCCGTATTCGTGAGTGTCGTGAATAACATGTCTTCCCACGGAGAACTTGCCGTTTTCGCAGTTGAACAGGGTCTGAGGCGACACGACGGCCTTGTCCAGGGCCGCAGCTATCAGAAACGCCTTCATGGTTGAGCCGGGCTCATAGGTGTCAGTGATGATCCGATTCCGCCACTGCTCCGGCTTGTATTTACCGAACACATTAGGATTAAAGGAAGGTTCCACGGCCATGGCCAGCACCTCTCCGGTTTCCGGATCCATCACCACACAATGACCGCTTACGGCCTTGGTCTTTGTAACCGCTTCTTCCAGTGCCTGCTGGGCCTTGTACTGAATATGCTTGTCGACCGTCAGCACCAGATCGTGCATGGTCTGACTCTTTCCGGAATCATCCTTCGGTGTGGGCCTGCTGATGAAAAAGGGACGGCCCAGTGCATCGCGCATCTGGATCAGCACCCGCTGTGGGCCCTTGAGATATTGATCGTAAGTCTTTTCCAGGCCCTCCAGCCCCTGATTGTCCGTACCGGAAAACCCGATCAGATGACCGGCGATTTCCTTTCCGGGATAGAAACGATCAGACTCGGTGGTCGTTCCCAGCCCTTGAATTTTCAGCCGCCGGACCTGTTCCACTACTTGCGGGGGTACTTTCCTGCGCAGCCATACAAACCGCACATCCTTCTCCAGCAGACCTCTCACATCAGTTTCTGAAACATCGAGGACTCTTGCGAGCTTCTCAGCGGCCCGGGCCTTGTCCTCGATTTGGGGCGGGTGGGCGTACACGGAGCCCACTTCGACGCTCACCGCCAGCTCGTTGCCTTTGCGGTCATAAATAGTCCCGCGCATAGGCGGAAGATTGACCACTCCGCTGTACCCGGCGCGGGCGATTGCGGTGAGCTTGTCCCGCTCTCTAACCTGAAGCTGATACCCTCGGGCCAGAATCACTGCCAGACCCAGCGCGAACACCGTCGCGACTACGTAAATCCGGAATCGGATCCATTTCTTTGCAGTGAATCTCATCTCATTGAATCAGGATCACCTGGTCAGGATCGGCCGGACGAAGCCCGGCTTTTCCGGCCGCCGTCTCCAGATATTGGGGTGACGTCAGAAAAGCCAGCTCCAGCTTCAGCTTGCGATGGAGTTCTATAAGCTCCATCTCCCGTTTCTGAAGGCGGCTCAGGTCGTAACCGATCTGAGTCCCTTCGAAGTTGGACCAGACATACCCGATTCCGCTCATCATAAAGATCAGGAAGAGAATGGAGATGAGCACAATCTGCCTGGATGTCAGACGGAGGTCACGGTCCTTCCTCTTGGAGTTGTGGATCCGCACCCCACTCCCACGATTCGTTAGCCTGTTCAATTCGCATCTGGATTTTCGTCCGCCCATGGCTCATATCCTTTCCGCCGACCGCAGAACGGCACTTCGGGACCTGGGATTCCTTGATATTTCCTCCCCGGTCGGCTTCAGTCCTCTCCGCCGAACAGGCCTGAACAGGGGCTTTTTCCCACAGTTGCAGACCGGGAAATCCGGCGGGCACGTGCAACCTTTTTCCCAGGCCCGAAGGGCCTGTTTGACCATCCTGTCTTCAAGGGAGTGATAGGCCAGAATCACGAGCCTCCCTCCCCGGTGGATCCATTCAGGGACCCCGTCAAGAAAAACCCTCAGGTTATCAAGCTCCCTGTTAACTGCGATTCTCAAGGCCTGAAAAGAGCGTGTTGCAGGGTCTTTTTCTCCGGACCTGCGGGATGGAGGGGCAACTGAGCGAATCAGTGAAGCAAGCCTGGAGGCACTGGCAAAAGGTTCCACCCGCCGCGCCCTGACCACGGCCCCGGCAATGGCCCGGGCCCTCTTCTCTTCACCGTAATCCTTCAAAATCCTCTCCAGCTCAGCTTTCGAGAGTGTGTTGACAAGGTGACCCGCCGTCACGCCGTCTTCCGGATCCATCCGCATGTCCAGGGGTTCGTCCCTCTTGAAACTGAACCCGCGTCCCGAACGGTCCAGGTGATGGCTCGAAAGACCCAGATCAAGCAGAATTCCATCGGCCTTTTCCAGGCCCGATTCACCCAGTACCCTTCCCACCTCCGTAAAGTTTGCCTTCATCACCAGGGCCCGGTCCTCCATGAAAGACATCATGGATCGACATTGACGTACGGCTTCGGGGTCCCTGTCCAGGCAGATCATACGGCCCGAAGACGAAAGCCGTTCCCCGACAGCCCTGCTGTGCCCCCCACCGCCGCAGGTCCCGTCTACGTAGAGACCGTCAATTCGGGTAACCAGGTCCTCAACGGTCTCTTTGAGAAGCACCGGTTCGTGGGAATACTCCAATGGGAATCACCTCTAGATGCCCAGTTCCGAGAGGACTTGACTGTCCTGGGCGAAGCTCTGCCGCGCCTTCTCGAACTCATCCTCCCATTGCTCCCGGTCCCAGATTTCAAAGATCTTCAACTCACCGACGAGGACCACTTCCTTTTTAAGTCCGGCGATTTCCCTCAGGTCCGGGGGAATTGTTATGCGGCCCTGTTTGATTGGACATTCCTGCGCTCCGGAGATAAAATAACGGAGATAGCGGTTGGCGGCGTGGTTGAAAAGGGAGAGATTTGCAGCCTTCTCTTCGATGGCGCGCCAGTCGTCGAGGGCAAAGGCCCAGAGACAGCTGTCATGGTTTGTGAGCACCAGAGCATCGTTGCCCTTATTCTGCAGGGCGTCTTTGAACCGAGCCGGAACGGCCAACCGCCCTTTTTCGTCCAGTGTATGTCGCGAGCGTCCTTTAAACATGCCGGTGCACCACTTTATGACACTAAATCCCACTTTGTGACACTTTTACCCGATAACCCCCCGGCCTGTCAAGGAAAAAATA